>JABXID010000156.1 GCA_013373245.1 Gammaproteobacteria bacterium
ATAACTGGAGCTTTTGGATTTTACCATTCGCGTTTTTAATTCTACTTCTTTCGTTATTCATGGAAGGTGGCGGTCCTAATTTTGGATGGACTTTTTATGCGCCTCTTTCGACGACTTACAGTAATGATAGTACTGCGCTGTTTGTATTTTCGATTCATATCATGGGTATTTCCTCGATCATGGGTGCCATTAATGTCATCGTAACCATATTTAATATGCGGGCGCCGGGCATGACGATGATGAAAATGCCGCTGTTTGTATGGACTTGGTTAATTACCGCATTTTTACTTATCGCGGTTATGCCTGTATTAGCAGGTGCTGTGACTATGGTACTGACGGATAAGTACTTTGCTACATCGTTTTTTGATGCAGCGGGAGGGGGCGATCCTGTAATGTTCCAGCATATATTCTGGTTCTTTGGTCACCCTGAAGTTTACATAATGATCTTGCCAGCGTTTGGCGTTATCTCTCAAATAGTCCCTACGTTTAGCCGCAAAAAGTTATTTGGCTATGCTTCTATGGTGTATGCAACCGCATCGATTGCGTTGTTGTCCTTTGTCGTGTGGGCTCACCATATGTTCACAACCGGGATGCCGCTCTTTGGTGAGTTGTTCTTTATGTACTGTACCATGCTGATATCAGTACCCACCGGGGTTAAGGTATTTAACTGGGTGGCGACTATGTGGCGAGGGGCGTTGACGTTTGAAGTACCTATGATGTTTGCCATTGCATTTATAGTGCTGTTTACCATAGGTGGTTTCTCCGGCTTGATGTTGGCAATTACGCCAGTCGACTTCCAGTATCACGATACCTATTTTGTGGTTGCACATTTCCATTATGTTTTGGTTACCGGGGCTATCTTCTCAATTATGGCTGGAGCTTATTATTGGTTGCCTAAATGGACTGGACACATGTTTGATGAAGGTCTTGCTAAGCTACATTTTTGGTTATCCCTAATCTCAGTGAACGTCCTGTTTTTCCCAATGCACTTTGTTGGATTAGCTGGAATGCCAAGACGGATCCCAGACTATGCGACACAGTTTGCTGACTTTAACGCAATAATTAGTATTGGCGGCTTTGCCTTTGGTTTGTCGCAATTGCTGTTTGTTGCTGTTGTGTACAAGTGTATTAAAGGCGGCGAAAAAGCGACAGATCAAGTGTGGGAAGGCGCTGAAGGTTTAGAGTGGGAAGTTCCTTCACCAGCTCCATATCATACATTTGATACGCCACCAAAAATCAAGTAATTGAAATAAGAATAGTTGGCTATCTACTGCTTTAGGTAATTGAGTTATGGCTGAATCACACAACGATAACAATGACGCTGCACTAAGTGCTGAAACTCGAGAACAAGCATCCAAACGACTAGTGAAAAAGTTAGTACTGGCAACGTTTGGTATGTTTGGTTTTGGTTTTGCGTTAGTGCCACTTTACGACGTATTTTGCGAAATTACGGGTATCAATGGCAAAACCAGTACCGTAGCGGCGCAAATATCCGACTCAGTTGATGAGAGTCGGTTAGTCACCGTTGAGTTTATTGCTCGCACACAAGGCAATTTACCGTGGAAATTTCAGCCTGAAGTGAAAAGGATGAAAGTACACCCTGGTGAAATGCATCAAGTGAATTTTCAAGTCGCTAACTATTCTGCAAATAACATGGTAGTGCAAGCTGTGCCTTCGGTCAGTCCGGGAGTCGCAGCAACCTACTTCAATAAAATAGAGTGTTTTTGTTTTAATCAGCAACCCTTAGTGCAAGGCCAACAAGCCGACTTAGGATTGCAGTTTTATATCGACAAAGAACTACCTACAGAATATTCCACAGTAACCTTGTCTTATACTTTATTTGATATTGGTAACAGTATTAAACCTGAAGACTTCGACAAATTATTTGTGATGAATGAAAACACTGCTCAAACGAGGGTAAGTTATGAGTGAACAATATCAAAAATATTATGTACCAGCTCAGAGTCCGTGGCCGATTGTAGGCGCAATTGGGTTGTTTCTCATCGCGTTTGGCGCGGGTAATTATGTTAATGATTTAAAAAATGAATCCAGCGGTTATGGCGGTTATTTATTACTGCTCGGCATTGCGGTGATCATCTATATGTTGGTCGGCTGGTTCAAAAACGTGATTGATGAATCTATGGCTGGAAAATATAGCCCACAAATGGATAGATCATTTAGGCAAGGGATGAGCTGGTTTATTTTCTCTGAAGTGATGTTCTTCTTTGCATTTTTTGGTGCTCTTTTTTATGCCAGAACGTTTTCGGTTCCTTGGTTAGGCGGTGCCAGCAATAATGCCATGACCCATGAAATTCTTTGGCCGACATTTGAAGCCATTTGGCCACTAACGCAAACGCCGAGTGGCACTGTGACTGAAGCTATGGGATGGAATGGGTTACCGTTGATTAACACCGTTATTCTTCTGATTTCCTCTATTACTTGTCACTTTGCTCACACTGGCTTGGAGCAAAATAAACGCAAGCAATTAAAAGTCATGTTAACCACCACTGTTGTATTGGGCGTTATCTTCTTGTTTTTACAAGTGGAAGAATATGTACATGCTTATCAAGAAATGGGACTAATGTTGTCGAGTGGTATTTATGGTAATACCTTTTTCTTGCTTACGGGCTTTCACGGATTACACGTAACACTAGGTACCATCATGTTGTTTATTATGTTGTTACGGATTGTCATTAAGGACCACTTTACACCAGAAAACCACTTCGGGTTTCAAGCGACAAGCTGGTATTGGCATTTTGTCGATGTGGTTTGGGTGATGTTATTTATCTTTGTTTACATCCTGTAAAGAAAGGCAAGAATCAGTAAGGGCTTGGGTTTGGTGTGATCACGCCAAACACCAAGCATAACAGTAACAATAAGACTAAAAATACGGAAAATTTTAATCGTTTTCCGATGAATTCAGACATAGAAGGTTGGTCAGGTTTCGGGTTTAACATACAGATCATCGCTTTAAATAAGTTAAAGACGATCATTAGCAAAATACCGATAGCACAAATTTTAACGATGAGTTCCATAATTGTGATTCCCAACACATATTAAGTAGTAGGTGGCAAATATTCGTAGTTTTTCATTTAAGTTGATCCCAACCATTATTACTTTGCTCGCTTTTTTAGTTATGTGCAAGTTGGGGTTTTGGCAGTTAGACCGCGCTGAACAAAAAGAAATGGAACTGAAAGCGTTTAGTGAATTATCAGTGTTAACGTCTCAACAATTGCTGCAAGAATTACAGACTAGGCCTGAATCCTTGCATGGTCGCAGAGCTCACTTAAGCGGTGATATAGATCTTAATCAAGTGTGGTTGGTAGACAACAAAACACACAATGGCAGAGTTGGATATAGTGTGGTGGTTAAATTGCGCATGTCAAAAGACGACGTGTCAAAACCAGATTTTTTGTTGGTTGACTTAGGTTGGATACCTGCCGGGCAGTATCGAGATAAGTTGCCGAATATCGAACTACCTGCAAACGTGGTTATTGAAGCTACGTTAAAAGCGAAAAACTTTGAGCAACTTTTGTTGGACGATGCAAAAGAGCAGTTAAGCCCTCAACGAGTGCAAACATATCGACAAATTTTTTTACAAGACGTGCCTCCGCTGGTGGCGTTTGCGGATTCTGACAGTATTAATGGTATGCCTCAATTGTATCAACCCGTTGTAATGCCACCGGAGAAACATGTGGCCTATGCCGTTCAATGGTTTTTATTAGCCATTGCTAGTTTGGTTGTATTCTCGTTTGCGAGTTATAAAAAAACAAATCGTATTGAAGTTGAGAAGGAAAGTAATAATGCGAGCTAAGTCTTTTTTTGGCATCTTTTTGGCGATGGCCATTGTTCCCCTAGTTTTAGCTTACCTGGTGTTGCAGTTAGGGTGGTTTACTCCCGGTGCAACGGCTAAAGGCGAGTTTTTAAAACAAGAAATATCAATTCCCCACTTTACCGGCGTACCTTCAGAGCAAAGTCAGTCACACGAACGGCCACAATGGCGTATTGTCTATCAGCCAAGTATGAATTGTGAGCAATTGTGCAAAGAGCAGCTTTATGGTTTGAATCAAACACACAGTGCTTTGGGTAAGCTGCAAAAGCGTGTAAAAGCGACCGTACTATCTGAGCAACCAATTGATCTTAGTGAATATAATCATATTGACTTAGAAGCTGTCAGCAACAGCAAATTGAGTGTTGATTATTTGTACGTGGTAGACCCGTTTGGCAAAGTTATTTTAAGGTATAAAGGCAGTTTAGATCGTGAACAAACGATTCAAACTAGCAAATTTATATTGGCTGATTTGAAGAAGTTACTTAATTACGCTCGAGTAGGATAGACACGGATGAAATTTTTATATCGATTAAATATTTTTGCTATTTTACTGGCTGCGTTTGTGGTGATTTTAGGTGCATATACACGATTAACGGACGCCGGGTTAGGCTGCCCAGACTGGCCGGGCTGTTATGGTTTTCTAACGGTACCTACACATCATGAAGATATAAAAGTGGCCACTGAAGCGTTTCCAGAACGCCCGGTTGAAATTAGCAAAGCGTGGAATGAAATGATCCATCGCTATTTAGCGGGGGCGCTTGGGTTAGTCATTGCGGCCATGTTTTTTATCACTCTTAAAGTCAAACAAAGCCGAGTGCTGGCGTCGGTATTGTTGGTAACTGTTTGTTTTCAGGCCGTTCTTGGCATGTGGACAGTGACCATGAATTTAATGCCTCTGGTGGTAATGGGACATTTACTGGGTGGCTTTACCACATTTTGTTTGTTGGTGGTGATGGCGCTGTCGACAAGGCGCCACTTAAGTTTGAGTAATATACAGTCGTCACCTTCGCTTAATTGCCATAAATATTATCAAGTAGCAAAAATTGCGTTATTAGTACTTATGCTGCAAATAGCACTAGGGGGCTGGACCGCAGCAAATTACGCAGCCGTTGCCTGTACCGAGTTGCCGATTTGTGAGGGGCAGTGGCAATCACGGTTAGACTTTGAACAAGCGTTTTCTATTCCAGATGATGTTACCACTTATGAATATGGGGCATTGCCATACGAAGCGCGAATGACGATTCATATTCTGCATCGAATTGGCGCTGTGTTTGTGTTCGGTGTGATGGTTTGGTTGTGTGTGATTTTGTTGCAATCAAGAAGCACACGTTTAAAAAATATTAGTTTGTTACTAGCTGGTCTAGTGACAACACAGTTTGCCTTAGGTGTGGCGAACGTAGTTTTTCAATTACCTTTATTAGTCGCTGTTGCACATAATTTTATTGCCTTGTGTTTATTGGCAAGTTTAATTAGTTTGTTATACATGATGCGACATCAAAATATTCAGCAATCCAGTTTTAATACTTGGGTGAAGGAGTAATTATGGGCCTTAGTAAATCAATGACTTATCAAGAGTCACATTTCAAAACTCAAATTATCAAAGATTTATATCAAATCACAAAACCCAAGGTGGTGATGATGTTAGTCATAACTGCGATTGTTGGTATGGTTCTGTCACAACCTGAGCTGCCGAATTTATACAGAGTCGTTATTGCAAGTTTAGGGATTGGTTTGTTATCAGCCGCGGCGGCTGCAATCAACCATATTGTCGATCAGGGTATTGATGCCAAAATGGCACGGACTCATAATCGCCCTTTGGCAAAACAACGCTTATCAAATCAAACAGCAGTGGTATTTGCGTTAATACTAGCTGTTTTGGGTTTTGTACTGTTATACGCAGAAATTAATCCACTTACTGCTTGGCTTACACTTGCTAGCCTTTTTGGTTATGCCGTAGTTTATACGCTGGTTTTAAAACGCCTGACACCACAAAACATCGTTATTGGTGGATTGGCCGGAGCAATGCCGCCTTTGTTAGGTTGGACGTCAATGACTGGCGAGTTACACGCACACGCATACTTTCTTGTGATGATTATTTTTACTTGGACACCGCCACATTTTTGGGCGTTAGCGATTCACAGAAGGCATGACTACGCTAGAGCAAATATTCCTATGCTGCCGGTGACACATGGGGTCGAATTCACTAAGTCGGCGATCGTATTATATACATTTTTGTTATTTGTAGTTTGTCTACTACCTTACCTCGTTGGTATGACTGGCGTGATTTATTTGATCATCAGTTCAGTACTTAACTTGATGTTTCTTAAGTACGTACTTCAATTGAAATTTACAGAGCAAAAAAATATAGCGTTTGATACCTTTAAATTCTCAATTTGGCATTTATTGTGGATTTTTATGGCACTATTACTAGACCACTTTATTAAGCTTTAACAGGTTTTACTTATCACATTATGAAGATTGCCGAAAAACTAATACTTGCCGTTACCGCTATATTTGCCTTGATTGGCGGTGTTTATTTTTATCAAATAAACAGCGATGTGAATTACTCAAATTTAGTACAAGTTTACGAGCAAGAGCGGGAGATCAAACCATTTACATTAATTGATGAGACTGACCAGCCGTTTACTAATGAAGAATTAAAAGACAAATGGAGCTTAGTCTTTTTAGGATACCTTTCGTGCCCGGATATTTGTCCAATGACGATGGCGAAATTAAGCGGGCTCTTACCTAAGTTAAATGAGGTGAGCGAACAGCCAGTTCAAGTGCTGTTAGTCTCGGTTGATCCGCAAAGAGACACAGTCGAAAAACGAGCGCAATATGTGAATTATTTCCACAAAGATATCAAAGGCCTCGGCGCTCAGCACAAAGATTTGTATCCATTTGTAACCAATCTAGGACTCATGTATTCAATACCAAGTAGTGACCAAGAAAATTACTATGTTGATCACAGTGCCTCAGTTGTTTTAATAAATCCTCATGGCCGCATAAGTGCCATTTTTAAACCTGAGATTTCGGTCGGCAAAGTCCCAACTATCGACACCCAACTTCTACTTTCTGATTTTTCTTCGCTAATTTATTGATCTAATTAGCACAAATGATGATTTAAAGTCTGGAAATATCAAAAATCCCAACTAATCTATTTAGTAAGTTACTGTTTAACGTTTAGGACGATAGATGAAACTATCGACAAAACTACATATCAGTGAAGTTGAGGCATTGTGCTCTCAACTTACTGAGTTACTCGATTCAGCACAGCCCGTCTACATAGATGTCTCCGAGGTAGAGGCGATCGATACAGCGTCAGTGCAAGCGCTTTGCTCATTGCAAAAGTCGTTATCAATGACGGGAAATGCAATTAATTGGGTTGGCAACAGTCAAGTATTAGTTAACGCAACAGAAAAGCTTGGTGTCGCTCAGTTCCTAAACGTTACGGAATAATTCAGTAAACAAGTTTTTGATAAATAAGGACGAAACTACATGAAAAGAATTTTAGCTGTTGACGACTCTGCATCAATGCGTCAAATGGTGAGCTTTACTCTAAAAAAATCTGGGTACGACGTCACCGAAGCTAAAGATGGTCAAGAGGCGCTCAACATTGCGCAATCAGCCCAATTCGACGTCATAATTTCTGACGTAAACATGCCAGTAATGGACGGAATAACGCTTGTAAAAAACCTAAGAGCGTTACCACAGTTTAAATTTACTCCTATTCTTATGTTAACAACCGAATCTGGCACGGATAAAAAGTCGGAAGGTAAGGCTGCTGGCGCCACAGGTTGGATTGTTAAACCATTTAATCCTGAGCAACTATTGGCCGTTATTAAAAAAGTTGCTCGTTAATTGACGATATTTGAGCTTTAAAGGAAAAAAGTATGAGTATTGATCTGTCCCAATTCTATGAAGTTTTTATTGAAGAAAGCTTTGAAGGCTTGGATGCTATGGAGGCTGAATTATTAAATTTAGAGCCTGGCGACGTCGACAGTGAGATTATCAATACTATCTTCAGAGCTGCACACTCGATTAAAGGAGGTAGTGGAACCTTTGGTTTTATGGCCATCGCTGACTTTACTCATGTGCTCGAAACTTTATTAGATCAAATACGCAATGGACAGCGTGAATTAGAAAGTCAACATGTGGACTTGTTACTCAAGTCCGTCGATTGTTTAAGAGCTATGTTGGTGGCGATTCAAAATGATGAACCACAGGAGTCTGAGCTTGCGGTAGAGCTAAAAACTCAATTTCAAGCCATTTTAGATGGCGAGCAACCAACGTCTCCAAGAATTGAAGAGTCAACAGAAATCAATGATTCTTCAGATACACAATCGAGCTCTGAGTCACAAAGTGTCATTACAATTTGGCAAATTTTATTTTCTCCAGAGCCTCACTTATTTAAAACTGGTAATGAGCCACTGTTTCTGTTTGAAGACTTAGAAGATGTTGGTGACATTACGGTTCGAGCAAACTTAGAAAAATTACCCGACTTAACTCACCTGTCTCCTGAAGACAGCTTTATTCAGTGGACGATTACCTTGGAGACTGAGGGAGATGTTTCTGAGGATAAGATCAAAGAAGTTTTCGAATGGGTTGAAGATGATGCAATCATAGAGATTTCAAAAAAAGCGCAAATTGAGGGGCTAGGCGACGGTATTGAAGAGGAAGCTGAGCCATCGACTCAGCAGCAAACACAGTTACCAACTGAATCACCCGTTGAGCCTGAAACTCTAGATACCGCTATTATAAAAGACAAGCCTGCAGGTGAAGCCGTTAAAACGACACAAGTTAAATCTGCTGACAAAGCCGAAAAGCCAGCTTCTACCAAGTCAGAGTCGGGCTCAATTCGAGTTGGTACCGATAAAGTCGACTCGCTTATTAATATGGTTGGTGAGTTAGTTATTACACAAGCCATGCTCAATGAACTTGGCGAGTCTGATGAGTTAGATGCAAATAAGTTGGCAGCGTTGCGCGAAGGCTTAGCGCAACTTTCTCACAACACCCGAGATTTACAAGAAAGCGTTATGCGCATTCGCATGATGCCCATCAGCTTTGTATTTTCGAGGTTTCCTCGTTTAGTAAGAGACATTTCGCAAAAACTGGATAAACAAGTCGAGTTAAAGTTATTAGGAGAACAAACCGAGCTCGATAAAACCGTGATGGAAAAAATTTCAGATCCTATGGTGCACTTGGTTCGAAATTCACTGGATCATGGTTTGGAAACTCCCGATGAGAGAGCAGCGGCTGGTAAAGGAAAAACCGGTACGGTGACACTTAATGCCTACCACCAAGGAGGCAATATCGTCATCGAAATTATTGATGATGGCAGAGGGCTAAACACCGAAAAAATTAAACAAAAAGCGATTGCAAACGGCTTGATAGCCGAAACTGACGATTTGTCGGATGATGAAATTAACGAATTAATTTTCCAGCCCGGCTTTTCAACTGCCGATGCCGTCAGCGACTTGTCTGGCCGTGGTGTTGGTATGGATGTAGTTAAGCGTAACATTAACGCGTTAAATGGTACTGTCGAAGTAACATCAGTACCAAATGTTGGCTCTACATTTACTATTCGTTTACCACTTACTTTAGCGATTCTCGATGGCCAGCTTATTACCGTCGGTAAGAATGTTTACATCATTCCGTTAGTTTCCATTGTGGAGTCATTACAAATAGATACCCGTAAAGTAAACACCGTGGGTGGCGGATTAGAGGTTTTAAGGCTGCGCGATGAGTATATTCCTATCATGCGATTGTACGATTTATTTAATCATCATGACGCGCAAACTGAGTTAGAGAATGGCTTGCTGGTGGTTGTTGAAAGTGACAACGAAAAAGTTGGCTTGTTGGTTGATGAGTTATTGGCGCAACAGCAATTTGTTATTAAAAGTTTAGAAGCGAATTACAAAAAAGTTGATGGCATCTCCGGGGCGACTATTTTAGGCGATGGCAGTGTTTCCCTAATTGTAGACATATCAGGCTTGATAAAGCTGGCTGGGCTAAAAAAAGCGGGCAAACAAGGTTTAGATTTTGATAAGCCATTGTCGGAGGCAGTGTAATGAGTTTAGGTAATGCGCCAAATTTAGATCTTATTGACAACGTTGAAGATGCTGACGCAGAACTTGTGCAATATCTAACCTTTATGATGGCGGAAGAAGAGTACGGTATTGAAATTCTATCGGTGCAAGAAATTCGAGGTTGGGAACCGATGACGCAAATTCCGAATACGCCAGAGTATGTAAAAGGGGTCATTAATTTACGTGGTACCGTAGTTCCGGTGATTGATTTACGTTTGAGGTTCCAACTTCCGAAAATTGATTACTCTGACATTACGGTTGTGGTGATTGTAAAAGTGCGTATAGCGGGCAGTGAAAAAATCATGGGTATTGTTGTTGATGCTGTATCTGATGTGTACAGCTTAGAACAACAAGCAGTGAGCGGCGCTCCACATATTGGTGATGTCGAAAATAAAGAGTTCATTGAAGGTTTAATAAACGTCAATGACAAAATGGTTGTATTACTAGATTTAAAAAAAGTATTGGATATTTAACAAGCAGTTTTAACACGTATAGGTGGTGACAAGCATGGGATGGTTAAGCAATTTATCAAAATCTGCAACAAGCGAAAGTGATTTAGTGCTCAATGCACTTAATAAATCTTTAGCTGTCATTGAGTTTGAGCCGGATGGCACGATCATAACGGCCAATCAGAATTTTTTGGCTGCGATGGGCTATCAACTCGCAGAAGTTCAAGGCAACCACCATAGTTTGTTTGTTGATATGGAATACGCCGGCAGTGCGGAATATAAAGAGTTTTGGCAAAAATTGGCCCTGGGTGAGGCGTTTGTTGACGAGTTTTTGCGTTACGGAAAAGGTGGCAAAAAAATATGGATTAGCGCCAGTTATAACCCTGTACTCGACCGAAACAACAAAGTTTTTAAAGTTGTCAAATTTGCTACCGACATTACCGCACAAAAAGAAGCAGAAGTTAAAGCACGAGAAACAGCAAACTTTGCCAATATACTAATCGACTGCCAGGCTAATGTGATGGTGGCTGATAACGACTTAAATATTGTATTTGTAAACAAACAAGTCGAAAAAATGCTGCAAGCGCGCGAAGATACCATTCGACAAGCATTACCCAATTTTTCAGTGGCCAATTTAATTGGCACTTGTGTTGACGATTTCCATAAAGAACCCTCACATCAGCGAAAAATGTTAAAAGCGTTAAGCAGCCCTTATGAGACAAAACTGAAATTAGCCGGCTTAACCTTTGAACTGATTGCGACACCTTGGCTTGGCACTCAGGGAGAGCGCCTTGGTACGTTAGTAGAATGGCAAGATGTCACTGATGAATTGGCGGCGGATGAAGCCAAACGAGAGATCGCGGCAGAAAACTCCAGAATTCGCCAAGCCTTAGATAACGTATCGACCTCAGCTATGGTAGCGGACGCCAACAACGTCATCATTTATATGAATGAAGCTGCTGAGCAAATGATGCTGAACGCTGAGTCAGATTTGAAAGCAGATCTGCCTAACTTTGACGCGAAAAGTATTGTCGGCAATAGCGTCGATGTATTTCATAAAAACCCAGCGCATCAACAAGCGATGCTAGATAAGCTTACGAGTACCTATAAAACGCAAATAACTGTAGGGGGAAGAACGTTTGATTTAATTGCTAATCCAATTGTTGATGACAAAGATGGTTCTCGTATTGGAACCGTTGTTGAGTGGCAAGACGTGACAGAAGAGCTTGAACGTCTGCGGAAAGAAAAAATTCTAGCAGCTACCAACGCTCGGGTTAAACAAGCGTTAGATAATGTAGCTACTTGTACCATGGTTGCCGATGAAAATAATGACATAATTTACATGAACGAATCAGTTCATAACATGTTAAAAATTGCTGAGTCTGATTTGCGAAAAGACCTTCCGAATTTTAACGCGGAGCAAATTCTTGGCAAAAACATCGATGTTTTCCACAAAAATCCAGCACATCAACGCGCCATGCTAGAACGCTTAACGACAACCTATAAAACAGAAATTATTGTTGGTGGTAGAACATTCTCGTTAACTGCAAACCCTATTATCGATGATGATGGAAAACGTTTAGGGACAGTAGTTGAGTGGTTGGACAGAACGGTGGAAGTATCTATCGAGAGAGAAGTAGAAGCATTGATTGAAGCTGCGGGGAACGGTGATTTAACAGCTCGGGTGACAGAAGATGATAAAGAAGGGTTCTTTAAGCAATTATCTGCAGGACTTAATCAAATTGTCAGCATAGCTGAAGGTGTTATTACGGATACCGTTAATATTCTTGATGCATTGGCGCATGGTGATTTAACTAAACGTATAGAAAAAGATTACGGTGGTACCTTCGATAAACTAAAACGAGATGCAAACGCTACAGCGGATAAATTAACTGAAGTGATTGGTCGTATTGAGGAAGCTGCAAATACGGTTGCGACTGGGGCTGAAGAAATTGCACAGGGCAATACAGATCTAAGTCAACGTACCGAAGAGCAAGCGTCTAGCCTAGAAGAAACGGCTTCAAGTATGGAAGAGATGACTTCGACCGTTCGTCAAAATGCTGATAACGCCAGTATGGCTAACGATATGGCTCAAGAAGCTGTATCCAAGGCTTCTTCTGGTGGTGAAATCGTCAGTAAAGCGGTTTCAAGTATGGCTGAAATTAATGAATCGAGTAAAAAGATCTCTGACATTATCGGTGTCATTGATGAAATCGCTTTCCAAACAAATCTATTAGCACTAAATGCTGCGGTTGAAGCTGCACGTGCTGGTGAGCAAGGTAGAGGATTTGCCGTTGTTGCAGGCGAGGTTAGAAATCTAGCGCAGCGCTCTGCTGCTGCTGCAAAAGAGATCAAAGATTTAATAAGAGATTCAGTGACTAAAGTTGAGGACGGTACATCACTTGTTAATCAATCTGGTGAGATGCTGAACGAAATTGTAGAGTCTGTGCGCAAAGTGAATCAAACCATCGCCGACATCAGCGTTGCGTCGGAAGAACAATCGTCTGGTATTGAACAAGTCAATAAAGCTGTAGCGCAAATGGATGAAATGACACAACAAAATGCTGCTCTTGTTGAGGAGGCTTCGGCCGCAGGTGAGTCCATGTCAGAACAAGCACGCGCTATGAAACAGTTGTTAAGTTTCTTCCAACTGGATGTCAACGCACAAGCGACATTAGCTCCACCTAGAGCAGAGCGTGCGAGTTTAGCCAGCCCAACCAATAAATCGGCAAAAGCGGTACATACACCGGTTCAAACGGATGATGAAGAGTGGGAAGAGTTCTAGACAAAAAGAGTAGGTTATTTTTATAGCCTACTCTTTTGTATCTCAAAGTTTTTAGCAAGTTAAAACGGATGAACCTCGGACTCTCGTGTTTTACGCGACTGAGAATAGCTAATGCATGCAAATAAAGAATTTAAGATGACGGATGCCGATTACAGTTTTATTAGTAAAACTGTATACGATGAGTGCGGCATTGTGCTTAGTCATCAAAAAAAGGACATGGTTTACTCTCGACTAGCCCGGCGTATCAGAGCACTTAACCTAAGCGACTTTGCGACGTATTTGGTGTACCTGCAAGACAACAAAGACCAAGAGTTTGCTGATTTTATTAACGCTATCACAACTAACTTGACCTACTTCTTCCGTGAGCCACATCACTTTGACTTTTTAAAAAATACGATTGTGCCTCAGATGAAGCAAAATCATCGGCTCGACAAGAGGGTTCGCATTTGGTCTGCCGGCTGCTCCACTGGCATGGAGCCTTATTCAATAGCTATGAGCACTATTAAGTCTTTTCCTAAAGATTGGGATTTTAAAATTTTGGCAACTGATTTAGACACTAATGTGTTGTCGACTGCAAAAGCGGGTATTTATCAAGGAGACAGTGTGGCAGGTATCGATAATGAGCTGCTACAGACGTACTTTTTGCATGACGCGCAAGGCGAGCGTTATAAAGCAAAAGATAATTTAAAGAAATTAATAACTTTTAAGCAATTGAATTTGTTAGAACCCTGGCCAATGAAAGGGCCTTTTGACGTAATCTTTTGTCGAAATGTGGTTATCTACTTCGATTTGGTTACGAAAAACAAACTGTTTGAGCGTTATGCGCAAATGTTACGACCTGATGGGTATTTGATTCTTGGTCATTCAGAAACATTAAGCCGAGATGTTAGTGCATTTAAAGCGCTCGGCGGCACCATATATCAGAAGGTATAACAATTGAATTTAGAGTTTAAGCCGGCTTTTCCAGAGTTCAGTCACATTAAGCGTTACGTTGATAAGCAACGGAATATTATAGTGGCTAAAATCTTACCCGGTGAGTTTTATGTAACTAAACAGGATGAGGCTATTTCGACTGTATTAGGGTCCTGTATTTCTGCATGTATTTGGGATGAAAAAATGGGCATAGGTGGCATGAATCATTTTATGTTGCCTATTAAAGGCGACTCGTTTGGTGTAGAGGATTGGCAACATGATAACAGCTACACATGTCGTTATGGGCTGTGGGCTATGGAATATCTTATTAACGAAATATTAAAATACGGTGGCTATCGGCAAAATTTAAAAGTTAAGTTATTTGGTGGTGGAAAAGTATTAGCAAATATGACTTCGGACGTGGGTGACAAAAACATTGTATTTGCGCAAGAATATATCGAAAATGAAGGCCTCGAGATTGTTAGCTCAGACGTTGGCGGAACTTGGCCTCGTAAAGTGCTGTTTTATCCGACAACGGGAAGGGCGTTGGTGAAGAAGCTGCATACTACGCATAACGACACAATTCAGCGCCGTGAGTCTCAATATTTAGATAAATTAGAGCAGCCATCTGCTGAAGTTAGCCAAGATATAGAATTGTTTTAGGTTTCATGATGATAAAAGTATTAATCGTAGATGACTCAAAGCTGGTGCAAAGCTTGATTGCTGAAATCGTGAATTCGGTGCCGGATATGACGGTCGTTGGCACCGCTGATGATCCGTACGATGCACGAGAAAAAATCAAAGCATTGAATCCTGATGTATTAACGCTTGATGTTGAAATGCCGAAAATGGATGGGGTGACTTTTTTAAAGAACTTAATGCGGTTAAGACCTATGCCTGTGATCATGTTGTCAACGTTAACTGCTGAAGGTGCGCCTATAACTCTGCAGGCCCTAGAAATCGGAGCCGTCGACTTTTTGGAAAAACCTAAAGCCAATCTCGCACAAGCGCTACCAAGGTATACTGCGTTATTGCAAGACAAAATTCGGGCAGCATCAGTGGCTCGCGTTCGACCGTTTAGTGAAAAAAAACAAGAACCTTCAGAACGTTTATCTTCGCTAGCCAAAAACTGGCAACATCTTAGCTTTAAAGCGAATCACTTGGTGGCCATTGGCGCCTCTACAGGCGGTACAGAAGCAATCAAAGAAGTGGTAACAAAACTACCAGCGCATTTTCCACCAGTGGTGATCACTCAGCACATTCCACCAGTATTCAGCACTACATTTGCTAACCGTTTAGACTTGCTCTCTGCGATGAAAGTTTATGAAGCCGAAGATGGACAAAAAATTGAACATGGCTGTATTTATTTGGCGCCTGGTGATGAACATTTAAAAGTCGTCGCTAAAGGCTCAAGCTTGTATTGCAAGTTAGAACACTCGGAACCTGTGAATCGTCACCGCCCATCTGTCGACGTTATGTTCGACTCTCTTCCCGATAATATTGTGAAAAACTGTACTGCCGTAATTTTAACTGGCATGGGTGCCGATGGTGCCGCTGGTTTAAAACGCCTGAAAGACATGGGCGCATTGACTTTAACTCAAAGCGAGTCGACCTGTGTGGTATATGGTATGCCGAAGGCTGCCGACGATATGGGCGCTTCAACTAAAAGTGTCGCACTAGATAAAATGACTCAAGCGCTGGTGCAAGCGGCTGTGAAAAAATAGACTTTTTTTGATGTAGGATTGGTTTACAAGCCAGAGTTTTTGCTCTGGCTTTTTTGTGTGAATTGAACAGTGGCGTTATGGATTGATCCATAACTTTGACATCCAATAAAAACGCCCCGAATGTTTTATAGATGGCGCTGTGCAGTTGTATTTCACTCGACCTTTAGGAATTTCATGTTCCGCGCTGATGGTGAACTCTAGTTTAGATCTCCACTCAGGTTTTTGCGGCTTTGAAGAGCCAGAGATGAAACATGCCAGCTGACTTTGATAAAAATCCTTGCTGTTCAGTTTTACTGTCAATTGTGGATGTAAGGAGTCTGGTTTGGTATCGACAGGCAGAACTGATGCAAGATCGAATGGCAAACTATTAATCTTGTTTTTTAATGTTTTTGGGTTGGCATAAATACCATTGGCTGGGAATCGTAACAATGCGGTGATATTGCTTGTTTCATTAATTGCGCCAGAGTGTTGTGCCAAACCGACAAATCCGTGTTTTGATAATATTTGCTCGATCTGTTCGTTATATTCACCGAATGGGTAGACGAAGATTTTATGGTTTTGGTTAAGTCGTTGCTTAATGATTTCTTCAGCTTCTAAAATGGTGTCTGTAATTTGTTCCAGCGTTAGGCCATCTTGCACTAAGTTTTCGTGTTTCATTGTGTGGTTAGCGATGATCACGCCTTGGTCAGATAGCTCCTCCAATTGCTGCCAATCCATATACAGTTTACTGGGTTTAACCATCGCAGGGTTTATATAGACGGAAAACGGATAGTTCTTTTCTTTTAATAAAGGCCAAGCGGTATCGTAGACACTGCTGTATCCATCATCAAACGTGATCGCAATCCAATTATGCTCAACAGGTTTACCGGCTTTTATCGCATCGGTTATGGTTGTTATCGGTACAACTTGCAAACCTAACTCTTCAATAAGCTCAAGGTGCTTTTTAAAGTTTTCCACAGAAACACTAGTGGAAGGTGGAGTTTCTGAGCTGACATGATGATAAGCTAACACCGTAGCAGCAAAACCTTTTAGGCAAACAGCATAAAGCGCTAATCCAACAACTATTTTTTTTACTAAATTCATAAATGATCCCTAACTACGATGACGATTTTAAACACCATCTTTTTGAAAACACCAAGCAGCCAAAACCTGTGGCGATTAACTTGGCCCATGATATTAGCAAACATCAGTGTGCCATTGTTAGGTTTTGTTGATACGGCGGTTGTCGGGCACTTGGCTCACCCTGGTTTTTTGGCCGGTACCGCGCTTGGCAGTTTATTGGTTACTGTCATGTTCTGGTTGTTAGGGTTTCTCAGAATGTCGACTACGGGATTGGTGGCACAAGCCAGTGATGATGAAGGGCAGCAGGCTTATGTTATAGGACAAGGGTTATTATGGTCATGTTTGTTAGCGGTATTGATTTTAACTTTTCAATCGTCATTGTTTTCAGGTTTATTATTGTTGGTAGACCAAAGTAACTTAGACACAGCTTTGGTGAGCGCTGAACAGTATTTTTCCATTCGGGTTTGGATTGCACCACTGGCATTAATGAATATCGTGTTTGCTGGTTTTTATATCGGACGCGGATTAACGAAGTTTGTATTGTATGGGGTGTTGTTGAGCAATAGCATTAATCTGGTATTGGATATATTGTTTGTGCCCGTCTGGGGGTTAGGAGTGTCGGGGGTAGCATATGCAACTGTTGCGGCTGAAGTCGGCTTGTTTGTCTATTATGGGTTAGGGATTTCTCGCTTTTTAAATATCAAACAGTGTGTTGCCCGTTTTTCATTTATGCCTGATTTACAAATGGTGAAGCTCAATACTAGTTTGTTTTTTCGATCGTTTTTATTGCAGTTATGTATCTCCTTTTTAACTATTTATGCCACACGATTCGGCGAGGTGAGCGTCGCAATCAATGCGATCTTGATGCAATTTTTTCTATTCATTTCATTTAGCTTAGACGGTGTCGCTTTTGCACTGGAGTCGCTGGTAGGTAAAGCAAAGGGTCGAAATAATATTAACAAGTTACGATTGTATATTCGCACTGGAGTCATAATGGCGTCAGGTTTTGCCGTGTTTTATATAGTGTTTTACTGGCTGCTTAACGCGCAAATAGTGGCTTTGTTAACAGATTTAGAGCAGATCAAGTCGCAAATGGATGATTACGTTATTTGGATTATTTTGTTTCCATTGGTCAGTTATATCAGTTTTGTTATGGATGGCATTTTTGTTGGGTTAGCATGGAGCCGCCAAATGCTCACCAGTATGTTTATTGCTGCATGCGTATTTTTTATGGTGTTTATGCTGTCGAAAGGGTTGTTGAACCACGGTTTATGGTTAGCGTTCAGTTGTTTTATGTTCGCTCGAGGGATAAGCCAAACTTATATTCTAGTCAGACAGTATCAACGTTTGTGAGTTAGCTAAGACGTTATTTTATGTTTTTAAAACGCTGTTTATTTTTAAACGCTTGATGGCGAAAAAATGCAATGCGATTGGATACAATGCCAATATAGCCGCCAGCAGCAACTAATAACGCGATGGAAATTAATGTAAGACCAACAATCTGCACTGAATAATGCATATCAATGCCTAAGTACAATAAACCTGTTCCAATCACAAACAACACCAAACCGATAATAAATTGTTTGACGCTGCGCTGAGGATTAGCACCTTGTTTAAGTAAAAACTGTTGCAGTTTATCGTGGGCCATTTTCGCACTTATATTTCATTAAGTTACCGTGGTAGTGGCTTAAGCAATACCACGGTTAATGCAGGATTTAGTAATAAGAATGCTCGCCAGACTGGTGTTCAGTAACGTCTTTCACGCCTTTGATTTCACCATCAAACTGCTCAAGCATTTGTTTTTCAATGCCTTCCTTAAGCGTTACATCGACCATTGAACAACCATTACAGCCGCCGCCAAATTGCAGAACAACAATACCGTCGTTGGTAATTTCAACGATTTGGACGTTACCGCCGTGGCTAGCAAGCCCCGGGTTTACTTCTGATTCAATAAAGTATTGAACGCGGTCTCTTAATGGAGCGTCATCATCAACCTTTCTTGCTTTGGCATTTGGTGCTTTTAAGGTGAGCTGAGAGCCCATTTGATCCGTTACAAAGTCAATTTCTGCTTCTTCAAGGAAAGGCTTGCTCTCGGCGTCAACTACCGCGTCAAAACCTGTAAATGGTAAAATGATATCTTCCGCTTCAACAGAATCTTCTGGACAATATGATACGCCACATTCTGCAGAACGAGTGCCAGGGTTTACAACAAATACGCGAATACGGGTATTGGGCGCTTGAGAGTCAAGCAGTTTAACAAAGTGCTGTTGTGCTGCTTCAGAGATTGTAATCATATAAAAACCGACTAATTTACTAGGGTATTGCTATGATACTTTGATTCGTCGCATCAGCCAACCCACTGAACTATTTATTTGACGATAAATTTGCGATGGATTGTTGATAATTGGTAGGGTTCATCAGTTAAACCAATTTAGTTACTGAGATGATTATGAAATTGATATCACGTTTATTTGTTTTTGGCTTAGTTGTGTTGTCTACATGGACGCAAGCCGCACCTAAAGCGTTGAGTTTCTATTTGCCTGATGAGCAATATAACCCAGACATTCCAACGCCAGAATCAATTCTTGGCTATCAAGTTGGGGAATGGCATGTACGCCCTGACCAAATTCTCAACTATTTTCACGCGCTTGATGCAGCAAGTGACAGAGTGTCAATTAATGTCATTGGACAATCACATCAACGTCGCGACTTATTGCAAGTTGTCATTACGTCAGAGCAAAATCATAAAAAATTATCTGATATCCAGACTGCGCACATAAAACGCTTAAGTGCAGCGGATAAACCGAATCATGATAAACATCCACTGGTTGTTAATTTGAACTACAGCGTACACGGTGATGAGCCGTCGGGCAGTAATGCGTCCTTGCTGGTGGCTTATTACTTAGCCGCATCAAATAGCTCAGAAGTGACTGCTTATTTGGATAATATGGTAATTTTACTGGATCCTAGTTTGAATCCGGACGGTCTTGCTCGGTTTGCACAATGGGCTAATCAACATAAAGGCATGAACTTAAACTCTGATCCTGAGCACCGAGAGCATGTACAAGATTGGATCCGTGGTCGAGTGAATCATTATTGGTTCGACTTGAACCGTGACTGGCTGTTGTTGCAACACCCTGAGTCTCGTGCACGTATCACGCAATACCATCAGTGGCGTCCAAACGTATTGACGGACAACCATGAAATGGGCACCAACAGTACGTTTTTCTTTCAGCCGGGTATTCCGAGCCGCAAAAACCCATACACACCAGAGAAAAATGTTGAGTTAACAGGAGTGCTTGCGCAATATCACGCCGATGCGTTCGATAAAGAAAATAAGCTGTATTTTACTGAAGAATCGTTTGACGATTTTTACGCTGGTAAAGGTTCAACCTACCCTGATTTACACGGAACCATTGGTATATTGTTTGAACAAGCATCGAGTCGCGGTCATTTGCAGGATTCGATTAATGGCCAGCTAGACTTTCCAACTACAATTAAAAATCAGGTGACAGTTTCGCTATCTACTCTGCAAGGCAGTTTGTCGAATAAAAATACGCTGCTCGATTATCAGTGGCGTTTTGCCCAAAGTTATAAATCGTTGGCTAAAGATGCTGACCATGTTGGTTATGTGTTGACTGAGAAAAACGATAAGTCACGATTTCATGCATTACTTTCTTTATTAAAAGCACACGATATTCAGAGCTACCCGTTAAGCCGAGATGCTGAAGTCGAAGAAGTTGTTTTTGCCAAAGAAAACTCGGTATTTGTGCCTTTGGCGCAGCCTCAAATTCGTTTAATACAGTCTATTTTCTCAGAGCAAACCAGCTTCTTTGATAACACGTTTTATGATGTATCAACGTGGAATTTGGCGATGGCGTTTAATGTTGAATACGCGGTGGTTGAGTCATCACGCAGTGTAAGAGCCGAAAAAACACCATGGCAGAAACCACAAACTGATCTAAACGAGTTGACACCTGACGCATACAGCTACGCCATCAACTGGGCGGATTACAATGCGCCAGCACTTATCTATGAGTTATTGAAAAACGATATTCAAGTTCGTTCAGCATTAAAAGAATTTGCAGTGCAAACACATGGTGATATGCAAAGGTTTAATCCTGGCACTATGCTGGTTCATGCCGGTTTGCAAACAGGAAACTGGTTCAAACGATTTAAAAAAATTGCAGCGAAATACGACATCGAAGTTTCACCGATATTTTCCGGTTTAACAGCAAACGGCATCGATTTGGGCAGCCGAAATATGATGCCAGTGACGTTACCGAAAGTGCTACTGATTGGTGGATTTGGCACAAACCCTTATGAAGCCGGTGAGACTTGGTACTTACTTGATAGAGCCGTTGGTTTTTCTCCGACTATTATTGAAAAAGATCGAGTACGTAAAACTGATTTGAGTAAATACAGCCACATTCTATTAGTGGATGGTAATTATGGAAAAGATGACAAAGCGCTGCTTGAGCAATTACAAGGTTGGGTAAAAGACGGTGGCGTTTTATGGTCGCAAAAATCCGCGGCATTATGGTTGGCTGAAAATGAGTTGATAAAAGGCTCTGTCATTGACGCCCAAACCATGAAACGTAATTTTGAAACGGAAGGACTTAGTTACGCAGATAGAGAATCTTTGTCAGGTAAACAACGAATTGCAGGTGCATTTTTTGAAACTGATTTGGATTTAAGTCACCCGCTAGCGTTTGGTTTTTCTAACGCTAAGTTGCCAGTGTTTAAAAATAATATTGGATTATTAGCGGATGTTGATAAGCCATTTATTCAAGTGGCACGCTACTCTAAAGAACCGTTAATAGCTGGTTACGCCGATGAAAACAATGTCGAACAAGTCGCTGAGCAATCGGCGGTGTTAGCGCATCGTCACGGTAAAGGCGTTGTAATTGGTATGACGGATAATCCTAACTTTCGTGCCATCACTTACGGTACAAACCGCTTGTTATTTAATGCGTTGTTCTTGGCAAACGGTATTCGTTAAGTTTTAAGCCGAATCGCAACAGCCGCGACAAAGACGGCTGTTGCACCTTGCCTTTTTAATTCTTTCGCCGCTTCATTGACGGTTGTTCCAGTCGTAATCACATCATCAATCAATACAATGCTTTTGCCAGTTAAATCATGCGGGCAATAAAATGCGTTTTTTAAATTATTAAGCCGGTCGCGGCGGGTTAAGCGTGTTTGCGCTTGGGTCGACTTACGTCGGATTAATAGGTGTTTAATGGGTTGGGTTACTGATAAAAATCGACACAACAGCTCTGCTTGATTAAACCCTCGACTTGCCAGTCGTTCGCGATGCAACGGAACGGGACAAATGCAGTCGATATTGCGCCAAGCGAGGTGCTCTAACTGCTCTGATAAAAGCTGGCCGAGCCATTTAGCGTGTTGAATTGATTGGTGAAACTTAAGTTGAGGTAGTGCGGTGGAAAATGGCCTCTGATAGGTCGCAACCAATGTAATGCCGTCGATGTTTTCGTGACTGATGTCGGCGCTTGCTTTGGGGTTGTCGAATAACAAATCGTAGCCTAATGGAAAATTATCTAGGTCTTGTAAGCAAGTTTGACAAATCAATTGTTGAGACGAAGTGGAATAGTGGCATAACAAACAGTCGTTAAAAAATGGTAACCAGTGATGATATTCGCTCAATAGCTTTTGTGTCTTGTGGGCCAGTCGCGTAAAATTGCGCAATATACACACTCCATTTTATTAGTTCTTCCATGAGTACCGATTCTAGTTATAAATCAGATACAGTAACTTTGCCAAATTCCCCAGTTGTTTTATTACACGGTTGGGGAATGAATAAAAATATATGGCGACCATTTATCGAACGTCTGCCTTTAGACATCCAATCGCGCATTGTTACTCTGGATTTACCTGGATTTGGCGACAATGATTGGATCCCTGCACAGTATGATTTACCGTCGCTAACGTCATGGTTGGATAAGCAAATATCAGAGCCTTGTATTTTATTAGGTTGGTCTCTAGGTGGTTTGGTGGCTCAGCATTACGCAATTAATCATCCAGATAAAGTTGCGAGATTAGGTTTGATTGCTTCAAGCCCTAAATTTATGGCAGAAGGTGATTGGCATGGTATTAAACCAGAAACTCTGACCATGTTTTCTGAGCAGTTAATGTTAAATCACGAGCAAACTATCGAACGCTTTTTAGCAATTCAAGCGATGGGTGCAAAATCTGCGCGGCAGGATATCAAAAATATTCGAGACTTAGTTTTACAAGCGCCTGTGCCAAACCTAATTGCTTTAGAGCAAGGGTTGCAGTTATTACAATTGGTTGACTTAAGAACTCAGTTTCAATATTTAAGCGTTCCGGTTGTTGGATTGTTTGGTCGTCTCGATGCGTTAGTGCCTGTTGGTGCCGTTGAGGCCATGCAGCAGTTAAATCCCAATGCCGGGTTAACAGTGTTAAATAAAGCGTCACATGCCCCTTTTATCTCACATGTCGACGAGTTTTTAACTTGGTTCAATAAAACTGTGAACTAAAGCTTTAAAAATCTGTCAAATTGGTTAATAATTGTACATGGGTGTAGTTATATTAAGGTAGGGTAGTTTTATGCAAATAGGATCTGTTCCTTCCGCTTTCCAATCTGGGTTGAGTGGTATTCAAAAAGCCGAGCAAGGTGTTGCTGAAGCTGCTGTGCAAATTAATCGTTTGAACACAGAGCAAGAGCGTGTGGCCGAGGTTCAGGCTGAACCGCAACAAAATACCAATGAGGCACCAGAACAACAAGCTCGTCCATCGCTTGAGACTGAAGCTGTTAATTTAATCGTTAATGAAAAGCTGGCAAAAGCCAACAGTAAAGTTATTAAAACCGCCGATGAAATGATAGGCACGTTAATCGATACCAAAGTGTAATTAATATGTCGTTAAATATTTCACCTCACATACCACAGGTTGTCGTTAATTCTTCGATACCTAGTACTGAAGCGCTGCAAAAGTCCAATGCGCTGAAAGAGGTGATCCCCCCCGTTATAAAAACAGAAGCTAGCGTACCGCAAAAGTCTCGTGAGCAAGACACACGCTCGCCTTCTGAAAATGTTACGTACGATAATATTCAATCTAAACCTGACGATAACGTAATACCGGAAGACGATACCCAAACTGGTGACGATAGCTCACAGCAAGAACAAGCAAGCTCGCAAGATAATCAAGAAGATAACGAAAGAGAGTCATCAGAACGCTCTGAACAGCAAGAACAAGCGGAGCAAGCTGAAGTTCGACAAGAAGCCGCCGAACAGAAAGTCATTGATCAATTGGAAGATCGAGACAGAGAAGTTAAAACCCACGAACAAGCCCATGCGGCGGTTGGGGGGGCGTTAGCTGGAGCTCCGAGCTATCAATATCAAACTGGCCCAGATGGTAAGCGATATGCTGTAGGAGGAGAGGTTTCTATCGATGTCTCGGTAGAAAACGATCCAGAAGAAACTATTCGAAAAATGCAGACGGTACAAGCTGCCGCGTTGGCGCCAGCAGAGCCTTCAGCTCAAGATAGAAAAGTCGCCGCACAAGCTAGCAGAAATATCGCTGAAGCTAGAGCAGAATTAGTGGCTGAATCATCGGCATTGGCAAATGCTGAACAAAAATCTGAACCGGTACAGCCGCAGGTTAATTTAGCGTCTGACGATTCTCAAGACGAAAATAATGGCGACTCGCAAACGTCACAAGCAAGTAATACAGAATCGGGATTAGCACAGACGTTTATTTCACCTAATAACACCAACGCAACAGCTCAAGTGGTTTCTAAAAAGTACGCGTCTTCGTTTCAAACTAAAGAAATCTACTTTAACGCGGTAGCCTAAGCTTCAACTCACCTTGTAAAGCCTTCCCATTAATGAACCACTTCTAGTTCAACTGCAGATAATGACTGTGTTGTTTAAGCCATTGTTTGCTGTTTTTGCAATGATCACAGAACTGTTCATTGAGCTGCCAAAACGCTTTGGAATGATCCATATGCACCAAGTGGCTCAATTCGTGGGTGAGTACACAATCCACAACCCATTTAGGAGCGCCCATTATTAATGGGTTTATGCGGATCAGTCCTGAGCTATAACAACAGCCCCAGCGCCTTTTATAGACTTTAAACTCAACTCTTTGGCACTTAAGCTTCATCCGCTTTTCTATTTCATGTGTGCGTTGAAGTACATAGCTTTGAGCTAATTCAGTATATAGCTCAATCAGTTTGCGTTTTATATACGCCTGTTGATTTGTAACTCTTGTCGGTAAGAGGATTAATAGTTGTTTATTCTCGTGATCAAATTGCCACTTGAATGCTCGGTCTTGTTGAATTGTTAATTCATAAAATTGACCGTCAAAAAGCAGTTTAGTGCCGTTTTCGTATTGATGTGGTAATGGTGATACTTTCGTTTGTAAAGCGAGTTTGTTTAACAACCAGCGTTCTTTTGATTGCACAAACTGCTCTATATCGCTATGTGTTAACCAGTAGGGGCTGCGAACCGTTATATTGCCTTGTTTTAATTCTAAACTGATGCTTTTTCGTTTAAGACTGACAATTAAGTTGAAGGTTATTTGTGTAGTAGACTGAGGTAAGTCGAGCTTAAACTCACCACTTTCCACGAGTTCTTTTCTGCGTGATAAGGGTGAGTTTAATAATGATGAAAATGAAGGCAGCAATTATTTTCTTTGGCTAAGTTTTACTGCAGCAGCTTCTAATTTGTTAAATAGTTCATCGTATGTTTTAGCTTCAAAACCACTATTTAAAATTTTATATTTGTTATTGACGATGAACGTTGGAACGCCTGTTAACACGCGCTTTTTGCTTAACTCATCTTGGTCTTTTTTCATTTTCTTAGCACCCGCGGTAACGGCGAAGCTGTTAAAAACTTTATCGAATTTTTCGCCATCCACACCGTTTAATACAAATAAATTGCGAATATCTTTTTCTTTGGTGATGGCCGCTCTTTGTCTGTGAATGTAGTTAAAAATGGCTTTTGACGCCGCTGGAACATTTAAAGTTTCAGCGGTAACTAACGCTTTGGTTAACATAAATTGGATTTCTGGGCCGGCAGCACGTAAAAAATCAACATGGCTTTTTACGAATTTGTAATTGCCTTTTTTCTGTCCTGCTTCAAGTCGCTCTGCAAGCGGTTCAAATGACAAACAGTGTGGGCAATAATAAGAAAAGAACTCTTTGATTTCAGGTTTGCCAGTGCTTGGTGATGTTTTATCAAACACTTCGTAATGCACACCTTCTTTTAATTCAACTGCAAACAATGAGGCTGAGAAGAATAGGGCGGCCATGACACATAATAGACGTTTCATTACATTTCCTTGATGTTGGACTTAATTTCAATTGGCGATAAAGCGCTGATTATTACTGTTGTATTTTGACTTTACAATATATCAGGGCAGTAATTTTAAACTAGGCTCACTAAGCGCCGATATTTGTTCTTTCATCGCTAATACTTGTTGTTCCCAGTATTTGTCTGTTGCAAACCAAGAAAAGTTCCTTGGGAATGCAGGGTCTTGCCAACGTTTTGCAATCCATGCCATGTAATTCACCATGCGACGCGCACGCAACGGTTCAATTAGGACCAGCTCATTATGGTTGAATTCATGAAACTCTTCGTAGGCACAAACCATAGTATCGAGCTGCAACAACTGGTTTTGTCGGTCGCCACTGAGCATCATCCAAAGGTCTTGGATTGCCGGGCCGTTTATACAGTCATCTAAATCGACCAGCACCGCGTCACTCGCTAAATCATCGCGCTGCAACAATATGTTGCCTGCGTGACAATCACCGTGCAGCCGAATGATTTGATGTGACTGGGTGAGCTTTTCTAAACACAAATCTGTCATCATAGACAGGTCGTGAAAAAACGTTGATTTTAAATAATCGGGCAGTAATTCTAAGCCTTTTAAAGTACTTACCGAGTCGTTAAATTCTTGCTCGAAGTTAATGGTTTGACGATAAGAAAATTGACGGCTTTGAGACACTTTATGCATGCGGCCAAGCAACCTACCTAACCACTCTAATTGATCTAAATTATCGAGTTCAAACATACGGCCACCCAAGCTTTGATATAGACAAAAGCGATGGCCATTGTGGTGAAATAGTGACTGCTCGTTGAATTTTAGCGGCGGAACAACAGGGATATCTTGTTGCTGTAGTTCAAATGCAAAGTCATGTTCTTCTTGAATTTGCTCATCGCTCCAACGGTTTGGGCGATAAAACTTAACTACATATTTCCGCCTATCATCTGCAGTAAATTGATAAACGCGATTTTCGTAACTGTTTAAAGCGAGTAGGCCAGATTCTGGATAAATACCAATAGACTCAATGGCATCTAATATTTGATCTGGCCCTAAATTGCTGAAATCAAACGTCGACATTATCGACCTTTGAAGAAACGAGTTTCTTCATATACGGTAGATTCTCCATCTTTAGTTGTCACGGTAATAATGATGGTGGTCACTGGTTTATCCAATTCATATGGGTCAACGGCAATGCTAATCGGTGTTTTGTAAACTTCACCAGCGTTTACTTTTACTTCTTGTAAGCCGATGTATTGATAGTCATTCAGCCCTTCAATGCCAATAACATATTCTTCGCTACTTTGACTTTTATTGAGAATTTGTAAGGTAAAGGTATTTTCTATAAAACCTTCATTGTTTTCACGGTAAAGGGCATTTCGGTCACGTTCAATATTCAACTCAAGAGGAACGCGAGAAGAAACTTGCCAAACAAACGCGACACACATAATAAACATTACCAGCAAGTAACCGAATAATTTACCTCGGAAGATATGGGTTTTCTTACCTTCCAAACTGTGTTCTGTGGTGTAAGAAATAAGGCCACGTTCATAACCCATTTTATCCATGGTTTCATCACATGCATCAATACAAGCGCCGCAGTTAATGCATTCGTATTGCAATCCATTTCTAATATCAATACCTGTCGGGCACACCTGTACACACAAGTTACAGTCGATACAGTCACCAAGGCCAAGTTCTTTTGGATCTTTTTTACGTGAACGAGGGCCGCGTTGTTCACCACGCTTGAAATCGTAGGTTACGGTGAACGTGTCTTTATCGAACATGGACGATTGAAAACGCGAATACGGGCACATGTGTAAACACATTACTTCACGCATCCAGCCTGCATTCATATAGGTTGCAAAGGCAAAAAATAACGTCCAAGCAACCACACTGAACGATGATCCTAGGGTGAAGAAGTCGATGAATAACTCTCTGGCAGGCACAAAATAGGCAATAAAGGTTAACGACGTCAGGAGTGCAACTATCGCCCATGAGGTGTGTTTAAGCCCCTTTTTCCATACCTTGTTAAAACTGATGGGCATAGAGTCCAACTTTTTACGTTGGTTGGCCGTGCCTTCAATTTTTTCTTCAAACCAAATGAAAATAAACGTCCAAACGGTTTGTGGACACATGTACCCACACCAAACGCGACCATAAAACGTAGTGACAAAAAACAATGCGTAGGCAGAAATTATTAATATGGTAGCGAATAAGGTGAGATCTTGCGGCCATAACGTTAAACCAAAAATATTAAATTTTTGATTGGCGATATCGAATAGTACGGCTTGATGACCGTCGTAGTTTATCCAAGGGATCAGCGCAAATAGAGTTAAAAATACAAAGCCCATGCGTTGTCGTAAAACTTGGTGCAGTCCCTTTACCGCTCTTACATAAATTCGACTGCGAAGGTTGTAATCGAGAACATCGGAAGGCTGAGGCTTGTGGACTTTAACCTCAGTAGGAATGTTTTTTATATCTATCTTGTCGCTCATCTAACAGGCCTATAATTCACAAAAATGCGGTGTGGTCAGAAAGGATTATAACCGTTTAAAATCCATTTTAATGTGAAATTACAATTAATTGTTTGATCTAGCTCTAAAACTTATATTAGATTTTTCTAAAAATCATCGTATGGCGCCACTTTAATACCTTGCATCGTATAACCGACTTGAGCTAGTTCACCGCTCCAAGATTTGGTACTTAGTGTCCCGATAACCCAAATAGGGTCGTACATTGCTTCAGCTGGAGCTCCTTCTGGAATCGTTACATAAACAATCTGATTTGACGGTGGCGGTGGTACGTGAACGCATGCGCCAAAGTAAGGAACCAATAAAAATTCCGTGACTTTTTCATCGTCACCTTCCAGTGGCACTACAAAGCCAGGAATTTTAACTAATTTACCGTTGAGTTCGTCTACTACAGGTGCGTTAATTGTTTGTGGGCCTGCTAACGCTTGACCTATGTGTTCAATATCCGGCGTATCAATCGCGTAATCTTTTGGCACCAAGTCAGCCCACTCTAACTCTTTGGCGTTTTCATTTGCGTGCAGAAAAACCGATTGAAAGGCAAAAAATACTAAACAGGTTTGCAAAAACGCTTTCATGATACTGATCCTCATTGAATGGGCGAGCAGAATAGCTTGCCTATAACTAAATACCAAGTGGTAACCGACAGATGACCTTAATCTAAGGTTGTGTAAATTTTACAGTATCGTAAAATTTTGTCGATTATCTGTTAGAGCACAGCCGAACTGTGCTCTATTTAAATTTAAGGCAAACGATGCTTAACTGGAAAATTAAAACGTTTGATCAGCTGACGACGAATGAACTTTATGACTTATTAAAACTACGAATTGACGTCTTTGTTGTAGAACAAACCTGTTATTACCCAGATTTGGATAATTTGGATCGTGACTCACAAACGCTGCATGTGTTCGTTTATGGGGAAGCTGATCAGCAAAACGACATGTTGGCGTATTGCCGAGTGTTGGCACCAAAAGTAGTTTATCCAGATGAATCTGCCATTGGCCGAGTTATCGTTGCGGAACAAGCTCGAGGTCAAAAGCTGGGACAACAGCTTATGCTAACAGCGATTGAACACGTTGAAAAAAATTGGCCAAAGTACGATTGTCATATTTCAGCGCAACAGCATTTGTCTAAGTTTTATCAAGAGTTGGGGTTTGAACCGATAACGGATATGTACTTGGAGGATGGTATACCGCACATAGGGATGCTTAGGCGAAAATAAACTCTAAGTTTAAAAACAAAAAAGCTAAGTTCTGTACATTAGAGCTCAGCTTTTTTGCTATTTTTTTAAATACCGCCTAAACGTTCAGCAATTTCTTTATACTTTTCGACATCGTCTTTACTGAACAGAGGGTTGCCTTCAGCGTCGTTTTCGACTGAATTTAATAGGTGTTCTCTTTCCAAACGAATGACACGAACATCTTTAACACCTAAAAACTCCGCCACTTGATCTACCGTCATTAACGACATATATCTTCTCCACAAATATAGATTATCCAATTAAAGCGATAAAATAGTGAAAAATCTAGTAAAAGAGTTGAGATTTTCTCAATATCAGTAAAGTTTATCTAAATTCCCACTCAGAATTGATTGATAAATAAGCGGTTCGTGTGCGTTGGCTAGCTATTACAGATGAATAGCAGTATGATTCTTTCGTTTTCTATACACCTATTTCCGCCTTTAGCTCAGCTGGATAGAGCGCGGCCCTCCGGAGGCCGAGGTCAGAGGTTCGAATCCTCTAAGGCGGGCCATCTAGCGCTGTTATTATGCGCTTGAAACAGCCTTATTGGTTCAACATAAGTTCATTTTTCAACGCATTTACTTCTAACTCTGAAAATACTTTGATGCCATGTTCGCTAAGTAGCTGAGCTGTTATGCCTTGCCCTACGGCTAGTGTTCCGGAATATGAGCCATCATATATTTGCCTGTTGCCGCAACTTGGACTGTTTGCTTTTAACAATGCAAACTTTATGTTTTCTTTTTGGCACACGGTCAAGGCACTTTCTGCGCCTTTTTTGAACGCTCCTGTAACGTCTAAGCCCGTTGTTGTGATCACTCGTTCTCGCTGAATTTCAGCTGCGGGTCGTGGCACGGGTAAACCGCCTGAAACTTCTGGGCATATCGGATACAACAAGCCTTTTTCTTGTAACGAGACCAGCCATTCAATATCTGGAATGGCTTTACTTTTGCCATCGTAGCGAACGGCTTGTCCAAGCAAACATGATGATATGAGTAATTTATTGGGCATTGGCAAATTTAGGGCTGAATGTCGTGAAATTAATCCCTATAATAACACGCAGCGTGCTGATCTGTGCTGTCGAAAAACAGCCAAAATATACGCACTATTTTCAACAAGGATTATGAGTACCCAACCACATGAGTTTATCAGTAGTCATTCTCGCGGCCGGTAAAGGCACGCGAATGAAATCAAGTTTACCTAAAGTTTTACATCCTGTAGCCCATAAACCTATGGTGCAGCACGTGATTGATGCGGCCAATGAATTGAACGCCAAACAAGTCAGTTTAGTTTACGGTCACGGTGGTGAGCAATTGCAACAGGCTTTGTCACATAACGAAGTAAATTGGGTATTACAAGCTGAGCAGCTGGGTACAGGGCACGCGGTTAAAGTGGCCGAGCAACATATGCCAGACGAAGACACCATCTTAATTTTATACGGTGATGTGCCACTCATTCAAAGTTCAACCTTAGATCGTTTGTTAGCGGTTAAACCCGAAAATGGTATTGCCTTGTTAACCGTCGCGTTAGATAACCCAACGGGTTACGGCCGAATAATTCGAGACAATGGTTCAGTGGTTGGCATTGTTGAGCAAAAAGATGCAAACGATGAACAGCTTGCAATTCAAGAAGTGAATACAGGCATCATGGCAGTTAACGGAAAGCTGCTAAAACAATGGCTTTCGAACTTATCTAGTGATAACGCCCAAGGTGAATATTATCTAACCGATATTATCGCTATGGCGCACCAAGATGGTTATGCAATTGAAGCGGCACATCCGGATAATGAAATGGAAACCGAAGGTGCGAATAATCGCGTTCAATTAGCGGCTTTGGAGCGTGAGTACCAAAAGCGAGAAACTGAAAAGTTAATGTTAGCGGGTGCTTCAATGCGTGACCCAGCGCGCGTTGATGTTCGAGGTGATGTGACGGTTGGACACGATGTTGAGTTGGACGTAAACGTTATTTTCGAAGGCAAAGTAACTTTAGGCAATAACGTTAAAGTTGGCGCGAATTGTATTTTAAAAGATTGTTCAATCGGCGATGGTACTGTCATCGAAGCAAACACGTTAATTGATCAAGCAGACGTTGCAGAAAAAGCACAACTAGGACCATATGCCCGATTACGTCCAGGTTCGATTGTGAAAAACGGTGCCAAAGTCGGCAACTTCGTTGAAATGAAAAAATCAATATTGGGTGAAGGTTCTAAAGCCAATCACTTCTCATATCTTGGCGATACCACCGTTGGTGCCGGAGTCAATATCGGCGCGGGTGTGATCACAGCCAACTACGATGGCGTGAATAAGTTTAAAACAGAAATCCATGACAATGCTTTCATTGGCACAAACTCAACCTTGGTCGCTCCTGTGGTTATTGAAGAAAACGGATTTGTAGCCGCCGGCTCAACTGTGACTAAACCCGTTGCAAAAGATGGCTTAGCGATTGCCCGTGGTAAACAACGCAATATTGATTCGTGGAATCGCCCAACCAAAGGCTAGAGTGAATCAATATTGCGATATATGAAGACAGTTTGAAGGGCTTAGGAGACTAAGCCTTTTTTGTTCGGTTCAATGCATTTTCGGACAATACCGTTAAAGAGTTAAACGTCATTCCAGAATCGCCCCAGCGATATTAGGAACCTCTTACTAATGACTGTAAATTTCGATGCTAGTTGAGCTTTCGTTACCCTTCGGGGACCATACCTGTTTTCAACAACTAAAAAAGTAGGCACTCTTTACCAATAAATGAATAGCCGCCCCTAATAACTCTTTAACTTCCAATGAAAATTAAGTTTTATCGAAAAGAGGGGGGTAATTTTCGTTCATGAAACAATCCCTTACTCGACTTCCTGTCTCGTACTTTTGAAAACTTATTTTATTTTTCAGAAGTATTAGATGGGGAAAGTAAAAGCACGTGTCTTGGAAATTGGATTAGGGAAAAGACAAGTTTCGAACGCCCGCCTAACAGGCGGAAAAGGCTTGGCTAAAATTAGGAACGAAGTGACGCAAGCCAAGCTTTTTACGGCCTTTGTTGAGGCGCTTGTTAGCTTTACAGTAAGCCCAGTTCGGCATGATAATTACAAAGAGTTGAAAAACGATAGTTCGCACTACTTAAAATATTGGCGTCGTTTTTTTTAACTGCATCAATATATTTTTCGACATATTTCTCAAACTTTTTAGTAATGTAATGCTCTTTGTTTGCCAGTTTCTGGTGCTCTGCGGATGATATTTTGAAAGGTAAATTCGATATATACTTTTGTTCGGCGATTAAAAGTGCTTTAGTGAAATCCAATCCTTTACCTTCAATATGACCTTGGTTAGATTTGACGGTGATATATGAAGCCTTATGCTTTATATTTGTTCGGAGTGGGATTGCAAAAGATAAGTTGTTAATTGTAATAAGTACGATCCCATAACCTCGAACCTTACCTTGAGTCCAATTTCCATTATGGTTATCTAATGCCTCTTTTAAATGAGAGTTTTCAGTATAAAAAGAATTATCTAATTTTTTAAGTTGCACAAATATACTTCCCTAAAACGAAAAAACCTCCTTACGGAGGCTTTCGGTAGTCAATTCTGTTTGGATGCTTCAGTTTTTTACGTGGGGTGCTCCTACCGCCACAACATTCTGTTTGGATGCTTCAGTTTTTTACGTGGGGTGCTCCTACCGCCACTGACTACAAACAAATTATGGATCGACTAGAAACGAATGTCAAAACAAATTGTGTACTCCGAGTAAAGCTAACAGCTTATTAGTGAGCGATTGGGTCGTTTTTCTACCAGCAACCGTCTCATTATTCTGATACACATACTAATAGCAAATTAAGTAACCTATTGCTAGCAATGAAAAAAATTAATGATTTGTAAAGTGGTCTAAGGACAAAAACGACCCTAAAGGTCATTTTCCTGAATATGGGAGAAAGTCTGTTCAACATTCTGTAATTAAGAAAAATAAATATGAGGTTTTAAACTGAGAGCCTCAGCTTTATCTTTCTATCGAAACTCGAAACTCGAAA
>JABXID010000052.1 GCA_013373245.1 Gammaproteobacteria bacterium
ACTGCAGTGCATCAGAGTTCTGATTCAATTGTGCAGCAAGTTGGTGAATTTAATGTTGAATTACCTGAGCCGTATATTTGTATTTTGGCCAATAAAACCAGTTTAGCCAGCGCTATTACCAACTTAGTCCACAACGCAGTGCAAGTTGTAGGTAAGGGCGTAAATATTCATTTAAGCGCCAAACGTTTGGACTCTGAGCCAAACAAAGTATGCATTTCGGTGGAAGATAATGGCCCCGGAATTGATAAAGAAAATTTAGAAAAGATATTTGAACCGTTTTTTACCACACGCTCGCAAGGCACAGGTCTTGGACTCTCTGTGGTTAAAACCGTTGCGCAAGCGCATCAAGGACACGTTGAAGTGCTTAACAAGCCAGAAGGCGGCGCTATTTTTCAAATATATTTACCCATAAAACTGACAAGTAAAAACTCCAATGACGGCGAGTTTCAACTTAAAACGCAGGAGAATGTCGCATGAGTCAAACACAAATATTAGTTGTTGAAGACGATTCAGGTCTTCGCGAAGCATTAGTTGATACACTAGCTATTGCTGGTTATTCAGTGATTGAGGCCGAATCTGCGGAAACCGCTTTAGTGCTGTTAAAACAAAAAGTTATTGATCTTATTGTTTCAGACGTACAAATGGCGGGATTAACCGGACTCGACTTATTGAAGTCAGTAAGAAAGTTATATCCAAATACGCCATTTTTATTAATGACTGCCTACGCAACCATCGACCATGCCGTTGAAGCAATGAAATACGGTGCGATTGATTACATGGCAAAACCGTTTGCGCCAGAAGTGTTATTGAACATGGTTGGTCGTTATGCGCCCGTAAAGCAAGTGGATAAACATATGCCAGTGGTGGCGGATCCAAAAAGTATCGAGTTATTAAAGTTGGCCGCAAAAGTTGCAACGTCGGATGCCAGCGTCATGATTACAGGCCCAAGCGGTGCTGGTAAAGAAGTGATGGCGCGTTATATTCACGAGCAATCGAATCGTAAAGAGCACGATTTTATTGCGATTAACTGCGCTGCTATTCCAGATAACATGTTGGAAGCAACTTTATTTGGTTATGAAAAAGGCGCATTTACCGGTGCTATTCAAGCTTGCCCAGGTAAGTTTGAACAAGCTCAGCATGGCACGATTTTATTAGATGAAATCACCGAGATGGATTTGAATCTGCAAGCTAAATTACTTCGTGTTTTACAAGAGCGTGAAGTGGAACGATTGGGCAGCCGAAAAACCGTCAAACTAGACGTGCGTGTATTGGCCACATCAAACCGAGATTTAATGGAAGCCGTGCGCGAAGGTAAGTTTAGAGAAGATTTATATTATCGTTTAAACGTATTCCCAATCAGCTGGTTACCATTAGCTGAACGTAAAGAGGATATACTACCGATTGCAGAGCATTTGTTGAATCGTCACTGTCAAGATATTGGTCGCGAGATCCCAAAGTTAACCTCATCAGCGCAATCTAAATTGTTTAACCATAACTGGCCTGGCAATGTGCGTGAATTGGATAACGTTATTCAGCGTGCGTTGATTTTATGTTTAGACAATCGCATCGACGTCGAACATATCTTAGTAGAAGAATTTGCGGTTGATAAAATTGCGGCAGATATTAAAGAACAAGCAACGTCTGTGTCTTTAGAGCAGAACCAAGTACCAAAAGAATATAATGAATCATCGGATTTTAAAATGGAAATCCGAGATCAGGAAAATCGTATTATTCTAGATGCCTTATACGCCTGCCGTGGCCGTCGTAAAGACGTTGCGGAAAAACTGGGCATGAGTCCAAGAACGCTAAGATATAAATTAGCCAAAATGCGTGAGCAAGGTATCGAAGTTCCCGCGTAAATATATAATACCAAGCTGCTTAAGAGTTGGTATCAATTACTTTATGACAAACCAAAAGCACTCGTCGAAATGCGAGTGCTTTTTCCTGCCTGTTTAAAAATTGTTAAGTCAAAATCCCGACATCCAAAGAAAACCCTAAAAAACCCATATAAACTCATTTAAAACAATAACTTACTAGTTGGCATTATTGATGCTTTATCTAAGTCAAACAACGAGGCGAAAACGCCTAGTTATCGATTTATAAAGGGTCATAGACATGAACATTCAAGCCAATAATCTCTATGCAGAATTACAAGCGATGGCATCGCAAGTAAATGGTTCAGCGCCAACGATCAAACCAAATATGGAAGTCGGAATAAGAGAAGTAAATAGTCCGTCATCTGCCAACTTTGGCGAACTGTTGAATCAAGCCATAAATAACGTAAATGATTTGCAAGCTAAGTCTGGCGAATTAAAAAATGCTGTAGAGATGGGTGACCGTTCAGTGTCGTTAGCTGAAGCAATGATCGCATCAAACAAAGCTGGCGTTGCATTTGAAGCAACGGTGCAAGTGAGAAACAAACTTGTCGAAGCATACAAACAAATCATGAGTATGCCTGTTTAGGCTAGCTGATTAACTTTTTTGGGTAGGAAAGTACAGTGGCAGATAATTTACCAGCACAAACCGCAGACGCAGATATGTCATCCGATGTAGTGTCTTTATCTAACGATAATTCGATGGATATGGACGATGAACAAAAGTCCGGTTTTCTAAGTTCAATGTCGAGCGGTGAGATGTTGCGCCAAGGCGCATTGATCATCGCGTTAACTATATGTGTGGCTATCGCCATATTTGTCATCATTTGGTCGCGTGAGCCAGAGATGCGTCCATTAGGTAAATTTGAAACCGAGCAATTAATCGAAACCTTAGACTTTCTAGACGCGCAAAAAATTGAATACGTGTTGGAACAAAACGTTATCTTGGTACAGGGTGACGAATATCAAAATATCAAATTGGCCTTAGCTCGTGGTGGTGTAGCGCAGGAAGCGAGTAACGGTGCAGACTTATTAATGCAAGACTCTGGCTTTGGTGTCAGCCAGCGCATGGAAATGGAACGTCTTAAGTACAGCCGCGAAGTTCAACTGGCAAAAACCATTGAAGAACTAAACTCAATCGCTCGCGCTCGTGTTCACTTAGCCATTCCAAAAGAAAACATTTTTGCTCGTCATACTAAAAAGCCATCAGCCACCGTTGTCGTGACATTAAAGTCAGGCAAGATGTTAGCGGAAGAAGAAATCGATTCGGTTGTGGACATTGTTGCTTCTGCAGTACAAGGTTTAGAACCTGCCAAAGTGACGGTTACTGACCAAAATGGCCGCCTACTTAACTCTGGTTCGCAAAGCTCTTTGTCAGCGCTTTCACGCAAACAATTTGAAATTGAACGTAAACGTGAAGACGAATACTTAACCAAAATTAACTCTATTTTGTCGCCAGTTATCGGGCTTGATAATTACACAGCGCAAGTTGACGTCACCATGGACTTTACCCAAGTTCAAGAAACACAAAAGACGTTTAACCCAGATTTACCAGCCATTCGCAGTGAGTTATTAATAGAAAATAATTCAACAGGTAGCGGCGCATTAGGTATTCCAGGTGCGTTATCAAATCAACCGCCGTTGGAGTCTGACATCCCAGAAGATGCAACCAATGGGCGCTCTCGTGCTGCTAATGGTAGTAGTCATAAAGAACAAACACGTAACTATGAACTTGACCAAACCATTAGCCACAAACAAAACCAAACCGGCATTGTGCGTCGCCTTAGTGTATCGGTTGCTGTCGATTATTTGTCAGTTCCTGGTGAAAACGGATCAATGCAACGTGTACCGCGTTCGCAACAAGCTTTGGTTAACTTACGTCGATTATTGCAAGGCGGTATTGGTTTTGACATGAATCGTGGTGACACTTTAGAAGTGGTTACGATTCCGTTTAATAAAGAAGAAGTGATGACTGACATAGATGTACCAATTTACGAACAAGATTGGTTCCAGCCTTTATTCAAATTATTTATGGGCATGTTGGTTATCGTAACGGTTATTTTGGCCTTGGTTCGTCCAATGCTTAAGAAACTGATTTATCCTGACGACACAAGCGATATTTATGAAGAAGATGCACTTGGTGGTGTAGACTTAGGTGACCAAACATTAGATATGTTAACAACAGAATTTGACGAAGCTGATATTGGTTTCTCGGCCGACGGTTCACTGCAATTACCAGATTTACACGGTGACGAAGACTTATTAAAAGCAGTGCGTGCGCTGGTGGCCAATGAACCAGAGCTTTCTTCTCAGGTAGTTAAAGGGTGGTTATTAGAAGATGAGTGATGAATTAATAGAACAAGAACGCCCGAAGTTTGACGTTGATAAACTCGAAGGTGTAGAAAAAGCCGCGATATTATTGCTGAGTTTATCGGAAGAAGACGCTGCGCAGATATTAAAGCACTTAGAGCCTAAGCAAGTGCAAAAAGTGGGTATTGCGATGGCACAAATTGATGATTTGAGCCAAGATAAAATCTCTGCAGTACATGGATTGTTCATCGAGCAAATTCAAGAGTACAGTACCATTGGTTTCCAATCAGAAGACTTTATCAAAAAAGCGTTAACCGCAGCACTTGGTGAAGAAAAAGCCGCAACGTTACTTGACCAAATTATTTTAGGTGGTGGCGCTAAAGGCTTGGATTCATTGAAATGGATGGATTCAAAACAGGTTGCCAATATTATTCGCAACGAACATCCGCAAATTCAGACCATTGTTTTGGCTTACTTAGAGCCTGATCAGTCGGCGGAGATCTTGAGTCAATTCTCTGACAAAGTTCGAATCGATTTGACCATGCGTATTGCTAACTTAGAAGAAGTTCAACCGGCGGCATTGCAAGAATTGAATGAGATCATGGAGAAACAGTTCGCAGGTCAAG
>JABXID010000274.1 GCA_013373245.1 Gammaproteobacteria bacterium
AGATTTTGGAGAGATGTCATTATCATCACTATTTAACAAATCATTTTGTTTTTCTTTTGATTTCGCTTTTTTCTTGGCGACAGGAGAAGCGCTTTTCTTTTTAGCCTGTAATGCAACTAAAAGTTCTTCACGTTGTTTTGCAAGGTAAATACTTAAGTCTTCACATTGTTGCTCTGGTAATTCGATGGAGCTGGCATGTAAAACCTCAAAAAGAGCGTCTGCCATATCTAACATTTTGTCGTGATCATCCGCTGAACGTTTATCAGTAAAGGTCATCACTTCTTGCTCCTCATTATTTTTACCAGTTCGGATCACTACGTATCTAGTTTCAACCGCCATAATTAACTCCTAAGTTAGTACCATGTGTTAAAAATAAAGACTGTTTAAATATACAGTATAAATACACTGTGTAAAGTACTGTGTGAAAATAAATCAAACATTTAGTTAGTGGTCGAAAATCCACTAAAAATAAACATGTTGGTAGTGTTGAGGTATTCTGCAGTTTTAACGAGACTGTTTAATATTTAACCTTTACATTGGGAGCTACTGGGTTAAGGTTATTTATTCGCCAACTCAATTGTAAATTAAAAAAATATGCTCAGTTATTTTCAGTAGCTGCGGCTCCAATGGAGGGAGTGTGGGATGGTTAAAGAAAAGTTTTTAATTCATGAAACTTATTACCCAAGAATATTGGGCTATTTGTTCGGCTTCGCGACTTTATTTCTTTGGAGTCTAGACAATGGAATTGACCTTGGATTGTATGTATTACTCGGCGTATTTTTGATCTACCCTCATTTGGCCTATTGGGTGTGTCGACGGGTTAATACAAATCGCAGTGTGTTGTATGCGTCGTACGTCGATTTTCTTATTGCAGGTATAGCTTGCAGTTGGATAAGTTTCAGCTTATTCCCTTCATTTGCATTTGTTATTAACCTTATATTGAGTCAAATCGTAACTCATGGAACTAGGTTTTTAGGTTATACGTTCTTGATTTGGCTGTCTGGAACGGCGATTACGGTTTCACTTCGCGGATTAACGTTCGCACCTGAATCTGGATTATATGTATCTTTGTTAAGCGGAATCGCAATACTAATATATGTGTGGTTGGTTTCTGCCATGACCTATCGACTTGGAATGTCGCTTAGAAAAGCCAAAGCTGAAATAAAAGAAAGCGCTAAGCACCTCGAATTATTAGCATTGAAGCTGTCAAAATACCTTTCTCCTCAGGTATATGATTCGATATTCTCCGGTGAAAAAGAAGCGAAGATAGAAACTTATGTAAAACGGTTGACGGTTTTTTTCTCTGACATTGTTGGTTTTACCGAAACAACAGAGGTAATGGATAAACATAAGTTGGCGTATTGGTTAAATGGTTATCTCAACGAAATGTACGACATAACATTGGAGTTCAATGGCACACTGGATAAATTTATTGGCGATGCTGTTATGGTGTTTCACGGTGATCCACATAGTATTGGTGAAAAAGAAGATGCGATTGCTAGCGTCAGAATGGCTTTGGCAATGCAAGCTAAGGCCAAAGAGCTCGGGATAGAAGTTCGTATGGGAATAAATAGCGGTGATTGTGTGGTCGGTAATTTCGGTAGTAACGATAGAATGGAATATACCATTGTAGGCAGTACGGTAAACTTGGCTGCCAGATTAGAAAGTAGCTCCGATGCTGGTAAAATTTTGATATCAAAACAAACCTATGAACTAGTGAAGGACGTTATACGCTGCGAATCAAGAGGGGCTTTGAGGTTAAAAGGTATAGAACAAGAAATTGCCACTTATTGGGCTCTGGAATACATAGGCGGGTAAGTAAAGCCGGCTTCGAACTGGCAAGTATGGGCTATATGGGTTAAGCGCGTTATTTATGGTAATTTAATACGTCTATCTTTGGTGGCGTTAAACCGTAAGATAAATATAAGTCTTCAAGTTGACCTGACTGTCTTAGCTCTTTAATTTTTTTGTCAAAATGACGCTTTAAATCCTGGCCATGTAATGTCTTATTAAACGCCCAATATAGAGGATACGAACCAACCGCTTGCAACTTAAGGTCAGCTGGAAAATCTAATATCAGGCGCTCTAAAACACTGCCAATATCAACAAAGTAATCTACCTTACCGCGCAGTAAAAGTTTAATACCTTCCGAACCAGAACTTACACTAACGGCGTTATCATTATCGGGAAAGGCTCTGTTAAATATTTCGTTTTCGTAACCGTTACGATATGACCCGATTTTATTAGTAAAATCACAACACTCTTGTTCACTTTTATCGACATAAACAGCAAACAACGTTTCAGTTAAGACCGGCGCTTCAGATAAATAAAACGTATTGGTTGCCGGCAATGCTCCGGACATGTGCACTTTGCCTGACTCCAAATACAACAATGAGCGTTTCCAAGGTAAGTAGTTAATCTCAATAGAATAGTCAGGGGACGGAAAAATCTTGGGTATTAACGCATGATAAAATCCGGTTCCGTCAGTATTGGTAAATCCATCCCAAACATCGGTTCCCCATATGATGGGTTTATTTAACGCCATAGCGCTCGTTGACAATAAGAGCAGCATAAAAATAACAATACGCATATTTTATCTCGTTAAGTGGTAACGTTCGGCAGTACAAAAAAACAGATTATGGTGATTTTTAAACGTCTACTTTGCATAAAGTGTCTATTACTGTTGCTCAATTTGCAACCAATTATCGATGTGATTTATTGGCAAACAATGCTGTGTCGATTTTTACTTATGTTGCAATTCTTGCCCATAAGTTTGGTAAATTGGTGACAATAATTTTAACTTTTGTGCTTTATCATAAATTGTATTTAGTTCCTCAATTGATATGGGGGAATAAGGTGGCACTAAAAAGTTTCTGGAGTATTGAGTGTCCAACTTGTTTGAGGCTAACAGCGCTTTTCGTTGCGCCGGATTGCTCTTATAAAACCAATTGAGAGCGGATTGGCTGACTACGCTGATATCGCAACGCTTATAAAGTGCCATTTTTATCGACTCTTCTTCTGTACGAACAAGTATGATATTGAATTTATCTTTTAAGAGCTTGTAGTCTGTTTGATAATCTAGAAATTTATAGTGGTAACCATTTACTGCGCAAATCACCTTATTGTGGAAAGAATCAAAATAGTCTTGCTCTTTTTTGTCATTGGCCAAGCTCGTGACAAAAAAATCTTTTGAGTGCAGTAGCGGTTTAGAAGCCAACAGTCCGGAAGATAAGTCCCACCCCCAATTGAGATTGTCCCACATAATAATGTCAACCCAACCTTCTTGTAGCGACATAGTGCGTCGACCAATCGGCACCGGAATCAATTCAAAATGAAATTCCGTTTGAACTAGGTTAAATGCGTTTAATATTTCAGGGCCCATGCCACTGCCATCGGCTAACAAAAATGGCGGTCTTATACCAGCCCCCACCTTTACATGAATTTTGTTGGCAAGGGTTGAACAGCTAAGTAATAAAACGACCACTGCCAAAATCTTGGTGAACACAACGAATTAGCCTATAAATTAATCACTATACAAGCTTAGTGCAATTCATAAGACTTGCCCAATTCAATTTTACCGAGAGGTTATTTTTTAATTTATATTATCTGGTATGATGCGCGACTCTGTAGTTGCTCACCAAATTAAATGTAATTAATTTGGCTGAATTTCAGAGTTCGCATTATATTTGTATAGCGCTATCGAATAAGCATTAAAATAACAGGAGTGCTTCGTTTGGGGTTTAGAGGTCAATATCAGTTTGAGGTCGTGGGTGATGTGATACACGTCGCATTTGAAGGCATGTTCAGTGAATCAACCTCGCGAAAAATAAGCGAACTGGTAGAGCATCATGTTAGTAGCCTCGAAGGAAAAGGCTTTTACATGTTGATTGATTTATCTAATTATGAAGGAAGTACCCCTGATGCCCACAAAGTGGGTAATCAGCACGCTATCTGGCTGGAGGGCCAAAATTGCTTGGGTAAAGCAATTGTTATCAGTGAACGTGTTGTGTTGGAAATAGCACGCAGTCAGCAAAAGTTTTTAAGCCAGTCAATTCTTCGCTCTGAAGTGTTTAGTAATAAAACCCAAGCAGAGCAATGGTTAGCGGATTTAGCTACTAACACGTCTGGCGATTTATCAGTTTAAGTTAGGTTGGCTGGTGAAAAATGTTCAGGCCTTCCAATGTAAAGGTTGAGCTTGTTAATATTGAAAAGTAAATGACAGCTCAAAGCTTCTAGGTCTGCCTGGAAAGTATCTGTCTCCTGCAAAGCTAGAAAAGTCAGCGCGTTCAGCATACTTTTTGTCTGCTAAATTCACTATCCGTGCCGCAACGGAAAGCTTTTGGTTGATTTGATAGCTACTACGCCAATGCCATAATACATGCCCTGAATATCGGTTAGTATTTTCTGGGTTAGTAAAATATTCCCCCATGTATTGAGCATGCAATTGCCAAACTAACCTACCGTTAGCAAAATCTAAAAATACATTAGCCATTTCCTGCGGTGCGGTATCAATATCATTATTTACAATGTCTTGTCCGCTTATACCTGGGTTGTTTAGATAAGTATGTTTTGCCAATGATGCGTTCACTTTTATCGTGTATAACTCGTTAAGCGATTGCTCTGCACTAATCTCTATGCCTTTATGGCGAGTTTCTCCACCGCTTATATTGAAAAATTCACTGTTTCTTATAATTACGTTCGATTTTTCGTATTGAAATACGCCGATATTCATCGAAAATCTTTCTGCTCTATAGCGCCAGCCACTATCGACGCCAAGCAATTCTGTTGGTTTTAAATCTGCGACAACTTGTTCTCTTTGCAGTCTGTACAACTCGGTTGCTTGAGGCATTCGAAAGCCATGAACAAGTGATGCGTAAATCTGGTTGTTGTTCGATATTCGATAGTTCAAACCCAATTGAGGCGATAGATTAGAGAAGCTATCATTTCGACTTTTTGGTCTGCTGAATCGACAACCACCAAAACCACAGGTGTTGCCGTTTTCATCTGTGCGTCCTGATAACATTTTATTGTTGTAGTCGAACTCTAATTGCTCAAGTCGTGCACCAAAATCCAAGGTCAACTTGGGGGAAGCTTGCCATGTTATTAGTAAAAATGCAGCGTAACTCAGGCTGTTAACTTCGTAGTCGTAATGTTTACCTTGCGGGATGGTTGCTTGCAAAAATGCTGAGCCCGCTGTTTCATTCGGTTGATATTCAAATAGGCCAATGTTGGCAAGTTCAATATCTAAACCAAAGTCTAAGGACAATTCTTTATTAAGTTTATACTGGGATTTACTTTGAACTCCAGCGCTTGTTTGTTGGTTTTTTTCAATCGGTTGACCTGGCAGGAAATGTTGAATGAACTCCATTTCAGAATATCTAACAAAGGGCGATACCTGCCAGCCAGATTCAGTTTGGTAGGTTTGGTACAATCTTAATCCAGATGCCTTACGGTAGGCCTCAGGGTTTGGGTTAGTGGTAATTAAGTTGGGAGCTTTATAACTGTCAGTACCGACTAAATAACCTGCGGTTTGTTGGTCCAAATTAAACGCGGTTAACCAAGAAGATGTGGATGTTTCGTCGTTTTCATCATTGTGTGAAAGCGTTATTACCTGTTGCTCGACGCTTGAACTGTCTCTAAATCCGCCATCCTGGATCAGCGTTAAGGCTCCACGCCAATTTTCAAAACGGTTGCTTTGTTTAAGCTTTAGGTAATCGTTGCTGCCTATAGCCAATTGTGTTTGACCAGATTCAATCGGTAAAATTGGAGTAATAACGTTAACAACGCCGTGAAGACCATTGCCTCCATACATTACAGAGGCTGGGCCGCGCAACAATTCAATGGATTCTGCGCTTTGATGATGTGCTTCGAGAAGTTCGTTGACATTACACATGCCTGCAGGTCGCAAAGGAATTGAGTTTTCAAGCATTAAAAACTCGCCACACGCTCCGGCGCCGGTTAATACTGGTGAGCGAATGGCCGCCAAATATTCTTGCCCACTGTTGCGATGGAAATTAACGCCAGGTAATTGGTTAAATACTTGTTGAATGTGTGAATGTTCAGTTAGGCTCAGTTGCTCCGAACTTAAAACATCAATAGTTCTAGCGACTTGCTCTATATTTTGTTGATCTCTGGTGGCGGTGACGACAATAGTTTCAATGTTTTTATCCGCACTCGGGGTTTGAGCGCCAAGGCCAAGTGATGTTAAAAAAGTAAGAGTGGCTAGGTGATTAAATTTGGTAGTCAGTTTTGAAAATATTATATTGTGGTTGAAAATCGTCATGCCCAAGAGCCTAAGAAATAGAGTGAATTTGATTGGACGTTGCACTAAGCTGCTGTTTTAATAAATCGTCTAATTCTAGCAAGTTGGCAACTGTAATGTCGGCTTGTTGAGCAAAACTTAATGTTCTTTGGTACGTGAGTAAACAAGATATTGCCGATGCATTTTGCGCTAACTGAATATCGTATATGTAGTCACCCACGTACAATATATCTTGGCAATCTATTTGCCATTTATTCGCTAGAAAATATAACGCGTCTGGGGCAGGCTTAGCGACGTGATCTTCGCGTGTTAGGACGGTTTTTATATTGATCTGGTTATTGTTTACTTTGATTGCTGCAGCGTCTTTGCAGTTTCGTGTCACTATAGCCGTATGTAAATCTAACCTGCTTAATGTCGAAATGATTTGCTGGCAACCTGCTAGTTCATGCGCAGTATTAGCGTCGGCTAGTTCATGCTGATAAATGAACTCAGTCGCGCTTTGCTGTTTAATTGCAGGCAAGTCAGCGACAAACTGCAATAAGTCTTGTTCGGTAGGACAGCCAAGCTGGTGTTTGATTGTTTTGAAGTCAAGGTTAGAAGACACCAAGGTATTATCTAGGTCGAATACGACGGCTTTGATATTCGTTAGCAACAGAGTAAATCTCTTTCGGTTGATATTTGTTTAGTGCGATACGTTTGGGGATATTACCTTGATCAGTAAGAGACTAAAAATACGCATAAAAAAACGTCCAAAAAAGGACGTTTTTTCAGTGTAATCGCTAGCTATTTTTAGTGCAACAAACGCGCTTTAATTGTGCCTTTGATTTGTTTGAGCTCTTTAAGTGCCGCTTTAGAGTCATCCGTTTCCACGTCAATAACCACGTAACCCAGTTTGTCGTCAGTTTGCAAATATTGCGCGGCGATATTGATATTACTCTTAGCAAACGCTTCGTTGATTTGTGTTAACACACCTGGTTGGTTTTCGTGAATGTGTAACAAACGGCTACGACCAGTGTGCTCTGGTAAAGAAACTTCTGGGAAGTTTACAGCACTTAATGTTGAACCATTGTCGGAGTATTTCGCTAATTTGCCAGCGACTTCTATTCCAATGTTTTCTTGTGCTTCTTGCGTAGAGCCACCCACGTGTGGCGTTAAGATCACATTGTCGAAGCCACGTAATGGAGATTCAAATTCTTCATTATTCGATTTTGGCTCAACGGGGAATACATCAATAGCGGCACCAGATACTTTTTCACTTCTTAATGCATCAGCAAGTGCGTCGATGTCGATTACAGTTCCGCGTGAAGCATTAATTAAAATGGCACCTTGTTTCATGACTTCAAACTCAGCGGTAGCAATCATATTTTTGGTTTGTGGAGTTTCAGGTACATGTAATGAAACGACATCAGAGGTTTTTAATAGTTGAGTTAAGGTATCAACTTGTGTGGCATTGCCAAGTGGCAATTTGGTTTCAATATCGTAGAACTGAACTTTCATGCCAATATTTTCAGCCATGATGCTTAATTGCGTACCAATGTGGCCGTAACCGATAATACCCAATGTTTTGCCACGGGCTTCATAAGAACCAGTCGCTGACTTATCCCAAACGCCTCGATGCGCTTTAGCACTGCGCTCAGGAACGCGACGGATAAGTAATAAAATCTGACCCAATACTAATTCAGCAACCGACCGCGTATTTGAGAATGGTGCGTTGAATACAACAATGCCACGCTCTTTCGCAGCGGCTAAATTTACTTGGTTTGTACCAATGCAAAAACAACCAACAGCGATTAGTTTTTTTGCGTGGGCAAATACATTTTCAGTTAATTGTGTGCGTGAACGGATACCGACAAAATGGGCGTCTTTGATCTTTTCAATGAGTTCATCTTCCGGAAGGGACGTTTTTAAATACTCTATATTGCTATAACCTTCTTTTTTCAAAGTCTCTACAGAACTTTGATGTAGGCCTTCTAATAGTAGAATTTTAATTTTGTCTTTTGCTAATGACACATTACTCATTGTTGATTTCGTTCCCGCTTCAATAAATAGAATATTTCAGAATAGAATTAATACTCTATTTTACTTGTTTTTTAAAGAATTATTATTACGATAGATTAGTTTTTTTAATCTATATAATCTCGTTAACTAATAAGAGCTGCGTTGCTTAATAACACTTACTCGATAAATGTAACGCCTTCTGGAGAGCCAACGACTACTTTGTCTGCACCTCTGTGGGCAAACAAGCCATTGGTGACAACGCCTGCAATGGCATTAAGTTGCTCTTCTAGCTTTCTAGGTTGTGCTATTTGAAGACCGTGCACGTCCAAAATTACATTGCCATTGTCAGTAACAACACCTTCTCGGTAAACCGGGTCGCCACCTAGTTTTACTATTTCTCGAGCGACGTATGAACGTGCCATTGGGATAACTTCAACCGGCAAAGGAAATTCGCCCAAAAACTTAACTTGTTTGCTTTGATCAACAATACAGACAAACTCTTTAGCAACTGCAGCGACAATTTTTTCACGAGTTAAGGCAGCCCCTCCACCTTTTATCATGGCTTTGTCCGGATTAATTTCGTCCGCACCGTCAACATATACATCAAATTGAGATACGCTGTTAAGGTCAAACACTTCGATTCCTAGCGCCTCAAGTTTTTTAGTTGAATCGTCTGAGCTAGAAACGGCGCCTTGAATTCTGTCTTTAATAGTACCTAACGCTTCGATGAAATACGCAACGGTAGAGCCAGTACCAACGCCGACAATAGCGTCGTCTTCGATATATTTTAAGGCTGCGTAACCAACCGCTTTTTTCATTTCGTCTTGCGTCATGTGTTTCTCATCCTATGGCGTGAAAGTTATTATTTGTACGACGCCGAATTATAAGTCATACAATTTTAAATCCTATTAAAAATTATCCAACCGGCGTGATTTTTTTTGTAGGCGTCAAAATTAGCTGAATGGGAATGTCCCAACTGGCGACTGGTAAAGCTTCGACATGCTGGCAGTCATGTGCCAAACCAACCAACCTTGGTGGGCTGGAAAGCTGATGAACTTGAGCTAATGTGCGGTCGTAAAAGCCGCCGCCCATTCCCATGCGGTTACCTTGGTTATCAAAACCCACTAGTGGCATAAATATGTAGTCTATCTCTTGTAACGGAATGGTTTGAGCAGCATTCAGGCGTGGTTCTAAAATACCAAATTGATTTTTTATCATGGCAGTATTTTGATCATATGACTGAAAGTTGAGATAACCTTTGCGGAAAGAGTGCATAACGGGCAGCAAACATTGTCTGTTCTGTTGAATTAACTTTTCAATCGCCAAGTTTGGTGATATTTCACCATCATTTGCTAAATAAAGCGCCACTCTGTCGTTAGGGTTTGTCAGAGATATCAGCGCTTCAGATAACGCTAAACTGGCGGTTCGCTGTTGTTGGGGCGATAAACTGTTTCTGCGTTGGCGCAATTGTTTTCTTAATTCAGTTCTTTGTTGTGCAACAGACGCAGCAATATTTTCCATTATTTCAGCTATTTTTGGTAAGGTATAAACAATTGTGGTGAACAGTATAAACATTTTCAGGAATCAAAGTCATTCATGTGTGAATTGTTGGGCATGTCGGCGAACGTACCGACAGACATCGTATTTAGTTTTACCGGCTTAGTTGAAAGAGGAGGCAATACCGGGCCTCATAGAGACGGTTGGGGCATTACTTTCTATGAAGGGAAAGGTTGCCGAACGTTTAAAGATCCAGATCCAAGTTGCCATTCTGAAATAGCTAAACTGGTCATGTCTTATCCGATAAAAAGTTGCGCCGTTATTTCCCATATTCGCCAAGCAAACCGAGGTGGTATAGCACTTGAAAATACTCACCCCTTCATTCGCGAGTTTTGGGGTAGAAACATTACTTTTGCACACAATGGCCAACTGTCTAACTACAAAGAACTCGAGCTAAATGACTTTCATCCTATTGGCAAAACGGACAGCGAAATAGCGTTTTGCTGGATCATGGGGAAATTAAGAGAGAAATATCCAGAGCGTCCGAAAAGTTGGCCGGCCGTGTTTCGCTATATTGCGCGTTTGTGTAAACAACTCAATAAACTCGGCGTTTTTAATGCCTTGATCAGTGATGGTGTTTATTTATTGGCATTCTGTTCCAACAATTTACATTGGATAACACGGCGAGCACCATTTGGTGAGGCAAATCTTATCGATAAAGAAATGAGTGTTAATTTTAGCGAAGTAACAACCGACAAAGATGTGGTCACGGTAATCGCCACTCGTCCACTAACTGACAACGAACAGTGGACACAATTACAAGCAAACGAATGGAAGTTGTTTAAGTTGGGGGAAGTGATTTAGCAGCATTGGTTAGGGACGAGTATCGAGTTACGAGATACGAGTAAAAGATCAAAAGCGGGAAGGCTTGAATGCTTTATGGCTGGAAGGTTAATAACGCTGTAAGTTTAGAGCAAGATTGATTTAGACTTGGAAGGATAATAGCTAAACGATACGTTCACATAACTACCATTTTCGGCGTTATAGTTTAACTTGTCTATGCCCCAAAATAAGTTAACGTAAATACTCGAATTAGGTGGCGAAACCCCTACACAATTTATATGTAACATATCAATCTATTTTGTTTGAAAGAAACCTCTAACTGACTGTGTAGTGGCCAAATTAACTTGATCACTACAATCTTGTCTTTGTTGAAGGTGTTGCGGTACATATATGATTTTGGGAAGAGGTTTAATTAGTACCTACTTTAGCGATTGTAAACTCAAGTAGGCTTAAAAATAGAAAGTAATGCTCACGATTAATTCCAAGTTTTATCTAATATCTCTTTTACAGAGCTTCTATGAAGTGACAATTGCAAAGCCAGAACAAAATTAGTATTGATTTCTTTATGCTCATTCGACGCTAAGTCCAATGTTGTATAATAAATATTATCGCTAATCGAGATTATTGAGTATGCTTCATTCTTCTCAGTATCACTGGTAAATATGCTAACCATGTCATCACTTGAGAATAAACTTCTATCAAAAGTTACACTAGCTGTTAGATGGAAATTAAAAAAGCCGGAGGAATTGTCCGCAACCTCTTCAACTTCCTTAATAACTTGAAGTTCAGTTCTATATGCATTGTTAATATCAGTAGCAAAACTTTCCGATTCAAGTATGTTATATGATTGAATACTACAATTGTCCAAAGCCGTATTTAAAAAGTTAAACTCTGCATTAATAGTAGTTTTTGAAATGTTCCAAATCAGAGAATTAGTTGTCCCTTTTTCAACCGAGCATTCTTTATAGCTCTCAAAAGACACAAATTCTGTGTACTTTAGAATTGCTTCACGGTTTTCAACAAAACATACTACATTATCTCTTTCACATGAAACCTTTAAGTTGTTCAAAGTCAAATCAGAAATATTAAACTCGTCAGACAACACCTTTTCGAATTCTGACCAATCATTAGTATCGCTGTCACAGCCTTGCACCAATAGAGTTACAATCATTAAAATTAATGCGTTTTTGTATGTTTGGCGCTTTATATTCATTTAGAATTCCTTTACATAACTTTTTTCGTATAAATAAATTTCAGTTCTTCTGTTTGACTCTTGAACTAATATTTGAGGTTCCGGGCAGGCTCTTCTTGTTAAAAAATGTTCTACCACTTTAATTTGCAATTCTGGAGGAGTGTAAACTTCAACATAGAATATATATTTATTACTTTATACCTCCTTGTATAACGTTTTTAGATTTGAAAGGAGAGCTGATAATGCTCTTGTTAGGATAGTAACCTAGTTAAAATCACTTAGGTAAAACAAATTCTTTATACATTAGCTTATTTTTATATATTTATTTTAGTTATATAAACAATCATATTATGAATTAGCCCAAGCAATTTACAAAGTGTTGTTTCTTGTTGTGCGAGCTTTTAAGTCTACTAGTCGAGAAGACAGAAGTAGAACAGTATTATTGTTGCATATTGGATTTATGTTGTGAGAATAAAACCTGTTACCCACAGGGGATATTGATTCTTTTATCTAATTGATAGATGTAGTGACACCAATAAGACCTAACTCATATTTATCCAAAAATGAGTTGCCTTCTCGCTTTCTAGCCCTCCGGCCTTCAAGCTTTTTTGCTTACAGCTTACAGCTTACAGCTTACAGCTTAC
>JABXID010000064.1 GCA_013373245.1 Gammaproteobacteria bacterium
TGGTTCACCCTGATCAGAGTGAACAAGTTCCAGGTATGATCGAGCGTTATACTGGTTCTATCACAGAAGCAAGCGGCACAGTTCATCGTTTAGAAGACTGGGGTCGTCGTCAATTAGCTTACCCAATTGAGAAACTACACAAAGCACACTACGTTCTTATGAACGTTGAAGCGCCAAGTGAAGTAATCGCTGAGTTAGAAGAAACGTTCCGTTATAACGATGCGGTATTACGTTCTTTAACTATCCGTAAGGACAGCGCAGTTACTGAAGCTTCTCCTCTAGCTAAAGAAGAGAAGAAAGAATCTGCAGCAGCTTAATTTGGAAAGTTAGATGTTAAATCAAGTTGTATTAAGCGGCCTGATTTGCAAAACACCTAAATTTTCAGAAAGTCCGGCGGGTGTGGTACATGGTCAATTTTCGATTGAACATAAATCCATTCAGCAAGAGTCTGAGTTTAGCCGAAACGCTTATATTCGAATTCATGTTGTAACTTGCGGACAAGAGCAAAAGCAGTTAGTTAAAAATTTTATTGTTGGTGATGCGGTTCAAGTGAGTGGTTTTTTAAACCGACACGAGAGCAATAACGGAACCCCGATTATCGCACTGCATGCCCAGCAAATAGAAAGACTCAATTAGGAGACATAAAATGGCACGTTATTTCAGACGTCGTAAAGTATGCCGTTTCAAAGCTGATGGCGTAAAAGAGATCGATTATAAAGATCTAGCAACTCTACGTAACTATGTTACAGAAAGTGGTAAAATCGTACCTAGCCGTATCACAGGTACAAGCGCAAAGTATCAACGCCAATTAGCACGTGCAATCAAGCGCGCTCGCTTCTTAGCATTGTTACCTTACACAGATTTACATCAATAAGATTGGTAATTAAGAGGTTTAATACACATGAACGTAATCCTTTTAGACAAAGTTGCCAACTTAGGTTCACTTGGTGACAACGTAACAGTTAAGTCTGGTTTCGCTCGTAACTTCTTATTCCCACAAGGAAAAGCAGTTCCAGCAACTAAATCTAACTTAGAAATGTTCGAAGCGCGTCGCGCAGAACTAGAAGCTAAAGTAGCAGAAGAACTTGCAGCAGCTGAAGCTCGTGCAGCTAAAGTTACTGAACTAGCAGAAGTAACTATTGCTTCTAAAGCTGGTGAAGAAGGTAAGTTATTCGGTTCAATCGGTACTCGTGACATCGCTGAAGCGATCACTGAAGCGGGTGTTGAAGTTGCTAAAGCTGAAGTTAAAATGCCTGAAGGCGCAATCCGTGAATTAGGTGAGTTTGAATTAGCTATTCAACTTCACGCTGATGTAACAGCAAACATCAAAGTTGTTGTTATCGCGGAAGCTTAATTTATTTGCTCTAAGAGCACTTAAATAAAAAATTAAAAACACCGTCATTTGACGGTGTTTTTTTTTGGTAAAAGGATTTACCAATACCCGGAGGCCATGGGCGCAGAGGGTTTTGCAGTATCATTCTGTTAGTTATTTGCTAACAATGCATTATTAATGATTCGCATGACTCTTTCGGCATTGTCATGCCTCTTATTTAAGTATAAATAAACTGGAAACTCTTCAATTAGGTAAAATGTCATCGAATGACTAGGAAGTTTTTCTTTTTCAGATAGGTAAGGACCTTCATAACCTAAAAAGCAGTCTCCGCGATTGTGTATAAGTGCATTAATTGCTTGCTTATGATGTTGTGCCGATAAAACCACATCATATCCTGATTTAACGTCAATTTTATCTTCTAGTCCATAGCTGTAGCCTGCAATAATTATCAGTTCAAACTCTCTTAAATCAGCAATGTTACTGATACTGAGGCTATCTTTCTGGCAAATTGCACCTAGGCGAATACGGTAAATAGGCAAATCACTTTTTAAGAATTTATTAGAGTGGGTCATAAATGTCTCAATGACTGTACTAAAATCAACTCTACCCTCTTCGATATATAACCTTGCTCTTTTAGCAGGCAACTCCACTGCAGAGTATTCAAGGTTTGTCGATTTGAAAATGGCGTTAATCTGATCTGCTATTGCTCCTTGAACTTTACCATTATTGTCATAATGATAAGGTGGAAAATTAACATATCCCCAAGTTAACAATTGCCCAGTATTTGCGGCCATAGCAGGCTGTAAAAAAATGAATAAGATAAAAACAACAAATATAGATGAGCGCATTTTGTAAGGTTTGCCTCGAATATCAGGAAGTTCACTAATTCAATACTTACATATATCGCTTTTTTATCAAGTATTGTCAGCTGTTTAAGTATTTAAGCCAGAATTTTTAAGAAAGTTAGGGCAACAGCGTACAGTACGGTTTATCTAATATGTAACCGAAAGAGGCAGTAAGCAACGGTTAAAATTTAATTATGCCACCATCAATTAAGGTGGTGGCAAATCTAAATGAGATATGTGTCCGCACCGAATAGCGTTTCAATTATTATTGCAATAACTCTACGATGGCTTTACCTACGCCGTGTGCACTTGGTGGATTTTGGCCGGTGATAACACGTTCATCTACAATAACAAGTTCTTGCCAAGGTTGAACTTTAGAGTAACGAGCAGCAGTTCTTGCTAGAGACTCTTCCAGTAAGAAAGGAATGTCGTTAATGGTTCCAAAGTCAACCTCCTCTTCGCGAGTGAAGCCCGTCACTGATTTAGATGCGAGTAACTTTTCGCCATTGCTTAATTCAATAGGCAGAAGAGCACCTGGACCATGACATACGGCAGCGATAATACCGCCATTTTCATAATGTTTCGCAGAGATCTTTGCAAAGTCTTCGTTTGTTGCCAAATCAGATAGAAGTCCGAAACCTCCTGGATAGTAGATTGCGTTATAGTTGTCTGCGTTCACTTGAGACACTGGAATCGTGTTGTTGATTCGATTTTGGAAATCATCATCAGCTAACAGTTGAGCGTTGATAGTGTCACCTTCAATGTCAGTTCCGTAAAGTGGCGCTTGTCCACCTTTTATAGACGCAATGTCATAATCAAGTCCCGCACCAAGCAATTCGCTAAGTGCATGTGTTAGTTCTGGCGCGTATGTACCATTGGCTTGATCGGTTTCACCCAGCGTTGCATGGTTGGTAACAATAATCAGTACTTTTTTCATCATGGTTTCCATAATTATCTATGTTTATTTATTTGATACGGTCATACTAATTGATAATCAAATAGGTGATAATACGGCTAATTTGCAAATCATTATTGTTATATAGCAAAGGTGGGTATGGATAGTTTCGAAGGTATCAACGAATTTGTTACGGTTGCTGAGAGCAAGGGCTTTTCTGATGCAGCTAGAAAGTTAGGCTGCAGTACCAGTCATGTAAGCCGCCAAGTAACAAGGTTAGAAGAACGCCTAGGAGCAGCCTTGTTAGCGCGTTCGACAAGAATGGTAAGTTTAACTGAGTCTGGACAGGCGTATTACCAGCAATGCAAAGAGTTGGTGATGGGGTTGCAACAAGCGAATGAACAACTTATCACGCAACAAACACAATTGAGTGGCACATTACGCGTTAGTGCCGCAGGCGCGTTTTCTCAAAACCATGTCGCCCCAGCATTAATGGAATTCGCCAAACAGCACCCTAAACTATCAATCGAAATTAACTTCAACACCAGCATGGTAAATTTTATTGAGGACGGCTTTGATTTTGCCATACGTTATGGAAGATTACGCGACTCTGGATTAATTGCCCGAAAGCTTGCGGACCGTCCTATGGCTGCAGCTGCCAGTCAGAGTTATATTGACGACCATGGATTGCCGACTCACCCTGAGCAGCTCAAACAGCATAGTTGTATTATCGCCAACAAAGATGTGTGGTTGTTTGAAAAGAATGGCAAGTTATTAGAAGGTGTGAAAGTGCAGGGACGATGGAAAAGTAACAATGCTGATACTGTACTGCAAGCTTGTAGGGATGGGTTAGGCATTGCTTATTTACCTAAAAGTAGCTTCAACGATGCCATTTCATCTCAACGTTTAGTTCCCGTGCTTGAATCGTTCTGGGGAAGCGGTAACAGCAGTTGGATTGTTTACCAAAA
>JABXID010000177.1 GCA_013373245.1 Gammaproteobacteria bacterium
CAACTCGCAACTCGCAACTCACAACTCACAACTCGCAACTAGTAGTTCTGTTTGCCCCAATGTAACTTCTTACGCAGGACATCGTAGTAGTCGTGTTCGACAGGGTGCACGAGTCTAAGCCCTAGTTTGTGTTTTTTGATGATAAGCTCGTCGCCTGGCATCACTGACAATACTATATGGCTGTCGCAGCTGATTTGCAGTTGTGCGTCATTTGCCTTTGAAACTATGATTTTCACTTCGCTGTCTGCGTCGACTACTAAAGGGCGGCTAGTCAAAGTATGAGGGAACATCGGCACTAATGAAATAGCGTTTAGGTTCGGATGAACTATTGGTCCGCCGCCTGATAACGAATAAGCAGTGGAACCCGTTGGCGTGCTCACAATTAAGCCATCAGAACGTTGATGGAAGACAAATGAGCCATCTATATATGCATCAAACTCTATCATGTGAGCGACTTTGTCGGCATGCAATACCATTTCATTGACGGCGGAGTTCTGAGCTTTAATGTCTTGATGGCGGTGAACGGAGACATCCAATAAAAAGCGAATTTCTGTTTTGTAATTGCCCGCTAGAATTTCACTTAGCGCTGGCTCAAAGTTGTCAGGGTTTAAGTCAGTTAAAAAGCCTAGGTTGCCTCGGTTAACTCCTAAAACGGCTACATCAAAACGACTCAGAACTCTTGCTGCGCCTAACATATTGCCATCGCCGCCAACAACAATAACAAGGTCGGCTTTTTTCCCTAGTGAAACCAAATCAGCGGTTTTACAAGGGCTATCTTGAATGTAGTTAGAAACAGATTCTTCAACAATTGGCTCGTACCCTAGATTAGTCAGATAAGCATATAGTTCGATAACAGTAGCCATTGTCGCATCGTGATTCGCTTTGCCTATTAAACCTATCGTCTTGAAGTGCTTTGCCATTGTAATTTTCCTAACTGCCCCGATAAAAGGATCAACACTCGCTGGTGTTGTGGGATCATAGTAATATAAGATAGCGTTATATCTCTTTTTTGTAATGATTTGAAGTAATTGAGTTTCATATTTAATGTTTAATAATACTAAAACGAACCGGGCAGAGCTGATTCTAAATTTGGTTATAGAGCAGTACCTGGATTTCGGAATACCGGTTTCTTCAAAGTTTGTATCATCAGCGCCGAGCATAAAAGCCAGTCCAGCGACAGTGCGCAATGAAATGTGCATGTTAGAGCAGAACGGATATATATATTCCCCTCATACCAGCGCAGGACGTATTCCTACACACAAAGGGTTACGATATTTTGTCGATAATATTCTCGCCGCGAAAAATTCCACCAGTTTAACGCCGCAAAAGTTATCAGACAGTTTAGGTCATTCGGCCGATCCTGAAGTCATCTGTGAAAAAGCGTCTAAATTGATTGCTGATATGACCAGCTTAACCGGGTTTGTTGTGATGCCAAAAACGAATGACATGGTGATAAGGCAACTAGAGCTGGTTCGTTTGGCTGATCGCCGATTGTTATGTGTTTTAATAGATGAGCACGATCATGTGCAAAATCGAGTGGTTGAGCTCGATAAGCCCGTTTCAGAGGAAGTTTTGCAGCAAACGTTGCAATTGCTCAATACCGCGTTGTCCGGTTTTACCATGAGTGAAGGTGCTGAGCGTTTACCTTATTTTATTAAACAGTCCAACGAAGATGTCTACGATTTAGTTAAACGCGCGCTTTTTGGCGAACAAGTCACCACTAACGAGCAGTTTATATTTACTTCAGATGAAATCCGCTTGTTGAATACAGAGATTTCATCAGACACCGAAACGTTGAAAAAACTCATTACGTCGTTTAAAGACATTACGCCTTTGATGCCTATGTTAAATAGTTGCCAATACAGTGATGATGTTCATGTTTATATAGGCGAGGAAACAGGCGTTGAATTACTGCAAAATTGTACGCTAATTGTTAAGCCTTTCAAGAAGTTAAATAAGTTGGCTGGATACGTTGCCGTCGTTGGTCCAATTCGAATGGATTATACAAGTGTGATACCTGCAGTTGATATAACTGCGAATATTCTCACTTCTGCCTTGAATCGAAATTAACAATCCCCATAATACGCACCAGATCTGTAAATTAAATAAGCAAGGTTTGGAGTTTATAAACCCATGTCTGAACAAGATAAAAATCCCCAAGAAGCAGAAGTAACGGAAGAGCAAACGGTTGAAGCTCAGACTGAAGAGTCGGTCACAGAAGAACAAGTTCAATCGGAAGATGTTGATGCTATTGAGCATATTGCTCGTTTAGAAGCTGAGTTAGCAGAAGCACAAGCTACCATTCAAGAGCAAAAAGACTCAGTAGTAAGAGCGGCTGCAGAAGTTGAAAATATTCGCCGTCGTGCTGCACAAGACGTAGAAAAAGCGCACAAGTTTGCCCTTGAAAAGTTTGCGAATGAGTTATTACCTGTTATTGATAACATGGACAGAGCTATTGAGTTTTCAGACAAAGAAAATGAAACATTGAAGCCGGTAATTGAAGGTATTGAGCTGACTCAAAAGTCATTTGTTGATGCGCTTGCTAAATTCAAAGTTGAAGTGGTCGACCCTCAAGGTGAAAAATTCAATGCAGAATTCCACCAAGCGATGTCAATGCAACCTAGCGAAGACGTAGAGCCAAACACGGTTATTGCGGTTATGCAAAAAGGTTACACGCTGCATGGTCGTTTATTACGTCCAGCAATGGTTATGGTGTCGAAAGCGCCTTAAAATCGATTTGTAGTAATCGATTTGTAGTAATCGATTTGTAGTAATCGATAATTAATCTCTCTAAATAAGCCCGCTTTTATGCGGGCTTTTTGCTTTATACAACCTATGCACTAGGTTATCATTCCTGCCAATCTTTCGGTTTGAGAACAGCATTCGAGATAAATACATGACAAACATTGGAATATTTGGCGCAAATGGGCGTATGGGACGCAATTTAATTCAAGCGACGGTTGAAGATCAAAAGGCAACTCTTGCAGCCGCTACGGTGCGCTCAAACTCACCATTTTTAAACATGGACGCCGGTTTAGTCGCTGGTATTGGGGAAGTAGGTGTTAAAACCTCGAGCGACCTAAATTTGATGGCAAAAACGATCAATGTTTGGATTGACTTTACTCTGCCAGAAGTTCTTGCTGACAATATTGATTACTGTGTTGAACATAACATTAATATGGTAATCGGTGTGACTGGATTGTCTGCAGAATTGTTAGAAAAAATGCAACAAGCGTCAAAACATATAGCGATTGTCTTTGCGGCGAATTTTTCAACAGGCGTCAACTTATTATATAAGTTGCTCGAAGTCACTTCTAAAACCATTGGTGAAGACTGTGACATAGAGATTATTGAGGGCCATCACCGTTATAAAAAAGATGCGCCATCAGGCACAGCCCTAGCGTTGGGGCAGGTTATAGCCGATGCCCTCGATCGTAATTTAGATGAAGTGGCAGTCTATGGTAGAGAAGGCGATACCGGTGAAAGAGATCGCAAAACGATAGGTTTTGCCACGGTTCGTGCCGGTGATATTGTTGGTGAACATACCGCTTTATTTGCTGATATAGGTGAAAGAATCGAAATTACTCATAAAGCATCTAGTCGATTGACCTTTGCTAAAGGTGCAGTAAGGGCTGCGAACTGGTTGTCTGAAAAGCAAAATGGCTTGTTTGATATGCAAGATGTGCTAGGTTTAAAGGAACTTAATATATAAATTTAGGGGCTAGTTAATAAAAAAGTTATAAAGAGCTTATTTTTGTAATTTATTGAATTTTAACTGGCCTAATTTTGATCTCTTAGCTACAATAGCCGGAATTTGCCCGACGATATTCATTTGGATGCAAAAAAATTGTAAACAAACTGAAGTTCGAGGCTAAGATTAACCGGTTACAGAATTAAACCGCACATTCTGTATATCATTGCTAGGAGGTTATCTTGACTCAACCCGCGCTATTAGTTCTAGAAGACGGAACTATTTTCCGAGGCACTGCTATTGGAGCAGAAGGCCAGTCTGTTGGAGAAGTGGTTTTTAACACTTCAATGACAGGTTATCAGGAAATTATCACTGACCCATCATACGCTGAACAAATTGTTACCTTAACGTATCCACACATTGGTAACTACGGAACAAACTCAGAAGACGAAGAAAACGATAAGATTTGGGCTAAAGGTCTAGTTATTCGTGATTTACCTTTGGTCGCTAGTAATTTTAGAAGTGAACAAGACTTAAGTAGCTATCTGAAAGCCAATAATATTGTTGGTATTGCTGATATTGATACGCGTAAATTGACTCGTATTCTACGAGACAAGGGGGCGCAAAATGGTTGTATCGTTACAGTTGCAGATAGTAATGACGAAGCCGAGCACGCTAAAGCGTTAGCAGCAGCTAAGGGCTTCCCTGGACTTAAAGGGATGGATTTAGCGAAGGTTGTTACTTGTGAAGAAACACATCAATGGACAACAGGCTCATGGCAATTAGGGCAAGGTTATAAAGAATTAGAAAATGAGCAATTCCATGTGGTTGCTTATGACTTTGGTATCAAACGTAACATTTCTAGAATGTTGGTTGACCGTGGTTGTCGCTTAACTGTTGTACCAGCGCAAACTTCAGCGGAAGAAGTATTGGCGTTAAACCCAGATGGTATTTTCTTGTCTAATGGTCCGGGCGATCCAGAGCCTTGTACTTATGCGATTGAAGCAGTTAAGAAATTCTTAGAAACTGATATTCCTTTATTTGGTATTTGTTTAGGTCACCAAATCCTAGCACTAGCGAGTGGCGCTAAAACGGCCAAGATGAAATTTGGACATCACGGCGGTAACCACCCAGTCCAAGACTTAGAAACAGGTAAAGTAATGATCACTGCTCAGAACCACGGTTTTGCGGCAGACGAAGCAAGTTTACCAACGAATATCAAAGCAACTCATAAGTCTCTGTTTGACGGCACGTTGCAAGGTATTCACTTAACCGATAAACCAGCATTTAGTTTCCAAGGTCACCCAGAAGCAAGTCCGGGACCTCATGATGCAGCGCCATTGTTTGATCATTTTATCGAACTAATGACTGCCCGTAAGTAACTAATAATCAAACAGAATTTAAGAGAAAATTTACTATGCCTAAACGTTCCGATTTAAAAAGCATTCTGTTATTAGGTGCAGGTCCAATTGTCATCGGTCAAGCTTGTGAGTTTGACTATTCAGGCGCGCAAGCCTGTAAAGCACTTCGTGAAGAAGGCTATCGAGTTATCCTAGTCAACTCGAACCCAGCGACAATCATGACCGATCCAGAAATGGCAGATGCGACATACATCGAGCCAATTCACTGGGAAGTGGTAGAAAAAATTATTGAAAAAGAGCGTCCAGACGCGGTCTTACCAACCATGGGCGGTCAAACCGCACTTAACTGTGCGTTAGATTTAGAAAAACACGGTGTACTAGAAAAGTATGGCGTTGAAATGATTGGTGCATCGGCCGATGCAATCGATAAAGCGGAAAATCGTGAACGTTTCGACAAAGCGATGAAAGCGATTGGCCTAGAGTGCCCTCGAGCAGAAACCGCTCAGTCAATGGACGAAGCCCGCGACGTGTTAAGCCGTATTGGTTTCCCTTGTATCATTCGTCCGTCGTTCACCATGGGCGGCAGCGGTGGCGGTATCGCATACAACATCGAAGAGTTTGAAGAGATTTGTACTCGTGGTTTAGATTTATCAACGACTAATGAAATCCTAATCGATGAATCATTAATCGGTTGGAAAGAGTACG
>JABXID010000003.1 GCA_013373245.1 Gammaproteobacteria bacterium
ATGTATCTGTTGAAGTTGGCATGAATCGTCGAGACACTGAAGTTGAGCTCACTTTCAAGGTTAAAGACACCGGCATAGGCATCAGCGCAGAACAACAAAAACGTTTGTTCCAGTCGTTCTCTCAAGCGGATGAATCCGTCACCAGAAAATACGGTGGCACCGGCTTAGGCCTGGCGATTTGTAAAGAGCTAGTGGAAATGATGCAGGGTGAAATTACATTAGTTAGTGAAATGGGCAAAGGTTCTGAGTTTTCCTTCAATGTTCGATTATCAGAAATTGAAGCCAGAACACCTGTTACTATAAAAAATGTACAAAATACGCTGTCAGACTTAAATGTGTTGGTCGTGGATGATGTTGAATTATCGCGTCGCACTATTGTCGATACGTTGAACTCTTCTGGCATAAAAGCTCAAGCCGTGAATGACGGCCAACAAGCCATTGAAGCGGTTAAAGAATCTATTGAGTCTGGTGAGTTATATGATTTGATTTTAATGGATTGGCGTATGCCGAACTTAGATGGCATTCAAGCATCTAGATTCATAAGACAAGAACTACAGCACGATAAGCCAAACATTTTAATGGTGTCTGCTTATGATAAAGATGAAGTGAAAAAACAGGCCTCTGATATTTTGATCAACGGCTTTATTGAAAAACCGGTCAATCAAAGTCAATTGTTAGATCATGTTATGGAGTTAATCTCTGGCAATTTAGATAGCCGTTTGGATACAGAGAGTGTGCAAGCTCCTAACTTATTAAACTACAGAGTACTTCTGGTTGAAGATAACTCCATCAACCAACAAGTAACTTTGGGCTTTTTGGCGGATACGCATGTACAAGTGGACGTCGCAAATAACGGCCAAGTGGCGGTTGATATGGTGCAGCAGAATCACTACGACTTAGTATTGATGGATATACAAATGCCGGTGATGGATGGTTTGACTGCCAGTCAGATTATTCGAACTGAACTAAAACTCGACCTTCCTGTTATTGCAATGACTGCACATGCAATGGAAGGCGATGTACAAAAAAGTTTAGCGCACGGTATGAATGCACATTTGACGAAACCGATAGACCCAGACCAATTATTCCAAACTTTGAGTCATTATTTATTGTTAGCCTCGCCAAATCGTTTAATTGACGATAAAGCTGTAAACAGTGAGGTTGACAGCGCAGAACCAAATGCATTGGGCAAATCTTCACTCACGGATGTTTTGCAAGATGCTCATAATGCAGAATTTACGCCTTGGCTAACTGGCTTACAGCAAAGCCAGCTGTTAGATCTAGATGATGCTATAGGAAAATTGAAGGGTAAGGTTAAGCTGTATGAAGGCTTGATCAAGGATTTTGTAAAAGCCAACCGTGACATTGCGCACAAAATAGAAAAGTCTATGGCTAGTGGCGATGAGCAGGAGCTTTATCGTATTATTCACTCGTTGAAATCTAGTGCAGCATATATTGGAGCGACGGCATTATTAAGACAAACCACAGAGTTGGAGCAGGAGCTAGCAAAAGGCGGGAGTCCGAGTAAGCTAATACAGCAAGTTATTGCCAGCACTGAAGAGTTGGTAATGTCTATTGATAATATGTCCATATCCAGTGTTGATAAAGGCGTTGTAGATCAGCTTTCTAAATCGCAAATATTGGATTTATTAAATGAGATTTCGGTTGCCGCAGCAGCATATAATGTTGACGCAGAATCAAAGGCAGAAACTTTGTATCAAGGCTGTATTGGTACAGAGTACGAAGCGTCAATGAAAAGTATTTATGAAGAGATTAATGATTTCGAATACGAAAAAGCGTTACAGCAGATAGAACAAGTCCTGAGCTCGCTTAGTTCATAACGAACGATTGAAACTTGATTTAGCAGGTGTGCAAATAGAAAAAAGCAGCCCGAAGGCTGCTTTTTCTATATTTAATTAGGCAATCCTAGCTGACAACTCCATTGTATAGTCATTCCCTTAATTGCTCCTTGCTGTCCAATCCTAGACGTCCTCTCCTTTCTCTTCCATTTAATACATCCTGTATTTTTAGTTCATCCTGATAGCGTCCTGCCGTTCTTTCCATTTTCCATTCAGACTAAAATAGCCTTTCATCCCTAATTGTTACTCCTGTTAGTTTAAGCTCCTGCCATCCTAACTGTCCTTTTTCGCTTCCAGCGGTTCCATTCCTTGTTTACTACATCCTGTAGTAATCTCGTCGTGAGGATTTAAATATAGAGTTTTTCTAAAAAAATGCTGGTCGTTTTATCCAAAAAATTAATCAACATCTTATATTAGTGATTGTTTAATTAATTATATATTTAATCATTTCAATGGTTTACGTTATTACTGGTCAAGAATGACAGCAATTATTCAGACGTGGCTTATGGAACTGTAAGATATGTCTCACAAGGTATAGGGGGAATGTATCGCTTGTTTTTATTTGTAATAGAAAAGCTCTATCGCTGAGTAGAAAACGGCAGAGCTTGTTTGAACGCTAATCTCGAACAGCCTGAGACAACTGTGCGATATTGGTGTGTAACAAATGTAACTTTTTAACAATTTTTTCGATTTTTTCTTTGTTTTTTACAACATCTTCCTTGCTATTTTTTAGGTTTAAGATGTCTTCCGCAGTTTCTTCTAAATAAGGCATAAATTTATCAGCCTGAACGGAAAATAAGCCTGAGTCAGCAAATACCGCTGAAAATTTGCCATGTCCTTGTTTTTTTAACTCATTTAATTGATTGTCCGCATCGATTGCTTTGCGGTAGAGCTCTTTTAAATTTATTTCTAAGTTATTTATTAAATTTTCCACTTAAGATCTCTGATGTATTGTCGATATAAATTTGAGGGTATTTTAACTGAAAATATCGTTACTGATATACATAAGGTTAAAATATTTAGTCTCACCGTTAGAGCGCACGCTCTGAAAAGTTGGAGTTTTGCTATGCAAATTTCACCGAACGGGCCAGGACTTCCTACCTCGAGTGCAATGAGTGGGGGAGAAGCTTTAGCAGCAAATTTGGCAAACGGCGCCCAAGAAATCCAAGGGCGTATGGCTTTGGCATTATTGGCAGCGACAGCTCAAGTTCCACCTGCTTCTAGTAATCCTGTGGGTAGCACTGGTAGTGTGATCGGCCAACACGTTAACATTAGTGTTTAGCAGTCACGGTTAGGGGAGAACAGGCGTTTTGCTTGATTCTCCACCTACCTCCCTCACCAGTTTAGGTACCAAAAACCCTGGTAATTCAGCTAACATTCCTTCATATATTTTCTTACTTTCCGCTTCAGTCAAATTAAAGTGGGTGACACCTGTTACTTTATCTAACAAATGCAAATAATAAGGCAAGATACCACTGTCAAATAAGCGCTCAGCGAGTAACACTTGAGTGTGAACAGTATCGTTAATATTCTTCAACAACACGGCTTGGTTAAACAGGGTTATGCCTGCATTGTTAAGTTTGCTACACGCTAATATGAGTTGCTCACTGATTTCCTTATGGTGATTAATATGCAGAACGACGATTGCTTTCAATCTCGATTGTTGCAACGAATCGATAAGTTCTTTTGTAACTCGTGAGGGCATTACCACGGGCAGTCTTGTGTGAATACGCAGTCTTTTTAGGTGACTTATGCTCTCACATTGTTCAACAAACCAAGCAATAGCTTGATCATTTGCCATTAATGGGTCTCCGCCGCTTAAAATGACTTCGTTGATCTGCTTGTTTTGCGAAATATAGTCTAACACTTGAGTTAGTTTTTCTTTGTTGACTGCATTATCGGCATACGGAAACTCTCGACGAAAACAATATCGACAATTCACCGCACAGCCTGTTCGGAACATGATCAAAACTCTCGATTTGTATTTATGCAGTAGGCCTGGCATTTCTGAATCATGCTCTTTCAGTGGATCGGCTTCATAACCTGCCTTCTCGATAAACTCTTGAATTTGCGGCATCACCTGTAAAAATAATGGATCGTTTGGATTTCCCTTTTCCATTAAAGAGGCAAAATAACGTGGTACACGCATATTAAAAAGTTTGCGCGCTTCAAAGTCTTTTTCAAAGTCTGCGACGGGTAAATTGAGATAATTCAACAAATCTTTAGGTTTGGTATAACTTTGTTTTAATTCTTTTTGCCATTGGGACTCAACAGAAAGGTTTGCTTGATGTATCATGCGTTCAATTATTTATTCAATTTCGTTAGAGAGTGATATGGCATCATACAGCACCAATCAATTTAAAGCTGGCCTTAAATTTATGATGGACGGCGAGCCTTGCAATATTTTAGAGACTGAACACGTTAGACCGGGAAAGGGACAAGCTTTTCACCGAGTCAAAGTTCGTAAACTTGTAAGCGGTAAAGTACTAGAAAAAACGTACAAGTCGGGTGAAACAGTTGAAGGTGCTGATGTAATGGACATCGATTTAGCTTACCTTTACAACGATGGTGAGTTCTGGCATTTCATGAATAATGACACGTTTGAGCAAGTCGCCGCAGATGAAAACGCGGTTGCTGATGCCGTTAAATGGTTGGTTGAAAATGACGTTTGTACACTAACGTTATGGAATGGCAGCCCAATCGCAGTGACGCCACCTAATTTTGTTGAATTAGAAATCACTGAGACTGATCCGGGCCTTAAAGGCGATACGGCGGGAACTGGCGGTAAACCAGCGACATTAACGACTGGCGCGGTTGTACGTGTTCCTTTGTTCGTACAGATTGGTGAAGTGGTTCGTGTTGATACACGTACTGGTGAATACGTTGGTCGCGCACAAAAATAATTTTTGCAATTGAAGTTGTAATAAAAGCCTGACTTAGTCAGGTTTTTTTATGGCTGAATGGCCCATGCTTTGTACCAGGTGGCATTCTTATTTAAAATAAATACAACTAGCAACTACACTGCTGAGTTATTATTGTCGAAACTCGAAACTCGAAA
>JABXID010000194.1 GCA_013373245.1 Gammaproteobacteria bacterium
CCAACTGGCGGAAGACAATAAAGCCGTGCGTGACGCCGAGTTACAACAAGCAAAAATTGCCACTGAATTAAATAATGCTGAGTTAACTCGAAAACGTGCTCAGCAAGATAAAGACACAGCGTTACAAGAGTTTCATGTTGCGCTGCAAGAACGCAAACAGGAATACACTAAAAAACTGTCAGTATTAAACGCTGACAGCAAAAAGCTGGAATCGCAAAAGTTACAAGCCATCGAAGAACTGCAAGACCAACAGCGTGACGCTGAAATGGAGCTTAATTCCCATTGGCAATTAGTGATTGCTGATTTAGAGCAGCAACTTGGTCAAATCGATACCCATATTAGCCAGTGTAAATCGTCACAAAAACAAGAATTAGCAAAACTCGACGGCTGGCTTAAAGATGAATTGGCCAACCGTGGTGTTGACGTTGATGAGATAGGGCAGTTAAAACGAGATATCAATAAGCTTAAACAAGATATTCAAAACACTGAGAAAAACAGCCACTTGGTAACCGAATACAAGCATTGGTACAAAGTGTATTACATGGGGCACAAAGTGACGTGGCAAGAGCAACTTGCCGAAGCACGTAAATCGGCAAGTGATGCCAGCCGCGCGTTAGAAAAAGCTCAGCAAAGTTACAAACAAAATACCGAAGTAGCGAAAGGCAAATTAGCGCATTATGAAAAAGCGTTGAAAGAAGCCAATGAACAAGAGCATGAACTTAACGCCATTAATAAACAGTTAAGCAAAGTTAAGTTGCCAGTTGCCGAGGTGGTTCAGCATTCTTCATCTATTAGTCAGCGTATTAATGAAGGGCAAAGCTTGTTGGCGAAACGTGAAGAGTTAACCGCGAACATAAAAGCGTATGTTGATCATTTTGATCAAAAAATTGCGGCGCAGGCGGGGACAGGTTTTTACGATACCTGGGAGCGCAGTCGCGAAGAATGTTCAGTTATTAATGAACAAGGCGTTCGTACCATAGATCATATCCGTTTGGTGTCTCATTTGGACCAGTTAATAAATGTATTAATGCCACAACGCGTCAGTGCGATTCGTGAACAAGGTCGTATCTTTGGTTTGGCACTGTCTGAATATTACAAGTTATTAAAAGACATTGAAGGGCACATTGGCGGGCAGAGTAAACGCATTTCGAAAGAAGTGGATGAAGAGCTGTTTTTAGATGGCGTGTCCGATTCGGCCGTGAAAATTCGTTCTAAAATTGCCGAGTTGGAGTTTTGGCCGGAATTGCAACAATTCAATGACTTATACGATGAATGGATGAACGAAGGCGCGCATGAATTACCAGACGATGATTATGTATACAGTATGCGTCGTGTCATGGAAATATTAGGGCGTTCGGCACTTACCGGTGGTATTAGCAAGTTGCTTGATATTGAATTGCACATCAAAGAAGGCAATAGCGATTTGGTTATTCGCACCGACCGCCAGCTCAACGAGTCGTCCAGTCACGGAATGGCGTATTTGATTTTATGTAAGTTCTTATTGGCATTTACCCGATTATTACGCGGCAACTCACAAGCCATTATTCATTGGCCAATTGATGAGTTGGGCACGCTGCACCAAAGCAATATCAAAAAGATTTTTGATGCCTGTCAGAACAATAACATTCACGTAGTAGGTGCGTTCCCGAATCCAGAGTCGGAAGTATTAACTTTGTTTAAAAATCGTTATTTAATTGATAAACAGAAAAAACAACTGCAAGTGGTACAACCTAAAGTCAGCGCTATTGCTGAGCGTTTAAAAGCCAAACAAAACACAACTGATAAAACGACTGAACAAGCAGAAGGAGCGATAGCATGATCACTGAACAAGGCCGTGTATTAGAATTGTTGTTGTCAGGTCAGTTTGTTTGTCAAACATTGGACGAAGATGCACACCGTTACTTGCAATCTAGCGCTAATCGCGCAGAAGTAGAACAACAACTGAACATACTGAATCGTCATTTATCCAGTGCCGCTGAAGGCGAAGTGTATTTTGCGTCTTATCAAGTGTTAGGAGATAACGAACGCAAAACCTTAACTTCGCAGTTTCAAGAAGTCTCAAGCCATTTAATGCCAATGGTGGAGTGGTTATTGATGGTGCAAGAAGCCATGGCGACCGACATGCCATTAACTCAAGGTACTATGATCCGTTTGAATGAGTTGCAAACTGTGGTGGAAGATACACCAGCGTATGCAGAGCAGCTAGGCAAAATTTCGCGTTATGCATTGTTTGGCTCGAAAGCATCGGAGTTAGACGCCCAGCTTAAATTGATCTTCAAACGTTTGGTGGAATTGGGTTACTTGGTGCGTCCGAACCAAGACAAGCAGATATACACCGCCACTGGCAAAATAGATTATTTGTTTGACGTGCTTAAGTTTATTGACGAAACAGAAAACTTATCGCTGGCTGAACGGGCGGAAGACGCCATTTCACAAAGCAGTTTGCTTTAGGCAATAAGAGATTAATTTAAGATGAATATAAACTTAAATAAATCCGGCATCAGTTTACTTAATGCCCTCAGTACGCATTCTGAGCTTATTATGCAGGCGTATTTTTCAGGCTCGGTAAACGAAGCGGAACATTCGCCTAAAGTGATCCAAAATCTTATCGACTTAAAGGTGTTATGGCGTCCAGAATCAGATGTTGAGTTGCGACTAAGGCCTGCGCTTCGTACATTGTTAGAAGAAAGTCTGCAAGATGAAAACAATCGTCAAATCGATGCCAATATTGGTAATTTACTAGCGACACTAACCACGCAAGCGCAACATTACAAAGAATCATTGGCACATCAAAAGTACCATGAGTCGCAAGCGTATTTATCTGACTTAACTGAACACGTTTATACCTTAACCGAAACCCTCGCTACTAATGTGCGTCTGCTGTGGTCACGTATTTCTAACGAATTTGGTTACGTAAGTTCAGTGGATGCCAAAATTCGTGAAAACGAATTAGCGCAGCAGCAAGTGACTAATATGTTAAATCAATTGGCGATGTTCCATTTTGATCAACTCAGTCAACTAGCTGGCAGTCACCGTGAATTACGACACTTGCTGGTGGTCACTTTGCAATCGGCATTTGCGACATCAACACAGGAGTTGAGCTTAGTACAAAGTAAATTGATAGAGTTGCTGGGTCGATTCCGTGAATTTAAAGGACGTACACGTTTGTTAAAAGGCTTTATGTTACACATGGATCAAAAGCCCGACTTTGAACCAGTTAACTATGTGACGTTAAGTAATGTGCCTGCGTTATTTAACCGAGCATCTGGCATTATCAAACCTGCCGCGGCGGATGTGAACAATGTAGAACAAGAGTTCGAGCTAACATCACTAGTTAACAATATACGTACCGTGAATCGCTTGTGGCAAAGTGCTATAAATCGACCGGTAGCTAATCCATTAGTTGTTGAACAAGAGCAATCGGTTGAATTGGACGAAGATAAACTCAAACAGGAAGTTGAGAACTATTTTTGTGAAGTTATCGACTCGGGCGTGAATACTAGCGCGTTGAATTACTACCAACATAATCAGCTAGAATTTGACCAAGAAGTGTGGATTTATCAAGTTATCGGTGCGTTTCAAGGCCTACCAGATTCAGAGCGCGAGTATTTTGATATCGAAACTCACGGAACCCCGCATCCTGTTTACGATGGTAACTTTATTATTCAAGACATTGAGCTTGGTTTGCGGTAAACATTCGTGAGTTGTTGTAACCATAAAAAAACACCCAAGCAAGATTGGGTGTTTTTGTTTTCATAGTGCTGTTTTTAAATATTTAATCACTTCAAATATTGGCAGTGAAATTTAATGTGTTCTTCAATAAAGCTTGAGATAAAAAAGTAACTGTGGTCGTAACCCGGTTGCATTCTTAACTCAAGGTTAACGCCTTTTTGTTTTGCGATAGAAGCGATGTTTTCAGGCTTTAATTGCTCTATCAAAAACTGATCCGCGTCTCCTTGGTCAATTAAAATCGGCAACTCAACGTCATTTGCTTTTATCAATTCGCACGCATCGTATTGTTTCCAATCTTCTTTGTTATCGCCTAGATAAGTACTAAACGCTTTTTGACCCCAAGGACATTGCATTGGATTAACAATAGGGCTAAACGCAGAAATGGATTGGTATTCAGTCTGATTTTTTAAACCAACGACCAACGCACCGTGACCACCCATACTATGACCTGCAACGCTTTTTAGTTTTGATACTGGAAAGTGCTGTTCAATTAATGCCGGTAATTCTCGGGTGACGTAGTCGTACATTTGATAATGATTTGACCACGGCGCTTGTGTTGCATTAACGTAAAAACCAGCGCCTTGACCTAAGTCATAACCATCGTTATCCGCAACATTTTCACCTCTTGGACTGGTATCTGGAGCAACAATAGCAACACCAAGTTCCGCAGCAATTTTAAACGCGCCGGCTTTTTGCATGAAATTTTCGTCCGTGCATGTAAGTCCCGAAAGCCAGTAGATCACAGGCACAGGATTACTTTCATTGGTTTGTGGCGGTAAGAAGATAGCAAAACGCATGTTACAGCTAACACTATCGCTACTATGACTGTATTGTTTGTGCCAGCCACCGTGCACTTTATTTTGACTGAGGTTCTCTAACATATCTAATCAGCACCTTATTTATCCATATGAACTACAGAACGAATGCTTTTACCTTCGTGCATCAAATCAAAGGCAGAATTTATTTCATCTAAACTCATGGTATGAGTAATGAATTCTTGCAGCCCGAATTCGCCTGCTAAGTACTTTTCTACAATGTCTGGCAATTCAGAACGACCTTTAACGCCACCAAATGCGGTACCGCGCCAAACTCGTCCAGTTACCAGTTGGAAAGGGCGAGTTGAAATTTCTTGTCCTGCACCAGCGACACCTATGATCACAGATTCGCCCCAACCCTTGTGGCAGCACTCTAACGCTTGACGCATTACGTTGACGTTACCGATACATTCAAATGAGTAGTCGACGCCGCCGTCTGTCATTTCAACAATCACTTCTTGAATTGGCTTGTCAAAATGTTGCGGATTAATGACGTCGGTCGCACCAAGTTGTTTGGCTAAATCAAACTTGCTCTCGTTGATATCCACACCAATAATACGACTTGCTCCAGCCATTCTCGCGCCAATTACTGCAGAAAGACCAATTCCACCGAGTCCAAAAATAGCCACAGTGTCGCCTTTTTCTACCTTTGCAGTATTTAATACTGCGCCCATACCTGTTGTAACCCCGCAGCCGAGCAGACAAACTTCTTCGAGTGGTGCAGTTTTGTTGACTTTAGCTAAAGAGATCTCTGGCAAAACGGTATACTCAGAAAAAGTCGAGCACCCCATGTAGTGATAGATTGGCTCACCGTCTTTTGAAAAACGTGATGTGCCGTCTGGCATTAGACCTTTGCCTTGAGTTTCACGAACCGCTTGGCATAAATTAGTTTTTCCAGACGTACAGAATTTACATTTGCCACACTCAGCCGTATAAAGCGGAATGACATGATCGCCCACTTCAACGCTGGTAACTCCTTCGCCGACCATTTCGACGATACCACCGCCTTCATGACCTAAGATTGCCGGAAAGATGCCTTCAGGATCTTCACCTGACAAGGTAAAAGCGTCGGTATGGCAAACGCCTGTTGCGACGATACGAACCAGCACTTCACCAGCTTTTGGCAGTTCAACATCAACTTCTTCCATTTTTAGCGGTTCGCCAGCAGCCCATGCCACGGCGGCTTTTGATTTAATGGTCTTTTGACCCGGTTGTAACTGAATCGTCATGTTTTTCCCTTGAATTGGTGCTAAATGAAGCTGAAGTATAGACGGTTAATTTAGGCTTATGGTGAACTATCGGTGTAAATCAGTTTTACAAATATGTAATAATGACTTTGTAAATAATAGTTTTATTACACTAGGGGTTTTATGGAATGGCAGGGTGTTGTGGAGTTTGTGGCGGTTGCGGAAAGTAAAAGTTTTACCGCTGCAGCATCAAAACTGAATACTTCAGTGGCACAAGTGAGTCGGCGAGTAGCGCAATTAGAACAGCGACTTGCCGTTAAGTTGTTAAACAGAACAACTAGAACGGTTACTTTGACCGAGGCCGGAGCGCTTTATTACCAAAAAAGTCGAATTGCAGTAGAAGGGCTAGAAGAAGCTGAATTAGCGATAAATCAAATGCAGTCAACGCCATCGGGGTTAATTAAAGTGACAGCGCCAGTTACTTATGGTGAGCGTTTTTTAGCACCTTTGTTGAACCAATTTATTGAGCAGTATCCACAAGTTAAGCTTGATTTTATATTAACCAATCAAAAACTCGATTTGATTGAGTCAGGAATAGATCTTGCGATTCGACTGGGTCGATTAGAAAGCTCTGGACTCATTGCCAAGCGCTTAACTGACAGACAACTTTATGTTTGTGCTAGCCCAAGCTATTTGGCACATCACGGTGAACCTCATAGCTTGTCGGAGTTAAGCCAACACCAATGTTTGGTGGGCTCCATAAATCACTGGCGTTTCATGCAAGATAAACAAGAAAAAAGCGTTCGGATTTCTGGTCGGTTAAAATGCAACAGTGGACAGGCACTATTGGATGCAGCATTACGAGATTTAGGTTTGGTCCAATTGCCAGAATATTACGTTAAAAATGCGATTGAACTCGGTAAGTTGCAAGAAGTATTAAAATCGTTTCGTGACAAAAAAGAGGGAATTTGGGCCGTGTATCCTGAAAACAGAAACTTATCGTCAAAACTTAGGTTGTTGATAGATTTCTTAGCGGAAAAACTGCCTCGTCTCTAGAGCATTTTATTCAAATTCTTTTAATGCTGTTTTGGTCATTTGTTTACGGTAAAAATCAGGAAACAAAGTGTGCAAAAGCTTAGCTAACTTTGATACGCCGCCAAGGTACATCTTTTTATGTTTTTCTTGTATACACCTACAAATTTCAGAGGCCGCTTGCTCTGGTGTTAATGTGCGTCCGACTTGATTCTTTTTCGCAGCGCCTGGTGAGGCAGCGCCTTGGTTGGCGGACATCGTTAATTCGGGTCTTGTCGCCACAAAAGATGGACAAATAATTGAAATGTCTACGTTATTTTCTGCTTGTTCTGCAGCCAGAGAGCTAAAAAAACCTTCCATTGCGTGTTTGCTAGCGGCATACGCTGTACGGCCATACAATGGCGAAAAGCCAGCAACACTTGAAATAGCAACAATATGACCTTGGTTTTTCTGTAAATATGGTAAACAAGCTTGTGTGACGTGTACACTGCCCATAAAATTTACGTCCATTATTTTCTTTACCAGAACTGTATCTGTATCCTCAAAGCGACTCATGTGAGTAATGCCTGCGTTGTTGATCAGAAAGTCAATTTTTCCCCAAAGCTCAGTTATTTTAGCAATCGCTTGATTAACTTGTGCAATTTCGCATATGTCACATTCTAATTGCACGACATTCGACGCTGATGAAGGTTCAAGGACTAGAGGCTCTTTTGGAAAAGACAAGTCGAGTAGCGCAACTTTTGCATTGGCTGCACATAGTATGTCGCAAAGTGCTTTCCCTAATCCGCCAGCACCACCAGTAATTACAACAACTTTATCTGAAAATGTTGGTTGAAAATTAGATTGCTTCATCGTTTTCCTTGGTATAAGTCAGTTGTGTAATTGAGCGAACCGTTTTAAAGCGCCAAAGGGCTAGAAGTGCTAATAACAAGATGAGTGCACCAAAACTTAATAACGCTGGTGTAAGTTCAATGCAACTTGCTAATGCGCCGGCAACAATGCCTGAGAGTGCGGGGACAACTTGGCTAATAATGGTATACATACTCATGATCCGCCCCCGAATTTTATCTGGCGCATAATGTTGAATACCGCCTACGATAAGGCTAATCGCCATGCCACCTAAAATGGCGGCTAACATCAAAACAAACGCTGAGTAAACAAGTTCTGGTAACAGTCCAAGCGAGCTTATGCCAATACCAGCCAACGCGATCGCAAGAAACAGGAATAGGCCAAAATGTAGTTTGCTTTTTAACACCATGACGCTAATACCACCGATTACTAGAGCAAGAGCGACTAGACTTAAATATCGACCTTGTCCTATGTCGCTCAGATGCAAAATATCTTTCGCAACGCTTGGTAACAACACTTGCATAGGTCCCATAAGTAAGTAGGTAATAGCTGCCAAGGATAATAATTGAATCAGTTGCTTAGACTGTAATACGTAACCAAAACTTTCTAACAATTCTTGTTTGGTTTTGTTAGCTGGTTTGCGCTCAAACGGATAAGTTAGTGGCAGTAAGATCAAAGACGAAACTATACTAAAAACACCTCCTATCATCATAACCATAGGCCATTGCCAATTGACTTGAATGAACTTCAATAACAAAGGAGCTGCGCCAAATCCTGTCATGACAACCAAATTTAACAAGACAGAAGCTGATAATAATTTATCCGCTGAGACGTAAAATGGTAATGACGCAAACCGGGCTGGTGCAACAAACGACCAGCCAACGCCAGAAAAAAATGCAGCTATTAATACTAGTATTATATTTTGACTGGGCGTTAACGTATCGATATTACTTACTGCCAAGTACAATAATACAAAGCTAATCACGTAGCTGTTTTGTGCAATTAAAATAACCGTTCTGGGTGAAAACCGATCGCAATAAACGCCAGCAAACCAGCCAAATACAATTGGTGGCAAAAAACACAAACCAAAACCTAATCCAGCTAAGGTGTGTGAATCAAATAGTTCCAGTGATAAAAATATCACGCTGTAATTGACCATGTGCCCCGCTAAAAAAGCAAACAGGCACGAAATTAAAAACAAATTTAGTTTCATTATCGCTACTACTTATTTGCTTGATTAATAACTGGGTTTTAAGCGAATAAGCGTCGGTTGTGCATCTTCAATGTGCCAACTTGGAAAGCTTGAGTTTGTGGTATACACATCACCGTTTGGTGCAATTTCAACGTCCCGTGTAAAGGTCACGCGCTTTGGCATGGGATAATGTGTCCATTTATCGGCATCAATTTCATAACTATATAGCGCATCTGAGGTGTTGCCGTTGATCCAGACGATGTCACGTTTAGTGTCGACATTGAGTGAATAGGGCGATTCGCTGCCTAGCGGATAGACAGGGATCGGATAATTAGTGAAAGTTTCTGAGACAGGATCGAACTTAACAATCATAGATTCCGGAAAAGCTGCGATCCATAAGTTACCTTTAGAGTCAGTTCTAAGTCGGCGAGGGCCTTTAAATGACGTATCGTACACTGTAACTTGTTTGGTTTTAGCGTCAATTTTTCCAATGGAATCAGCCAGCAGGCGGGCAAACCAAATATCACCATTTGGGGTGATGTCGATACCGTATGGCATAGGCAGTCCCGATGACTGCTCATCAATACTCACCCAATTGGCAATCGGCAGTCCCCATTCCATCAGTTTTAGAATGATCCCCATAAAAGAAATAGTAAAACTTTCTTGTATGTTTCTAGCCGGAAGGTCGAATAGTTCAAAAGTTTCTTTTTTACGGTCGAACATAGCAATTTGGTTAGATAACGCCATGGTAAACCAAACTCTATCTTGTTTATCAACACGAATGGTATGTGGATAGTAGCCAGCGTCCATGTGATGGTTGGTAAATTCTTTGGTTCTTGGGTTGAACTCAACTAAACGTTGTTGGTAAGAGGTAGTAATAAAGATATTGCCGTCTTTCGGTGATTCTGCGAACGAGTGAATACCTGCGTAAGTTTCATGTTTTGGAAACGAAGCCAGTCGAGCACCCATTAAACCGCCATGTTCATCGTAGCTCTCGCGTTTTAATTTGTATAATGTGAACTCACCGGTTTTAGGGTTAATTTCATACATTCGGTCTTGTAAATTGTCACCGACGTACACTAAACCGTTAGAGTGATATAACAAGTCATGCATTTGTGAAAATGCATCACCAATGGGCCAAGAAGTAATTTCAGCGTTTTGTAACACCGGAGACCAATTGGTACCTTTAGGAACGAGCTCCGGGTTTTCATACAGAGTTCTATATTCGTTAGCCAACAGTTCAGGCAACACTTTTTGCGCATCGTCATGAATTCGAGCGCCATAACCTATCATGCGGTTCATTATTTCTTGCCAATTTTCCTGTGCTCGTGGTCGACGGAAAAAATATGAGCCTTGCTGGTGGCAAAATCCACATTGCAAAATGTAGTGCTTTTTAAGGTCGGCCGCTTCTTCATCAGCGCCAAAATTTAACGCCGATAACCAAGTGTTAGCAGGTCGCGATTCTGCTAATTTTAGTGGGTCGGTGATGGGCTTCATAACCAGTTCTATCGTTTTTCCACCCGTAGTTTCAACGGTCACATCTTGCATTTCTGGAGCACGAAGTCTGATGCGTACAGGCTTGTTTTTATAATCTGAAAACACAACCTGACCTTGTTGGTCGGTAAACAAAGTAGTCACTTGGTCTATGTATGCTTTTGTTCGCTCTGGCACATAACCCTGATCAGATTTATCAAGTTGATAAACTTCTATTGGTGTCTGCATAACCATGACTTTATGTAACGCGTTACCTTGTTCATCCTTAACATTTACAGTGGTTGCAGAGGTTTTGGTTGAAATTAGCGATATAATAAAGATTGAGGTTAATAATGCTAAATTACAACGTGTCATTAGCTGTTCTCCAGATGATTTAAGTAGGCAGATAGCGCCTGTTCTGTTGAATATTTAGGTTGGTGTTTAAAGGTTTTTAAGATTTTTTGATTACTTAATACCGGACGATATTTAATAAACTTGACTTGCTCCGGTCCGTATTGAGTAATCCCTAACGGCTTTAAAACAGTCAAAGCTAACTTCACTAACCAAGGAGGTAAAGGTAAGTATGGCTTGTCTAGTTTTTCTGCAATTTGTTTTAACGATAAGGTACCTGTTCCAGCCACGTTAAATTCACCTGTAATATCTGAAGTTGCAGCTTCTATTAAATACTGCACCACGTCATCTGCCCAAATAAAATTAAATAGACCCTCGTAACCGACCAGACCTGTGATCATTTTTTGTTGAAATAAATTGACAACAGGACCTTCAAAGTCGGGGCCTATTATTGCGCCGGGGCGCAAAACTACTTGTTTTAATTCCGGAGCGACTTCTCTGAATTTAGTAAGAATGCCTTCAACTTCCGACTTATGAGCTGAATAAAAATAGTCTGGATTCCCTTTAGTAGCTCGACTTTCTTGGATTTCTCCAAGGTTGTTCTCAGGATAATAGCCGTATGCAGCACCGCTTGTTGTAACAACAAACTTAGAAGTACCTATTTCTGCAGCCGTTGCTAATAGTTTTTCGGTTGCAACCACGTCTATTTGATATGCCTTATCGCGAGTTAATGTTTTTGAAATTTGTAACACAGAAGCCAAGTGAATGATGACGGCGGGGTCTACTTCGGTAACCCACTGTAAAAAAGACTCGGAGCAAATATCGAACTGCTGATAACAGAGTTGTTTTAGATGACGAAAAGGGTTTTCTTTAATATCGGTCGCGTAAATATCGATATCTAAAAGATTATCCTCTGTTACATATTGTTGCATCAATGTATAAACCAACGAACGACCGATACAGCCAGATGCGCCTGTGATTAATATTTTCATAATTACCCTTGGTTATTGTGTTTTGCTGGGTGGTTGGCGTTCAAAGGATCAACCTTTTGTGCCTTCATGAGCAATCGAAATACTAGTGCGATTGAGAGCCCTGACACTATGTGCCAAGTCCCCCAAAATGCGCTTATTAGCGCCATGCCAGCCTGTCCGTCAAACTGGGTGAAGATGATAGCTAACGCCAAAGATGAGTTTTGCATGCCAACTTCTATGGTCGTTGCTTTTACATCTCTATTATTGAGACTGGCCAGTTTGCCGGCAAAAAAACCTAAAGCGAATGCTACGGCGTTGTGGATCAAAACCACAGCAAACATTAAGTTAAAGTAAACTAAAAACGAGTGTTGATTGCGTATAACGGCAATCGCAATAAAACCAATTAACGCCAGCGTGCTGGTAACGTTTAAAACCTTATGCGCTTTTTTAGCGCTGTTTGGAAACTTGTGTTTAACTATTAATCCAAGTGCTAAAGGTACAGCCAATACAAATAACAAACTAATGACTATGCCTTGTGTATTAACGTCAATACGGGTCAGAAAGCTTGAAGCAGGCTCATTAAACTGTGACCAAAACAAGAAATTAAATGGCAACATAAATATAGATAGCGCGCTCGCTATAGCGGTCATAGAGATAGATAGGGCAGTATTGCCACCGGAGAGGTGCGTAACAAAATTTGAGATTGCACCGCCAGGACAAGCAGCAACTAACATCATTCCAAGTTCTACACCAGCTGGCAGATCCAAACTTAACGTTAGTAATAAAGTTGTGGCAGGTAGCAAAATAAATTGTGCTATTAGCCCAGCCCCTATGGCTTTCGGCTTTTTCGCTACTTGCCTAAAATCTTGCATTTTGATGTCTAAGGCGACGCCCAAAATCATACTGGCCAATACTAAATTTAGCAGCCACTGTGCATCTGGGTTGAAATAGACTTGTGACGTTTCTATCACGTGATGACCTGCATTTTACTAATATTGAAATAATACTAGCCTGCAGTGTTATTTTAGCAATGACAACAAATGTCAAAATCTTTGGCGTGTAAAGTCAAATTATGGTTGCGTGGCGGTAGACTCAAAATATTAGAATTTGATTACGTTTTCGATATTGAGCTGGCGATAATCCGGTCCATCGTTTTACGGCTCGGCTGAATGCGCTTTGTTCTGAAAATTTCAATATTTCGGAAATGTCCTGAAAGCTCTTTTGAGTATTGATTAAGTAGTTGATTGCGATGTCATTCTTTACCTCATCGACTATCAGTTTAAACGTAGAGTCAAACTCAGTTAATCGACGTTGTAAGGTTCGCTCAGAGACTGCCAATGACGATGCTAACTGTGACAGTGTCGGTGTTTCATTTGGTAATTGACTGGCAATAAAATCTTTCGCGACTGACACTGGGTTATCGATAGAGTATTGCGAAATTATTGAGTTTGCGTAAGTTTTTAATGTTCTGTTAAGTTCTGGATTGGCAGTAGAACACGGCAGTTGCAATACGTTGGCTGATATTGATAAGCCAATTGATGTTTGACCTGAAGTTTTCTTTTGTCGGAAGTGCACAGGGCAATTGAAATACGATTGATACACCTCAGGGTTATCTTTATTGGGGTGTGAAAACCATACTCTTTTCGGACTAATGTTTGTTGCTGTAGTGCGCCTAGCAAATGCTACCCAACTCGTTAACAACTCTTCAGCAATATGGTGGCTGTATGCTCGAGCGGGAAACCAAGTTAAAATAAGAGTGTCGTTGTCTATCGAAAAATTAGGGTCACCTAAGTCCCCAACCATTGACTGATAGCGACGTTGGTTTTGTAAAGCTTGTTCTAATGTTGCACTGGAATAGGCAATTTGGCCCAATATTCCCCATCGGTTTGCATCGATATGTTGACCGTAATTAAAGCCTAGGTGGGTGTCACCTAATTGATTTTCTGCATACCGATAAAGTTGCTCATACTTATCTATGTCTATCAGCGCCTTACGATTCAACTGCATCTCAGTCATTGAAATTGCTTTTAGGCAGTCGGACCGAGCTAACCCTTTAATTGAAAAGTAATTTATTAAACTACGCGCTGCATCAGACGAAATACTTGCCATAACCGAAAGATAAATAAAAAAAACAGTTAAGAGAAAGACAATACTCTTACTTGTGTCATTTAAAGTCAAAGGTTTGCTTAGCGTTTAATTCAGGTAGCAGGAAATTTACTTGATCTTAAAAAGCGATAGGCCAGTATGGTTGTTGTAGGTATATTATGATTAAACGTTCAACGGATAGATTTGTCATAATGTTAATTGGACCTCAAGGTAGAACTTAAAGTGCTTATGTTTCGAATAGTTTTAATTTTGTTATTCAGTGCAATGATTATGTCTTGCAGTACACGCTTGGCGTATACATACGCCGACTGGTGGTTAGAGTGGCAAGTAGAAGACTTGGTCGAACTTAACGATGAACAAGAAGACAAGCTATCTGCGCTTATTGATGATTTTTTTACGTGGCATAAAAACAATGAGCTACCTGAATATGCCCAGCTTCTGAGAGATTTTGACCACGCGATTGAAAAGCAAAACACTTCACTGTTTCTAAAAAAGTATCAAGAGTTACCACTCGTATGGCAACGCTCATCGGCATATATAGCGCCCAAACTGATAGGTCTAATGGATGAACTCACCCAACAACAAAAGCTAGAGTTAGTTGAAAATCTAGAGCTTAAACAGCAAGAACAGCATGAGAAATGGCAAGAAGAAGCTGAGCAAGAAACTAACGAAGATCGCATGGAACGAAGAGTTGAAAATTTGGAGCGCTGGTTAGGTCATGTTACTCCAGAGCAGCTCGAAAGTTTTACGTCACTTATGGCCAAGACCAAACCAACTATGCAAGATAGAATTGAAGCTCGTCAGCAGTGGCTTGTAGCGTTTGAAACTGCACTAATATCGAAACCTATGGATGAAATGGAGTTAAGACGACTGATAACTGACATTAACTATAAACGCACAAAAGCTCACCAAGACAAAAGTGATTTTAACCGCGAATTGTTCCAAAATTGGTTTGCACAGCAACTTGGCCAACTCAGTCAAGAACAACGAGATAACGTCAGTGACGAAATTGCAGACTATTTAGCAGATATAGATTATTTGGCGGCAAGATAAAATAGCGTATATTTTGCTATTCGAAACCTCTATTTTATAAATTTTCATTCACCGAAGCTCTGTTATGGGTGAAAATTGCGCAAACAACTTGAATTGTCCGTAATTTATCGCACCAATGCCTTTAACTTTGGAGCTGAACGGGGTAACTTAACGTGTTTATTCAATGTTCAACTGCTTTTATCGTACTAAACTTGAAAAGTAGTAGAGAAATTCAAAAGGTGTTTCTTGTCAAAAACTAATTTTTATCGCGAGATAAATATGCAAGTGGATGCATTGTGTGAAGGTGAACCTAATTTAATAGCCAACCTAGCAAATGTAAGCGCTGTGTTGTTTGATCAATTACAAGACATTAACTGGGCTGGGTTTTATTTAGTCGCTGACACTATTCAAGGCGATGATAAAGAACTAGTGCTTGGCCCTTTCCAAGGCAAAGCTGCTTGTGTGAGAATTCCAATTGGCAAAGGTGTTTGCGGCACTGCCGCTGCGTTAAATCAAACGCAATTGGTCGAAGATGTTCATGCATTTGATGGCCATATTGCTTGTGATGCTGCCAGTAATTCTGAAATAGTGGTTCCAATTAATGTTGATGGTAAATTAGTTGCGGTATTAGATATCGACAGTCCGAGCTTGTCGCGTTTCGACGCAGAAGATCAGGCGGGTCTTGTGCAGCTAGTGTCATTTGTAGAGTCCATTTGGAACAGAGATTGATTGAGTTGACACATGAAAGACCTAATTGATGTTCATGATTATATTATTGGCCAAGAACTGGTTGGAGACTGGGATGGTCAAGAAGAGGAAGTAACTGACAGGATCAATTCTATGATCCATCAAGCATATAATATGTTGCCTGATGATGTTACCCCTTATATGGTTGAACAATTGTTTGATGAACTTTGGGCCGCAGTAGCAGGGCAAGACTTTGTTATTGAGGCTGAATACGACGAATTAGAAAGTTGGCTGGACTCGTTTGTTCGCCAAAAGATAGATGAAATAGAGCACGATTAATGCAAACTCAAGAAAAAACAGATTTAAATAAAGTTATTGCTTATTTAGCGGAAACTTTTCCTAACAGCTTCTCTTTAAAAGGCGACGCTAAACCTATAAAAGTAGGGATCTTTGCAGACATCGCAGAGAGATTGACAGAAGATTCGCCAGTATCTAAAACACAAGTAAGACACGCATTACGTCGTTACACAAATAGCTGGCGTTATTTGGAAGCCGTTTGCAAAGGCGGCAAACGTGTTGATTTGGATGGTAATGAAGTTGAAGAATTAACAGAAGAACATGTGCAACACGCACAAGTTCAACTTGCTGAAAGTAAAGCTAAATTTCAAGAAAAGAAAAAAGCAGCAAACGCCAAAGAAAAGAAATCTTACAAAAAATCCGGCAAATCGGTTAGCAATCCTCCAAAAAGAAAATCAAACTTAAATAGTTCTGGCGCTAAGGGAACCAAAGCAAAACCAAGTGTTCAAAAAGAATTAGTCGCCAGTGAAGATTTTACGGTCGGTAAATCTATACTAGTTAAGTTAGGTGCTGACCCAGTATCTGCCGTTATTTTAGAAACCTCCAAAGATGAAGTTTCTGTTCAGTTAGGTTCAGGAATGATCATGAAGGTTAAGAAAGGCAATATCTTCCAAGCATAGGAGTCGATATGCAGTTAGTTAAGCGTATTTTTACATTACCACTTGCGGTTTCAATCGCGTTATCGGCTGGTGTTTCAGCCGAGATAAAAAATGAAAAGTTTATGGTTCCGGAACTTGATCAGGAATCTCAACATCGAACCGCGTCGAAGCGAATAGCCGCTTGGTTTACACGATCGCATTATAAGAAAATACAGCTTAACGACGAATTATCCGCCAAAGTATATGAAAAGTTCTTAAGTAATTTAGATTACAACAAGAGCATCTTCCTCCAGCAAGACATCGAACGTTTTGCCAAATATCAGTATAAGTTTGACGACGGTATTATCAAAGGCCAATTAGAGTTTGCTTTTGATATTTACCAAGAATCAGTTAAACGCCGTTTAGCGCGATATGAACAAGCCATCAAACTGTTAGATAAAGAAATGGATTTTACTAAAGAAGATAATTTCTATTTTGACAGAGAAGATATTGCTTGGGCGTCAACTGAAGCAGAGCTCGATGAATATTGGCGTCAAAAGACAAAATACGACGCGCTTAATCTGAAGCTGGCTGGTAAAGAGCCTGAAAAGATCAAAGAAACGTTAACAAAACGTTACCACAACGCGATGCGTCGTTTGTCACAGTCGCAAAGCGAAGATGCATTTCAATTAGTGATGAACTCGTTTGCACGTAGTATCGAAGCTCACACTTCATATTTGTCGCCAAGAAGAGCCGAACGTTTCAATATGGAAATGAATCTCGAACTGGAAGGCATAGGCGCTGTATTACAGCCAGTTGATGAGTTTACTGTGATCCGCAGCTTAGTGCCGGGCGGTCCAGCTGATTCAACTGAACAGTTAAAGCCAGAAGACAAAATTATTGCCGTTGCACAAGGCGAAGACGATTACGTAGACATCATTGGCTGGCGCTTGGATGATGTCGTTGAACTTATTAAAGGCAAAAAAGGCACGGAAGTGAGATTGCAAGTTGTACGTGGTGACAATGTTGCAGGAAATTCAAAAGAAGTCAGTATTGTTCGAGACAAAATTCGCTTAGAAGATAGAGCGGCAGATTCACAAATATTTGAATCTCAAATTGGTGAGTTGGGTGCAAAAGTTGGTGTAATCAGTATTCCAAGTTTTTATAACAATTTATCTGCGGATGTGAAAACCGAAATTGCCAAGCTTAAAGATCAAAATGTAGAAGGCATTATTGTTGATTTACGTGGTAATGGTGGCGGTTCGCTTACTGAAGCGTCGTTATTAACCGGCTTGTTTATTGACCGAGGTCCTGTCGTACAAATTCGTAATAGTGTCGGTAATATCAGTGTACGAGGTGATCACGACGGCGTAACCCATTATGATGGGCCACTAACTGTTTTGGTTGACCGCTATAGTGCTTCTGCTTCTGAGATATTTTCAGCAGCGTTACAAGATTACGGACGCGCACTTATCGTCGGTGAGCAAACATTCGGTAAGGGCACAGTGCAAGAACACCGTCCTTTAGGTCGTCCATTTGATATATTTGATGAAAAACTGGGTTCTGTGCAGTTTACAATAGCGAAGTTTTACCGTATCAACGGTGGCAGCACTCAACACAAAGGTGTAATACCTGACATTTTATTACCGTCAGCGATAGAACCAGAGGAGTGGGGTGAGAGTCAAGAAGACAATGCGCTGCCTTGGGATAATATTCGTCCTGTGCAATATGCTAATTCACCAGCCATTACGACTAAAGTGAAAATGTTAACAGAGCGCCATAATTCTAGAATTAACGCTGAACCTGAGTTTAACTATTTAAACGACGACATTGCGCATTACAGAGAAAATAAAGAGAAGAAATACGTTTCGTTAAATGAAAAAGAGCGTATCGCTGAAAAAGATAAAGATAAAGCCAAGGAACTAGCTCGATTAAATGCTCGTTTGGTTCGTTTAGGTTTCGAAAAAGTAGCGTCGCTTGACGATGATACTCCGGAAGAATTAGATGATTTAGATCCTTTCTTGGAAGAAACTGCTCGTATTACGGTAGATTTAATCTCGACGGATCAAATTGCTAAAACACTAAAATAAAGTAAGTTGTAGTAAAAAGGCAGCCCTCCTACAGGCTGCTTTTTTTATTTTAAATAAAAATAATAAGAGGGGAAATCATGTCAACAACACATGTTGATCATGGTCAATGGTCAAGCCGTTTAGCATTTATCTTGGCGGCTACGGGCGCTGCAGTTGGTTTAGGTAATATATGGAAGTTTCCGTATATTATGGGGGAAAATGGCGGTGGCGCATTTGTTATCGTCTATTTGTTGTGTATTTTGGGGATTGGTATCCCAGTTATGATCGCAGAGACCTTGATTGGTCGCCGTGGTCGTCAAAGTCCCGGCAATTCGGTAAAAGCTTTGGCAATTGAAGCTGGCGCCAACACTAAATGGAGTGTCGTAGGCTGGGCAGGACTTGTTTCTGGCTTCTTAATCTTGTCTTTTTATGCAGTCATTGCCGGTTGGGCCATCTCTTATGTCTTCCAAGCGGGCGCTGGAAACTTTAATAATGCGACGCCTGCTCAAGTAGAGACTATATTCACAACACTTTTAAGCGAGCCTTCAACGCTAATTTTTTGGAGTACTATTGTACTTTTAGGCACTGGTTTAATTGTGGGGCTTGGGGTCAAGCACGGACTTGAAAAAGCGGTGAGTTATGCGATGCCTGCAATGTTGGTTCTTTTACTCATCATTGCTGGCTACGCCGCCATGAACGGAGACTTCGGCAAAGCGTTGCACTTTATGTTTTATCCTGACTTTTCTAAGCTAACTTATTCAGGCGTATTGATTGCGCTGGGACATGCGTTTTTTACCCTAAGTTTAGCGTCCGGCGCCATGATGATTTATGGCGCGTATTTACCTACTTCAACTTCTATCTCCAAATCAGTACTGGCGATAGCATTCGCTGACACCTTAATTGCTTTGATAGCAGGGCTTGCAATCTTCCCGATAGTGTTTGGTAATGGACTAGAAGCTTCGCAGGGACCAGGCCTTGTCTTTGTAAGTTTACCGATTGCATTTGGTCAAATGTGGGGGGGGACTTTCTTTGGAACTTTATTCTTTATTATGCTTAGTTTCGCTGCTTTTACATCGTCGATAGCAATGATTGAGTCAGCTGTTGCATGGGTAGTAGAGCACTTAGGTCTTTCTAGAATGAAAGCGGCATTATCAACGGTCAGTATTCTTTGGTTTATTAGTATGCTAACAGTTTTCTCTTTCACAGGTGCAGAATGGGCTAAACTGGACTTCGTGTTTATTGGTAAACATGTGACCAACTACTTTGAATTAGTTGATCATTTAACGTCTGACGTCTTGCTGCCACTTGGCGGACTTGCAACTGCTATTTTTGTAGCCTGGGTCATGAAAAAACCAGCGGTTAAAGAAGAAGTGGATATGTACGAGACAACGTTTAGTATTTGGTATTTCACTTTACGTTGGTTAACACCGTTTGCAGTATCTTTTGTTTTCTTAAATTTAGTGGGCGTCATCAGTTTTTAACGATGACGCTATTTCGAGGAATTTGATTTGAATACAATTAAAAAACCTAGCTTTATTGATGCTTTGATCCCGGTTGCAGTATTGGTTGTATTATTGGCGCTGTCAGTCGCTATATATGGCAGTGACAGCTCGTATGGTCCTAACCAAATTGTACTGCTAATAGCGGCAGGTATTGCTTGCCTTATCGGCTTAAAAAATGGACTTGGTTGGCAGCAATTAGAAAAAGCAATGATCCACGGCATTTCATTGTCTATGGGTGCGATATTTATTTTGTTAGCCGTTGGGTCTCTAATTGGTACTTGGCTGTTGTCTGGTACTGTTCCAACCTTAATTTATTATGGATTACAGATCCTTAATCCGAATTGGTTTTATGTTGCTGCTTGTATTTTAAGTGCAATAGTCGCAATGAGTATAGGTAGCTCTTGGACAACAGCAGCGACTGTAGGTGTTGCACTTATGGGCATCGCCAATGGTATTGGTGCGGACGCAGCAATAGCAGCTGGTGCCATTATCTCTGGTGCGTACTTTGGAGACAAAATAAGCCCGTTGTCTGAGACTACAAACTTAGCACCGGCCGTAGCGGGTAGTGATTTATTTAGCCATATTCGCCATATGTTATGGACCACGATTCCATCGTTTATCGTCACTCTTATCTTATTTACTATTATCGGTCTAACAGAAGAGCGAGCGGGGGGCGATGTATCGGTTGAGAACGTTCAGAATATTATTTTGTCAACGTACGACGTGTCGTTAATTCATTTGGTACCGCTAATGATATTAATAGCGATGGCGGTTAAAAAGTTACCTGCATTTCCGTCGATATTTATAGGCGCGTTAATCGGCGCAATTTGGGGCGCTATCTTTCAAACGGATCTATTAACAAATGTGTCAGAAAGTAGTTTGTTTATCGATCATGTAACGGTTATTTGGACAGCCATGTTTGATGGATTTAGCGTTTCAACCGGTGATGAAGTTATGGACAGCTTGTTAAGTGGTGGCGGTATGGCCAATATGTTAAATACCACGTGGTTGATCATGACAGCTTTGATGTTTGGCGCTGTAATGGAAAAAATTGGCCTGTTGGCCGTGTTTGTACAGAGCATATTAAAAGCGGCAAAGTCTACAGGGTCTTTAATAACGTCAACAATAGCGACAGCATTTGGTACGAACTTAATAACGGCTGACCAATACATGTCTATTGTTATGCCTGGTCGTATGTATAAAGAAGAATACGAGCGCCGTGGACTTGATAATGTCAACTTGTCGCGTGCGCTGGAAGACGGTGGCACTATTACTAGTGCATTGATCCCTTGGAATACATGCGGTGCCTATATGGCGGGTGTTTTATCAGTAAGCACGTTAGATTATTGGCAGTTCGCGTTTTTCAATTTATTAAACCCAATACTTGCCATAGCATTTGCTTATTTGGGCATCAAAGTTTTAAAAAAGGGTGAAGCTACAGCAACCTAGGTAACACAACGCACTTAACGATTTTTTGTTTTTAACAAAAGGTTGGGTGCGTCTTCTTTCAAACTCGTCGTTAATCTATAACTTAAAAGAGCGATTATCATGTCTCAAAATCCTCAAGCAAAATATTTAAAAGATTATAAAGCTCCTGACTTTTTGATCCCAACTACAGAGTTATTTTTTACGCTAGATGATTGTCAAACACTAGTTCGCTCTAAGCTTTCGATAGAGCGTAACGGTGATCATCAAGCACCCTTGGTATTGGACTCGCAAGTAAAGTCGGTACTGAGTGTAAAAATAAATTCAGAAACGGTCAGTGATTATGTTTTGCAAGATGAACAACTGGTGGTTAAAACTGAGTTGTCTACGTTTGAGTTAGAAATAGAGTCTTTGGTCGATCCGTTAAACAATACCGCACTTGAAGGGTTATATAAATCGGCAGGTGTATATTGTACCCAGTGTGAGGCTGAGGGGTTTAGAAAAATTACTCCCTACTTAGATAGACCCGATGTACTTTCTAAATTTACGGTCACTATCTTTACTGCAGATCCCAATAATGTTCATGTGCTGGCCAATGGCAATCTTATTGATTATGGAAGCTTATCTGAAGGGGATGGAGAAAACGAGAAAGTTCGCTGGTTTAAATGGCAGGACCCGTTCCCTAAACCTTGTTATTTGTTCGCTTTGGTGGCAGGTAACTTTGACCTACTAGAAGGTTCATTTACTACTAAATCAGGTAGAAACGTTGCTTTAGAACTTTATGTTGATAAAGGTAACTTACATTTAGCGCCGCACGCTATGGAGTCACTGAAAAAATCAATGCTATGGGACGAAGAAGTCTATGGACTGGAATATGATTTAGATTCGTACATGATAGTCGCTGTCGACTTTTTCAACATGGGTGCAATGGAAAATAAAGGGCTAAATGTATTCAATAGTAAATATGTATTGGCTGATGATAAAACGGCGACGGATACCGACTTCCACGGTGTAGAAGCAGTAATCGCTCATGAATATTTTCATAACTGGACTGGTAATAGGGTTACGTGTCGCGATTGGTTTCAACTGAGTTTAAAAGAAGGCCTTACGGTTTTCAGAGACCAGCAGTTTAGTGCCGATATGGGTAGCCCTGTAATTGAGCGTATAAAACACGCGAAGGTTATGAGGACGATGCAATTTGCTGAAGATGCTGGCCCAATGGCACATCCAATTCGCCCTGAAAAAGTAATTGAGATGAATAATTTTTATAC
>JABXID010000162.1 GCA_013373245.1 Gammaproteobacteria bacterium
GGCGCTGCGTTGTCCGAGTCCAACAGCGAGGTTTACCTGCCATTCACCAACTTGCATGAGTGATTCGGCATTATCATCTGTACCCTGCTTGGCCATCACAAAAGTAGCATGTATTAACAGAGATGCCAACAGCACTTGTATAACAAACTTAGCTATCATGGGGATTCCACGCCACATAAATTACTCCACTGCATGCAGGATAAACGTAAAGACTATTCTGAGCCGGCTTTACGGTATAAAAAGACATGCTAAATTTAACACGAATAATTTACTCAAGTGAGTGCGATTACAATTGATAACATTTGATAGCATTTTTCAACAGTTAACTCTGAGTTCATCCATTACAGTTGTTCACATCAACCTGCGTAAAAATTGGTCAATCATGGATATGGAACAAAAATTATGAACGGTAATCTTCGACAAGGTAACAAGCGCTTCACATTTGCTTTAAAGACTTTGGTATTTAGCTGTTTGGGGTTAGCACTTGCTGGCTGTGGCAACCGCAACTCAGATCAAGTATCCCAGACAGAATTGACACTCATGACTGCCGACGGAGCCAAGCTCACCAAGGTGTCTGGTGAACAAGCGATGCTAACATTACAGAACGGTTTGTTTTTAGCCAATGACCCAGACCGACGCTATAATAATTGCGTTAATTGTAATATGCCCTTCACTGACGAAGTGATGGCAAGCACCACCGATGACGCCAGTGCTGAAAGTGCCAACTCAAATTTTTCGACCACCACCACCCAAGAAGAAGGTGTGGCTGAAAGCGACCGAGTCAAATACGACGGCAATCTGATGTTTGTCGCCAGCAACAACAATTATGGTTACCATTGGGCGCGCTTAGAAAGCGGCGAAAATACCGAGCAACAAGATCCAAGAAACAAACCGCATGTTCGTGTCTTAAAACGACAAAACGACGACAGCCTTATGGAGCAAGCCATAATAGCCACAGACGATCAAGCTTATGAGCTGTCAAACTTATATCTGCAAGCCAACCGCATGATGACCATTTACGGCCGTTACGAAGCAGCTAACCAACAAACAAATGCCAGCGATGATATTGCGACCGCCGACATTTTGCCTTCCGAACCATACTGGTATGGACAAAATAGTTTTGGCGTGAATATTAATGATGTTACAGATGAAAGCTCACCATCGCAGTTGGTAAAATATAAAATTGATGGTTATGTACAAAACTCACGTCGGATCGAAAACAAGGTATACATAATCAGTCAGTTCTCTCCAAATTTATACGTCGATATACCTAGCGATGCGTCTGTGCAACAAAAGCAACAAATTTATAAACAGTTCCTTAATTTAGACAGCCAAGACATATTGCCCAGCATCCAAGTTAACGACGGTGCAGAACAATTATTAGTAAATCCTGAGCAGTGTTTTTTACCGGCTAGTAGCAAAAACTTTCACGGCTACACCCAAGTGACGACTTTAACCACGTTTGATTTAAACGCGCCCAATGAATTTGAATCCATTTGTGTTATTGCTCCGCTGGAGGGCTTGTATGCATCCACCAATAATTTATACATGTACGGCACACTGTATGATGGAGAGTCAAACACAACGAGCACCGTGATTCACCAGTTTACCTATACCGAACAATCGGTTGATTATGTTGCCTCTGGTGAAATTGAAGGGCACGTAGCCTGGAGTAATTCACACTTACGCTTCAGTGAAAAGGATAACTTCTTACGCGTGATCACTTCACAACGCATTTGGGACGATCCTGACATTTCGCGTAAGCACCAACTGTTTGTGCTGCAAGCGGATACTGACCAGTCATTACAACAAATTGCCAAATTGCCAAACGAACAGTATCCAGCCCCAATTGGTAAGCCGGACGAAGATATTTATGCCGTTCGATATTTTGGCGATAAAGCGTATGTTGTAACTTTCCGCCGCACCGATCCTCTTTACGTGCTCGATTTATCAAATCCTGCGTCACCTTTTATTACCGGCGAATTGGAAATTCCCGGTTACTCTTCGTATTTACAACCACTTAACGAACAGTTTGTACTCGGCATAGGTCAACAAGTTGATCCAAATACCGGCGTTGGCTTAACAGCCATTGAGCCCGACAATGAACAGGCGTTTGTCGAAGGTGCAAAGGCCGAGCTTTATGATGTATCAAACCCAAACGATCCAACTGTGGTTGCAACCTTAGTATATGAAAATCAATATTCCGTCGCAGAATGGGATTACCGCGCGCTTACGCAACTCAAAGTAAATGACAGTAAGTTCAAATTTGCTTTTCCACTGTCGGGCTGGAACCAAAGTATTGGCGAAGACGGCACATACAACTGGCACTACCTGCAATCTTTGCAACTGGTTGATGTTGATTTAGCCAATGGTGGCAGTATGAACAACGTCGGTAATCTTGCCCCCGAAGATGACTACTTTGGCCGTTGGGGTGACCGAGCCGTATTGCACGACCAAGATGATAAACAACTGGTTTATTACATTCGCCACAATTCAGTGTGGCAGTCGTATTGGGACAACTCCACTGTGTTAAATGGTGGGTATTGAGTTTTACTCATTTTAACAAAACAGAGGGCAACACATGTTGCCCTTTTTTATTTCCTTTAATGAGCATACTTTAGCTCAGGAAAACTGCCATTAACTCAGATTTGGACAGAAAATTAGATAGATAAAAGGTGGTGCAGAAACTATAAAATCGTAGCCAATTTTAATTTAGATATTCATTGTCATTCGACAGCACATAAAATATTAACCTCTATTACTATTGAAGTGTTAATAAATCACTGTGATATGTTTTGGCAAACTGTCTAAATATTCGATGGTGTCATTAGTTAATAAATTGTTAGTTAGGTCTGCACTCATTAACTCTAAGTTTGATTCAAAGTTAATCGTTTCTAAAACTCCATGCTTGACCCTTATGTTTTTAAGATTTGGCAGTTTAGAAACATCTATTGAGGTCAATAATGAGCCTGATATTCCAATATTTTCGAGACTTGGTGCCTCAATGTAAACATTTTCTAATGGACCAGAAAATTCCAATGAAACTAGTTTTTCATGTTGATTTAATATCAAACTTGGTAATGTCGTGCCAACAATGATTAAGTCTTCAAGGTTAATATTTTGACTGAAGTTTACCGCTTCTAATTCAGCCATAAAATGCTGACTATGCCTTATAAACGATCCATAAATCTTAAGGTCTTTTAAGTTTACTAAACCATCGGTATTTATCTCCTTTAAAGGAGAGCGCAAAACTAGTACTTTTTCTAAATTTTCAAGTGCAGAAAAGTCTATTGACCGCAACTCATAATTATTATGAAGCTCTAGCATAGTTAAGTTGTTCAACACAGATAAGTTGGTCAAATTTAAACTTTCTAAATATGTATCATACAAAGAGAAGTATGAAATTTTAGAAAAATTAGTAAAGTCAATATCCATATCACCCAACCCCGCAAACCCAACGGCATCTAAGTTTCTAAAGTTTTTTAGATCTGCGGTAGTGTCTATTAAATAACTATCACAATAAAACTGAGTTAGATCGTCAGCATAGATTATTCCCGCTGATTGATACTCGGCTACACACCTTTCAATTGTGGAAGATACAAAATCAATATCTGATATTTTCAAAGGTGTATCTTTTTCATCCCCACTACATGAGTATAGGAAAATGGCGTTTAAAATAATTAAAAAATGTTTCATTTTCTCTCCATGAGTTAAAAAAAGCATAAGTGCGTCTAACACGAACGCTTAGTTTTATAGCCCAGCTTCCTGTTTTAACTTTGCTAGAATGTCATCAAAGTCATTTCCTTTGTATAGAGAGCGATAATCACTTTTAATTTGATTTTGGTGATGTGAAGCTTCTTCTAATCCCCAATTACCATAATGTACATTTAAGTACGGGAAGGTTTTATTCCCAATTTTATCTTCTAGGAAATAGTCGTAATAAGGGAAACTACCAAAGCAATTATCAGTAAAAATACCGCTGGAATTAACTGTTGCACTCACCGTGAACAAGCAGCCAAAGTTACTGATTTAATTGAAGTAGTTAATAATTTGAGGTTTTTCATGGAATTTCCTTATTCGATTATATGTGATTATTATTTAACCTAAACATCACAGAACTACATGTCAATAAAATATAATTAATGATAAATGTTTCAACTTGCAATCCTCAAATATTTAAAACAGGGCTTGCTCTATTGATAAAACAATAATAAACACAAATAGTTTTATAGCAGTAAGCGTTTAAAAGTAGATTCTAAAATTAATACTCTCTCAAAAACTCAAATCTGACCTATAGAGCATTAACGTTAAATCACTTTGGGGCAAAAACAATTTAGTTGTTTTTTATTATCAGTTGAAGGTAACACCGTCCTGTATGGAGAAATGGGATGCTTTATCTTAAAGACTGGTATTTTTGCAACAGAAGTCATCTACAATTAAGGTTTACAATTCCTCCCCACAGTTTAAGGTTTAAAAAGCTAACTCCGTCACAATATCTGTGTTACCCACCTCACAAAGGGCTTAGTTTTGGTATCACAAATCATTGTCTTATTTTTAATTTTGTTTTCGAGCTTTTCGATCGCAACTGAAAACCCCAGTAACCAGTCAGTTACACTAACGCCTGTCAAAGTTATAGAGCTTAAACGAAACATTGCTGTTGCTCTTGAAGACATTTACTTGCACCCAAAACGTGCCCAATATATTGCGACAAGTTTAAAGTCAGAGTCTTTCAATGCAAGCTTGAATTCAGAGGTCGACCGAGAACAATTTCGCCAAGCGTTAAGAACCCAAATTGTGAAAGCGACTATGGATACGGGAATTGACATAAAACAACAAGCACCCACCTATACTCATTCAGTCAGCGGTGAAGTGGTGTTCGACACACTAAACGGCAGTATTACAACCGAACTATCGGGCGATAACATCGGTTACCTTAAAATCACTGGTCAGTTAGATTTTAATAAAACCACGCACCTACTTAATGACGCCGTAAGGTATGTTAAAAACGTCGATGCCTTGATTATCGATATAACCTTGGCAGATAAAACAGAACTATCACTAGTTCAGCAACTGGTCAGTTATTTTGTGCCCAACGGGACTGTATTAGGGGAATTGCTCATCAATGGAGTAAACAAAACGATTTCTGCTAAAAGTACAAAGCAATATGCAAAATTAGAAAATAACTTGCCCTTATATATTTTGACGTCATCTTTCGTGAGTCAAGAATGGGAATTTTTTAGCCACACATTACTGCAATTGCGCAAAGCAACTATCGTTGGCGAAGCGACAATGGGTGTCGCAACACTCAATACCTCAATTGACGTCGGCAGTCATACTATTTTGGAATTGCCTTATGCGCAGTTTATCGCCCTCGACTCGGAAGATAACTGGCAAGGAGTAGGTGTCATTCCCGATTATGAAATAGCATCACAAAAAGCATTTAACAAAGCCTATGAACTGGCACAGACAAGAATTTCAAAGAAATCAAAAACAATTCAATGAAGTGAATAACCGCAATGAAGTTAAGATTTTTTCGCTCTCGGATGTGCTTGGTCATAGACCTTAGCAAGATGCTGAAAGTCTAAGTGGGTATAGACTTGGGTGGTGGATAAATTAGCGTGCCCCAATAGCTCTTGCACGGCCCGTAAATCGCCGCTTGATTCTAATACGTGTGATGCAAACGAGTGACGCAACTTATGTGGATGTAACGTGTTGTTCAGGCCTTGTCGTTTTGCCCAATAAGACAATCGCTGCTGGATCTGTCTGACACTCAGTCGATTGCCAAGTTGACTTAAAAATAACGCTGGTGATTCAGCTTTTAAAAATTCAGCACGGCATTTAAGCCAGTCAGACAATGCCGCCACTGCAACCTTTCCAACCGGCACCAGTCGCTCTTTGTTGCCTTTACCTAACACTCGTAATTCACCAGATGGCGTATCTAAATCAACCAGATTAATCGCGGCTAGTTCAGACAATCGAATGCCGCTGGAGTAAAACAATTCCATAATCGCTTTATCACGCTTTTCTATAGTTTGCTCAGGAATGAAGTTAAGTAATTGACTGACTTCGTCCACTTCCATATTTTTTGGCAGAGGCTTGTCCGCTTTTGGGATCACCAAAAGCTCCGTGGGGTTTTGACTTATCTTCTGTCGCTGCACTAAAAATTTGAACAAGCCTTTTACACTCGAAAGTTTGAGCTGCATTGAACGCGGTTTTAAGCCCTTTTGACGAAGCTCTACCAGCCAAACTCGCAAAGTATCGTGATTTATCCCTCGCCAATCCTTGACCTGAGATTGTTCGAAAAATTCCGACAGCGCAATAAGGGTTGCTTGGTAACTAGATAATGTATGTTTGGAATAACCTCGTTCGTATTTCAAATAATCGAGATATTGCACTATCTCTTTTTGGAAAGGTTCAGGAACGAGTTTTAATGATAAATCCACAAGGGATAACCAATTATTTAGTGAGGTTAACTGCGTGTCGACTAATTAGACGACCAAGTTCATCAATAAACAAGGTGTCCATTGTTGGTTGGAAATGTTGAGCAGAGCTAGAGGCAAAAGCGGCAATGCCAAAAATCGTTTCATGCTCGTCGTTCTCATCTCGTAACTCAACTAAAGCAACCGATTGTGCTGAGCCATCAAAAACCGTTTCTAACAACTCAGGTGACAGTCGGCCTAAATAACTTGAATTGCCATCTAACTTAGCTTGTAAGTGAACATAAGCTTCGTCTTCTGGTTGTAATAGTCGAAACTGTGCAAGGAACAATTGATTTTTACACACGGTATCTACCGCCGCTTGTAATTCGGCAATGGATTGACAACCTACAAGTGCAATGTACATGTCACTAACGGCGCGGAAGATAATTTCATTTTGGCGAGCATGTCCCATCAAAATATTTAGCTCTTCTTCCATTTTGATGATTTTAGCTCGTTGTATTTCTTGGCGCTTTTCTACCAATGAAATCGAACCATGAGTTTCGTGAGGAATACGTAGCTTAGTGACTAACTCGGCATTTTTGACAAA
>JABXID010000054.1 GCA_013373245.1 Gammaproteobacteria bacterium
GTCTGCAACGTCGTTGCGCTCGGCATTTTCTAAACTGGCGGTAATGGCTTTAGGGTCTATGTCGATACCAATAGCGCGTTTAGCGCCAAGTTTTAGTGCCGCAATGGCTAAAATGCCGCTGCCACAACCAAAGTCAAGAACGGTTTTATCCGTTAAATCCATAGACTCTAGCCACTCTAAACATAATGCGGTGGTCGCGTGTGTGCCTGTGCCAAACGCCAATCCAGGATCTAGGATCACATTACACGCTGTTTCATCCGGTATATCGCGCCAGCTAGGGCATACCCATAAACGTTTGCCAAACTGGATAGGGTGGAAGTTATCCATCCATTCACGTTCCCAGTCTTTATCTTCAACCTGTTCTACTTTATGGCTGAAGTGGCCTTCGAACATATCTTGCTCCGATAAAACGGCCGCAATGTGTTGCATGTCAGTTGTGGCATCAAATAATCCAACAACGGTCGACGTTTTCCAATATTTAACATCGCCTGGAAATAATTCGAATACGGCTTCGTCCGGGTCGTTTGCGGTAAATGTCACAGACAAACAACCTAACTCCATTAACAAGTCGCTGATGTCTTCCACATATTCCGATTTAATTGCAAAGCGTATTTGAACCCATGCCATAGTTATCTCTTGGTCATTAATTTATTGTCTGATTTGGGGCGAAGTGTAAACTATTCTGTGGGGATGTGAAAATAGCTTTAAGCCCTCAGGGTTAAACGGTAAGATCGCAGGAAGAATCTCTTCTCATTAATAACCAACTTATTCAGGACTCTTCATGCTTAGTTATCGCCACGGGTTTCACGCCGGAAATCATGCGGATGTGTTAAAACACTTAGTGTATCAATACGTTTTGACGTACATGGGTAAAAAAAATAAGCCGTTCAGTATCATAGATACCCATGCTGGTGCCGGAGCTTATAAGCTAAGCAGTGACTTTTCGGCGAAAAATAAAGAATATGAAACAGGGATTGGCAAACTGTGGCAGTTGCCTTCGTCGGAGTTACCGGAGCAAGTCGCCAGTTATGTTGATGCAGTAAGACGATTTAATGTTGAAAGTGACAGCGCTGATTTAAGTGTTTACCCGGGCTCCCCTTGGTTTGCATTAGATAACTTACCAATGGAAGCAAAAGCTTTTTTTCACGAACTTCACCCCGCAGACTTTGAATTGTTAAGAGAGTTCGTGCGAACCAATCGTTATCGAAAAGTCATTAAAGGTGATGGCTTTGTCGAAAGTGTCGGACTTCTGCCACCACCTAGCAAACGCGCGGTTGTGATCATCGATCCACCTTACGAGATGAAACAAGATTATCAGCGAGTGACGGAATACGTTCATACAATGTGGAAGCGATTTTCATCTGGTGTGTTTTTAATTTGGTATCCAGTGGTTGATCGTTTTCGTATCGATAAAATGGAACAAACACTAAGAGACTCCGGCATCAAAAATATCCAACAGTTTGAACTGAGTATAGAGCCAGATACTGAAGAAAGAGGCATGACAGGCTCTGGCATGTTGGTGGTCAACCCACCTTGGACATTGAAGGCCGAAATGGAACAAGTATTACCGTATTTGAGCAAGCAACTTTCTGACGGTGCAGGATGGTACCGCTGTGAACAACTGGTAGATGAATAACCTAATTAAAGTCGGCTAGCGTTTGCTTTTCTGCGTTTTATTGCAGCATTAATTTGCTGCATTACGTGCGGGTAGCGGTCAAAATATTTATTACTGATGTACAGTCCCATTGGTTGCGCAACTTCCAGTTGAATATGCAAATCATCAAGCGTTAGTGACGCCCGTTTTAACGCTTCTAACATTACCTCTTCAGAGATGAAAATAGTATCTACACGACTAGACACAAGTTGTCGCATCATCGCAGTAAGGTCGGTAGTAGAATACATGACGCCGTAACCTTGCTCGATTAACCAATGGTGTGTATTGGCTTGATCGTAAGTTACTATTTTTAGGTTTTTTTTGTTGAATGCATTTTTGTAGTCGTATTTGTTGTTCTTCAGCGAAAACCAGCTCCAATTGTTCATGGCAATGGGTAAAGAAAATATACCAAACTGGTCGCGCTCTTCGTTTTGAGTGGCCATCAATAACACGTCTATTTTGTCATGTTTAAGTCGTGCAACACCGTTTTTATAGGTTTGAATGGGGACGAATTTTATCTCCTTATTCAGTTCTTTTTGTATATCTCGTAAGAACTGAACGCCGATACCGTCAGCTTTGCCATCTGTTGTGTAGGTATAAGGTTTAAATTCTGGGTAGCCAACAACCAATTCCTCAGCGTGAACGCTGAAAAATAATAGGCACAATAATAAGGTGAGCGGGCGCTGAGAGAAAAGCGTATTCATTTAGAATTCTCAATGTACATCAGTCATCAATATAGAACAAAACTCAATACATTCAAATAATTCCGTAATTTATCCGTTAATCATCACCGTTTGTCGTTAAATTAATAATATTGACTGGCAATGAACAATCACTTGTCTAAACTGGTGGCGGATAATAACAATTAGGACAAATCATGAATAATAATATCAAACAGTTAGCTAAAGTAGGTGCAGTGACGAGTGCGTTACTATTTACTTTTGGCTGCGGCTCAAGCTTAGATAACCTTATGACTTCGGGTTCAGAAAGTGCCACTACATCAAGCTCTGCAATTGCAATTGCAGTTAATGCACCAGAGCGAGCGGAGCAAAGTGTTCGCGATAAATATCGTAATCCTCAAGCCACGTTAGAGTTTTTTGGCTTGAAAGAAGATATGACAGTAGTTGAAGTATCTCCAGGTGGCGGTTGGTATACATCGATTTTAAATCCAGTTGTAAAAGACAGTGGTAAATTAATTGCTGCACACTTCCACGTATACGAAGGCGCTCCTGGCTATTACCAGCGCAGTCTTGATGGGTTTAATAAAAAAATTGCGAGCAATCCTCTATTTTCTGGTATAGAAGTAACTGAGTTTCATCCGACTAAAGCGTTGGACATTGCACCGGAAGGTTCTGCAGATATGGTCCTGACGTTTAGAAATCTACATAACTGGTACATGAGTGATGGTGACCAAGGTGTTGAAAATTCGTTTAAGGCATTTCACAAGGCTTTAAAAAAAGGTGGTGTTTTAGGTGTGGTTGATCACAGAATGCCTGAAAACTTGGATCAAGAAGAGAACAAACGTTCTGGTTACATTAAACAGTCATATGCCATTGCTGCGGCAGAAAAAGCTGGCTTTAAATTGGTAGCAGCGAGTGAAATAAATGCTAATCCAAAAGACACAGCGCAACACCCTAGAGGTGTATGGACATTGCCGCCACGTTTAGCATTGGGTGATGAGAACAAAGATAAGTATATTGCGATCGGTGAAAGTGATCGAATGACGTTGAAGTTCGTTAAAGAGTAAAGAAAAAGAGAGTTGTAAGCTGTAAGTAAGAGCAAAACCAATAGCTGTTAAGTGTTTCGATGAACTGCTGGAAGGCTTGAAGGGAAAGTGAGATTAAAGGAAAATCAGCTTCGAACAATAAAGCCCATAATTGATTATTCAGTTGTGGGCTTTTTATTATCTTGTCGAAACTCGAAACTCGAAA
>JABXID010000074.1 GCA_013373245.1 Gammaproteobacteria bacterium
GATGTGACAGCGTATATGCGTTATTACAACTTAGAACGACTTCATACAGCTAATGGTGATCTATCGCCAGTAGCGTATGAACAAAGTTCCTTAAGAAAAGTGTCCTGATTTAGTTGTGCAGAACACTTCTTGGCGGGTTTCTTCTGGTGAACAATAAAACCATGTTGCTTTAACAAATTAATAACATAACCCGGCGATATGTCAGTTAACTTAGAAGAATGCGTCCAGCGATCTAGTAAATAATCAATATCACCAACATGGTTCGGTTTTAAATACTGCGATACTTCTTCAAAATTCTGAAACGTCATACCTGCATTACTCATAGATGCCGCAATCTGGTAGTAAGGGTCATGTTCAACTGCACCTATTTGTTTCAAACCATTCTTAACTGCTTCCTTTATTGCCAAATTAAACTGCTTATATTCTTCCGACTGCTTAACTTCAACCGATACTTTCTCTTCAAATGAGAGTACATCTAACAATTCACCTTCGTTGTGCCACACTTGTGCTTTCGGTTTTAAGTAAGCAGGGCATGATGCAGTATAAAATAACCTACTAATTGCAAATGTACTCTTATCTGCACCGTCAAAATATGAAAGTAGTGCATCCTTACGGGATTTAATTTCGTCAGGTGATACTGCGTCAGAAATTAAAAATACCAACCTAAACTTATGGTTCATATCATCAAACTCGATGAAATAAACGTCACCCTTATCGTTTTTTATTTGTCTGGTACAGTGATTAAACGATGTATAACCGAAATATTCTTTATCCTTAAAACGCTCTTTTGCTTCATCAATCGTCATACCACCATCAACATCAACCACTAATGCATGGTACTTCTTAACATTGTTTGCTGTGCGTCTAACTATTAGCTGGTCGTCCAAGCCCGTTTTCGTTTCAACATCTTCATCCTCAAGAGTCTTAAAACTAGCGGTAGCGAAACCTGTTCCGTCACTTTTATCTGGTAATATTTCGTGTTGGTTAATAACAGAGTCATTAATAAAATCCTGCCATGAAATTTCATCGGTTTTATCAGTAGAAACGTCTCCATCCATAACACCATTGAATAGTGCAACAACGATTTTGTTATTGTTAAAGTTAGAAGTGAATGTATTTCTTGATTTAGTCATGATTTGAACCTCATTTGTTAATTCGGTTCGCATCTTATGAAGGAAAGAAACCACTGTCGGATCAGTGGTTCCTCAAATTTGACAGGTATATAAAACTTTGTTAGATGCTAGTTTTCAAGATAATCAGTTCTGATTTTATCAATCCAACGTGTTACTACTGATTTACTCACTTTAGTTACGTCTTCTGATTCACCAACATCTGAATCCGTAATTTCGTTCTTATGATATAAACGTTCTAATTCTTCTTCGTAATCTTTAACGATTACCTTTCTAATTTCATCAATCGATAACGATTCATCATCAAGTAACACTGGATAAACAAAAGTTTCTAGTGCTTCAAATCTTATTTTATTAACAGATCTGGAATCAAATTCATCCATCCTAGCATCTAGTGTAGTTCTCTCGTTGATATGTCGATTACGTTCATTCAACCACAGTAAATTTAACGAAGTCATCATCCTGATTTTATCAGCACAACCAAATAACTTAGTTCCCAATACAACGGTATTTGGTTCTAATTCCTTATCAAAACAAACTGGAAGTAAAACCTTTAGTGTTAATAGAAGTGGATAAATTTCTTCATTTAACCTAGTTAACAACCTACCATTTCGTATGTATAGCGGTTTATTTGCGTATTTAGTTAATGATTTCCCCATATACAAGTCAATCACTACCGAGCCACTCATATTGAAAAAACAACTATCAGTATGTGAAATTAACTTTTCAATATTATCTATCGATGAATCAACCTTATCCCAGTCTGGTAGTAGTGATTCAAATACCCAGTTATCTGAAAACTCCCAACCATCAAACCCATAATAACCATGTAAACGTTCTAAACATTCACAAACAACCTTATACGTTTCTTCACTACTAAATTCGTAATCATCCATTTCTAAAAATTTGGTGATTAACTCTTCTGGTTCTGTTGGTTTCATTTGATTCCGAGATATTAAAATATTGTTTTACTTCAAAAATTCTATATTACTTGATATCTGATATTCATAATTATTTTATTTTTATCAATTAAATATCTTTTTATCTGAACACATCAACATCACGTCTTACGTGGGATACAACTCGATATTAACTTTATCGGTTACGTATCTCTTATATCCAATTACACCATTAGGGTTAATTACACCACCCAAGCACCACTGAAAATTAACCACAAAATGGTGCAATTGCACCACCCAGTTAATAAATTGAAAACCACGAATTGGGTGGCGTGAGATATTAGAGATACCAAGGTACCACGGACTAATTAGTTGTGAACCTTCACAGTTTTTTACACAACGGAGTAATTTACCCCATTAGTTTAATACCGCTAATTTAGTGAGATTGAAGTGTATGGAATACCCAATTAATAAATGGGTGCAAACAGAATTAACCCAATTCGATGAAACGCGCGAATTATGTGGTGTATATAAGAATAGGGGATAAATAAATGGTGCCTCGAGGCGGAATCGAACCACCGACACGGGGATTTTCAATC
>JABXID010000174.1 GCA_013373245.1 Gammaproteobacteria bacterium
AGTTGGATTGTTTACCAAAATCGATATTTCTTGCCGTTAAGAGCAAAGATGGCCATCGAATTTCTGCTCGCTTACTTTGCTAAATGGCAGGAGTAAAGGTTTTCCGTCGGTTGATGGAGATCCCCGCCTTCGCGAGGATGACGTTTAAAACTTAAAAGCTTACCCCAAATCTTTGCCATCAAAATCCGACGGACTGTGGCGTTCTGGTAGTTGTTGGTTTTCATTGTCCGCCCAAGTCTTGTTGACGATTTTTCCGCGTTTTACCGCAGGGCGTTCGCCGACTTCTTTGACCCAACGCCCTAAGTGTTTGTACTCGGCGGTTTGTAAAAATTCGGCAGCGTCGTATACGTCATTATTAACTAAAGCACCGTACCAAGGCCAAATTGCCATATCGGCAATAGTATATTCGTTTCCGCAGAAGTAACGATTGTTTGCTAAGTGTTTATCAAGGACATCTAACTGGCGTTTAACTTCCATAGCAAAACGGTTAATAGGGTATTCAAATTTATCTGGCGCGTAAGCGTAGAAGTGGCCAAAGCCGCCGCCTAAAAACGGAGCGCTGCCGACTTGCCAGAACAACCAAGACAAACATTGTGCTCGCGCTGCAGGTTCGCTTGGAATAAAGGCATTAAACTTTTCTGCTAAGTGCAACAAAATCGCACCGGATTCAAAAATCGGTTGCGCTGGGGTCATTGACTGATCTACAAGCGCTGGGATCTTTGAGTTTGGATTGATGCCAACAAACCCACTTGAGAACTGATCGCCTTCTAAAATATTAATCAAATGCGCGTCGTATTCAGCGTCTTTAAAACCTGCCTCCACTAACTCTTCTAACAGGATGCTGGCTTTAACACCGTTGGGTGTGCCGAGTGAATATAGTTGTAGCGGATGTTCACCAACGGGTAATTCTTTTTCGTGGGTTGAGCCTGAAACTGGACGATTGATGTTGGCAAATTTGCCACCACTTTCTGAGTCCCATTGCCAAATTTTTGGTGGTACGTAAGTCGTATCAGACATTGATTATCCTTATTTACTATTTCTCGGTTTCATTTGATATGAAGTAGACATGATGATTGATCATTAACTTTCAATGTTATGTTCGAAAAATTTTACGACTGAAAAATGTTACACGATCACAGCTCTTGCTCTGATGATTCTATTTGCGTTTGATTAATTGCTTCATCACTCAAGCGCTCTCGTTCCGCTTTAGAGATGTACTTTGGCTTTTTGCTTTTATGCAGTTCATTTTGTTTTTTGGAGTTGGCTTTTTTGGCTTTGCGTTTTAAGGTTTCGTTTATTTTCTTTCGGCGGTTCATGACTTGTTGGGACTCCAACCTCTTCGCAATTTGACAAGTGTGTATTATATCAAGCTGAGTGCGACTAGAAATAAAAAAGATAATTTGATTCTACTGCTCATTATAGGACATTATTTAACATCCATGAGCACCGCCTAGAATGTTGGTAGGTTGTTTATCAAAGTTTAAAAACTGTTTTTCAAGACAAGGTATTGAGTGTTAATGAAGTTTTTGTCGTTATCTTGCGCCCTAATAATGTTAATGGCGTGCAGCAATTTACCCATTACTAAACAGCCTTCGAAAGGTCAAAACGCTCGCATTCAATCCTTAATTTTACATTTTACTGCCGGAAATTATAAACGCTCGATGTTTGCACTGAGAGAAAGTGGTGCGGTCAGCGCCCATTATTTAGTACCGAGTTTAACAGACGATACTTATGACAAATCCAGTCTTGAAATTATTCAATTAGTCGATGAATCTCAGCGTGCATGGCATGCAGGTTATAGCCATTGGCAGGGGCGCGATAACCTGAACGATACCTCAATTGGCATTGAAATCGTTAATGAACCATTGTGTAAACAAGATATTTTAGAACGGAATTTTTTTGGCGGTGAATTTGGCGATTATCGGCAGTGTGAGTTTCCCCAGTTTGACGAGGAGCAAATCGAACTGGTTGTGAAATTGGCGAAAGACATACTGTCTCGCCATCCTGATATTGATCCAACAAGGGTGGTTGGTCACTCGGATATCGCCCCCGCAAGAAAAAATGATCCGGGCCCTGCGTTTCCATGGTTTGAGTTGTACCAACAAGGCGTTGGGGCTTGGTACGAACAAGAAACTTTTGAGCAGTATCAAGCAATGTTCGAGATCCATCCACCAGCATTAGCGCTATTGCAAAGAGCCTTATTATTTTACGGTTACAAAATTAAAGTCACTGGCGAACTAGATGCCCAGACGCAAGGCGTGATTAGGGCGTTTAAATTTCATTTTTTGCCGAACGAACCTGATGCGGTGCCGACTATAACAACTTATGCAGCAGTATTTGCCTTGATTGAACGGTATCGAGAAGAATACTTAAGAAGCCTGTTATCCCGTTATTTTAATGACGCTTATGTAGTACTTGGAGGCCAGCAAGTGGCTGACGATGTTTTAACAGACAGTGAGCGTTTAGCTCAACAGTCGTTGCGGCAAAAAATCACTGAACGAACACTGGCTTTTAATGCGGTGACGGGTGTTTCAACTCTGACCATCAAACAGCCGTCTATTGCCGAATTACCTCAGCTTAAATTGCATTTAAATGGACGGTACATTTCATTGGATTTTGCCGTGCAGGAAACTGGACGGTTAGAAGTTGATTTAGGCCGCTGGACTCGAAACGGAAAAAATGTGGTGCAAGTGAGTTCGGATTCTGATTTATCCAATATTCAATTACAGGTAACAGGTACTGAATTACGTTTTGTCGAAAAACCTGAATTATCAATGCCAATGCTCGACCGTTTTGCCGACGCTTCGGCTCTTAACGGTGCTATTTTTGTTGCTCGATATGGTGAGGTTGTGAAAGCTCAGCAGTACGGTAAACCACCTAAACCATTAGTTTTGACGGATAACAGTCATTTATTTACTACCTATTTGGCGCTGTTCTCTTTAGCGTCAGAACGCGGTGTATCGCTTGATGATTTTTTAGAAACTTACTTACCTGAGTATCAAGTGGCCGGTGCAAGCGCACGTCAAATCAAACATTTATTGCAGCATACCAGTGGTTATGGCGAACTCGCTGAACACCAGGTTGAAGATATGCCCGAGGGCACTGAAAACAGAGGTTTACACCGTGCGTATGTGTTGTCGCAGTTACCTTTTCAATTCAGCTTAGGCACTCATTATGTCAGTGATACCAATACTTATGTGTTGAATCAGTTGGTGGAAGGTGTGTCCGGAATGACACTACAACAGTATCTCAACCACTACGTTTGGTGGCCGCTAGGTTTAAAAAATACTTCACTGATTTACGACGGTGTGTCTGAATTACCAAGTTTAAAAACCGATGATTATGAGTTATTGGTGTTAATGCAATTACTGATGAATCATGGCCGATACGGGCAAGTGCAAGTGTTCGATGAAAACTCCATATTCAACTGGTATTTAAATCAGCAAAGCCTTCCGTCGAAGTACAATTCTGAGCAAATAAGTGCGATGGCATGTGTGCCTTATTTGACTGAGCAAAGTTTTGTTGTGCCGGCGGAAAATGGCCAGTTGTATGTGCTGGATCATGAACATCAATTATTGTTATTAGTGACAGCATCACACCATCAACAGTTAGACACCAGCCGCTTTTCCTGCGGTTTGTCAATGTTCCATCAAGACATTCTGAACCACGTTTATCAACAAGTTTTTCAAGGACAACTTTAACGATAGTGCAGTATCAGCTTAGCTTTAAAAGCTTTGTTATCGATTGCTGAACTCGTTATGATAGCGCTGTCATTCTTGATTTGTTGGCTGTTGGGAGATAACTGTGACGCAATTGACTTCGAGTATTTCAGCGCTTTGGTACCGATACACATCGGCGATATTAGGCGGGTTGCCTAAAGAACGGTTGTTAGCCTTGGATGTTTTTAGAGGCTTAACCATAACGGCAATGGTGTTAGTTAATAACCCGGGTAGTTGGTCTTATGTTTACCCACCGTTGTTGCATGCCAAATGGCATGGCTTAACACCAACGGATCTTATCTTCCCATTTTTTGTATTTATTGTTGGGGTTTCTGTGGCCATTGTTGCCCATAGAAACTTAAAACAAGGCAATAACAAACTTTCTGTAATGAAAACCGCCAGTATTCGAGCTCTGAAACTATTTTGTCTTGGGCTTTTCCTTGCTTTATTTTATTACCAAGTATTAAACCCCAATTATTCATGGCTAGAAGAGCGACTATTATCCATTCGAGTGATGGGGGTTTTACAACGATTAGCGTTGGTATTTTTCTTTACCATGTTAATCGTTATGTATCTGAAACGTGTTTGGCAATGCGCTATTGCGGTTACTTTGTTACTTGGTTATTGGCTGTTAATGGCGTTTTTGCCATACCAAGATCCGCAAGGCAACGTTTACCAAGGCCTATATGAATATGGTAATAACCTAACTGCGTGGTTCGATTCATTCTTGTTTGCCGATAAAAACTTGTACTACGCAAACGCACAACCTTTTGCGTTTGATCCGGAAGGCGTATTAAGCACATTACCCTCGATTGCGGGATGTTTAATCGGTGTATTTACTGGTAATTTACTGATTGATAAAACGTATTCTTTAACAAAGAAATGCACAGTCATGTTTTTATCAGGTTTCGGGTTGTTGGTGTTAGGGTACTTTTGGTCCCTATACTTTCCTGTGAATAAAGCGCTTTGGACGTCTAGTTTCGTTTTAGTAACTTCAGGTTGGGCGTTGCTCATTTTGGCCGCACTAACATTTCTCATCGACATGAAACACTATAAAAGCTGGAGTGCACCGTTTGTGGTGTTTGGTGCCAATGCGATATTTTTCTATATGTTTTCAGCTGTGGTTGAGCGAATATTACTCATGATACCTGCAGGTGATGAGGTACTGCGTAGCTGGTTATATGTAAAAATATTTCAGCCACTATTTGGCAACTACAATGGATCTTTGCTGTACGCAGTTGTATTTTTAATATTGTGTTATGGTGTCATGCATTGGCTCTATAAACGCCAAATATTTTTTAAAGTGTAGGTTAGAAGTTTTAACTGCCTTCACTTGTTTGATGATTAATGGAACGTGAAAGCAGTTATGAGCAACAAATTTGCTAACGCCAGCGGGTATGACATTCGTCAAGCAATACGCGCTGGAGAGATCACCGGTAATACCTCAGGAATGGGCAGTGGCTTGGTGCAGGCTAACTTAGTTATATTGCCAGAAAAATACGCGGCGGACTTTTTACGATTTTGCCAGTTCAACCCAAAACCTTGTCCTTTAATTGCCATGTCAGATGAACCGGGCAATCCAATCATTTCGGTGGCCGGTAAAGATGTCGACATTCGAACCGACATTCCTCAATATCGTTTATTTCAACACGGTGAGTTACAACAACAAGTTTCTGATATTTCATCTGTGTGGCGTGATGACCTTGTGGTGTTTCTATTGGGGTGTTCGTTTTCATTTGAAGAGCCTCTTATTTCCGACGGCATAGAGGTTCGCAACATCAGTGAAAATGTCAATGTACCTATGTATGACACCAATATAGCGTGTAGACCAGCGGGGATTTTTCGCGGAAACATGGTTGTAAGTATGCGTCCTATGTTGGCGGCGGATGCGATTCGAGCGATCCAAATTTGCAGTCGTTTCCCACAAGTTCATGGCGCACCAGTGCACTTAGGTGACCCCAGTTTGATTGGTATTAGTGAGTTATCAGCACCTAATTATGGTGACGCTGTAACTATAAAACCCAATGAGTTACCTGTGTTTTGGGCATGCGGGGTGACACCGCAAGCGGCAATCAACAACGCAAAACCCGATTTTAGTATTACCCATAGCCCTGGTTGTATGTTGGTTACTGATATTGCAAATAGTAAACTGTCGATATTGTAATACCAACTAGTGATCAAACAGGTAGAAAAAGGCACTTAATAGATGAAATTAAATTGCGATCTTGGCGAAAGTTTTGGTAGCTGGAAAATGGGCTTAGATGAGGCTGTAATGCCGCATATTGATATGGCAAACATAGCTTGCGGATTTCACGCAGGTGATGCCAATGTTATGTTCAACACCTTATCCCTTGCCAAAAAGCACAATGTTGAGGTGGGCGCACACCCAGGATATAAAGATATTGAAGGGTTTGGTAGACGCTCTATTGCCCACTCAGAACAAGAAATTATCAACTTAATGACTTATCAAGTGTCTGCTATTTTTGGCGTCGCCAAAACCTTAGGTGTGACGATTAGTTACGTAAAACCTCACGGTGCTTTGTACAACGATATGATGGCCAATGCAGAAGTTCGACATGCTATTTTAAAATCAATGCAAGCGATTAACCATGGTTTAGGGACTTCGTTAAAGTTAATGATGCTGGCGACTGCGAACGCCGAGCAACATAAAAATGAAGCTAAGCAATTGGGTGTTGAGTTGCTATTAGAAGCGTTTGCGGACCGACGTTATACCGATGAAGGTAAACTGCAAAACCGAAAAATCGAAGGAGCGGTGCTGTCTGAACAAGACATGTTACAGCAGGTCGTTAACTTGCAACAAAACGGTCAGGTTATCACTGAATCAGGCAAAGCTCTGACTATTGCCGCCGATACCATTTGTGTGCATGGCGATAATGAACATGGTGTGGCACAAATCAAGCAAATTAGAGCGATTTGCCAGCCATGAGCCAGTTCAACGTGAAAATAACAACAGCGTCAGAAAACTCGCTGATTTTGTATTTTGGCGAGTCAGAGGGACGTGTCGTTAGTGATGACATTTCACAACAAATTCAGATTGTTAAACAACTGATTGAGCTTGAATTTCAAACCGCCATTATAGAGTTAATCCCTTCTTACGCTTCATTATTGGTGACTTTTGATCCTTTTCTGTTGGACCATTTCAAGATCCGCCACTTTGTCACTCAAGCAGTATTGCCAAATGCTAATCACAGTAGTGACGCCACACTCTCAGAGAAGGTCGTAGAGTTACCTGTGTATTATGGCGAAGAGGTGGGACTTGATTTATCTCGTATAGCCGAATGTGCAAAATTAACGGTTGAGCAAGTAATAGCAAAACACCAAGCGCAAGATTATCGGGTATTTGCTATTGGTTTCGCCCCTGGCTTTGGTTATTTAGGGCAAGTGGATGAACAAATTGCGACGCCACGATTAGCAACACCTCGAAGTGCCGTACCGAAAGGCGCAGTAGCGATTGCAGATCAGCAAACGGCTATTTATCCGGCGCAATCTCCTGGCGGTTGGAATATTATCGGGCGATGCCCAATCGATATGTTTACCCCAGAGCAACAACAAGTTATGCCGTTTGATGTCGGGGATATCGTGCGTTTTAAAAAGATAGATAAACAAACCTTTATCTCGATGGGAGGGCAATTATGAGCAAGGAGCCACTATTGATTGCCGATGCTTTTTTTGTTGAGAAGGCAGGGATGTTAACTCTGTTGCAAGATGCAGGACGTTTTGGTCAAGCAAATCTAGGGTTAACGCATGGCGGTCCTGCAGATGCTCATGCGTTTTATTGGGCCAATAGATTATTAGACAATGCCCCGAATAGTTGCGCATTAGAAATCACCGTTGGCGGTTTGATATTAAAGTCGAATATCTCAAGTTGTATTTGCTTAACAGGTGCGAATATTCCGCTCAAAATCAATGGTCAATTACGGGCAAATTGGCAAACACATCAAGTCAAAAAAGGCGATATGTTGGAGTTTGGATTTGCGGAATCTGGCATCAAAGCTTATATGGCGGTGGCAGGCGGTTTTCAGGTCGACAAACAGTTTGGTAGTGTGTCGACAGTGGTTCGTGAAAGTGTAGGTGGTTTATCAGGCCTTGCTATTCAACCTGAAGATAAACTACCGGCTTATGAGCCTGCTCAACAACCAAGTCATAAAAAACAGTTGGAAGAATCTCAACAACCTAATTACAGCGACGATGTGTTATTGCGGGTGGTGTTGGGTTATCAAGTTGACTCGTTCAGTAAAGTCGAACAATTGAAGTTTTTAACGTCTTCTTATCAGGTATCGAAACAATGGGATCGTATGGGTTATCGCTTAGAAGGCGAACCGATAAGCTCAACTCAAACTGCTATGTTGTCAGAAGGGATCGCGTTAGGAGCGGTGCAAATTCCTCCAGATGGTCAGCCTATTATTTTGATGCATGACAGGCAAACCATTGGAGGCTATCCGAAAATTGGCTCGGTATTTTCGTTAGATCTAAACAAGCTGGCACAATGCGGTCAAGGCACGAGCGTGTCATTTAAAGCAATTACAATGGAAGATGCTCACAACGAACTTCATTTGGATAGATACCGCTTTGAACAAGCTAGCATTATAGAAACAGCGTGGTGATGACAATGGATATAGTTAATTCAGCAGCGAGCGGAAGTTTAGAACAAATAGATATAGAGTTAAGTCAGCGTATTGAAGATATTTTGGTGGCGAAAAACTTACGAGGCATGAAACACGCTCAGCAGTTTTTAACGTCAGGTTATTATTATCGCGCCGCTAAAATCGTAGATGAAAACAAAGGTACAGTGCTAATTGGTACTGGGTTTCCGGTCACAGACACGTTTGAAACCGATGGTCCAGTTGGTGCTATTTGTTTGTATAACACTCTTGAGCAATGTGGTTATAACCCAGTTTTGGTTTGTGGTGATCCGCTATTTTCTGCGCTGAAAGACGATTATCGTTGTCATCAACTTATGTTAGGAGATGCTAAATCCTCAGTAGTTGAAGTGGTAGACATCCTCAGTGATCTAAAACCAGATCTGGTTATTTCTATTGAGAGGCCTGGCCGTACCGTTGATGGTAGTTATCGCAATATGCGTGGGGAAGACATCAGTGCACGCTGCGCATGTTTTGACGACTACATTGAACTAGCGCAATGCCCAACCATAGGTATTGGCGATGGTGGCAACGAAATAGGTATGGGCAATATCGCCGAACAACTGGCGAACTCTGAGCACTTTGTTTCAATTAAGCCTTCGGTAACGCGCTGCGGTGAATTGTTGATAGCCGATGTATCAAATTGGGCTGCGTATGGGCTCATTGCATTTTTGTCGTTATGGCAACGACAAGATTTGTTAAAAACCATTAAGCCTTTAGATATTCTGCAATACCTTTCCGATAAAGGTAGTGTTGATGGCGTAACCCGATTAAATACATTAACGGAAGATAGTCTAGAAGTTAGCGCGGGAGAAGATGTTATCGCGCAAATTCGTAAGGTGTGTCAATTTAACTTATGGGATTGAGCCCTTAAGGATTACAATCGAGTGAGTTACCAGGCTCATTCTTGAATTATATAGAGGATATAAAGTGTCGATTGTTTATTTAAACGGTGAATACATGCCTGCGCATGAGGCTAAAATTTCACCTATGGACCGCGGTTTTTTATTTGGAGATGGTATATACGAAGTTGTACCAAGTTACGGTGGCCAATTTGTGGGGTTCGAACCTCATATGACACGTATGTTTGACGGATTAGCAGCGATAGAAATTCAACACGAATTCAGTCTTGAGTATTTCCGAGACGTTTGCCAAACGTTATGCGAAAAAAATGGCAATGGTAACTTAGGCATATACATTCATATTTCTCGCGGAACCGACGTAAAACGTCATCATGCTTATCCTAAAGATGTACGTCCAACTTTGTTTGCTTACACATTTGATATTCCTGCAGCGCCATCTGCAGATATTGAAAAAGCTAAAACTTATAAAGTGAATACTCACCAGGACTTGCGCTGGCAGCGCTGCAATATCAAGTCTACGGCATTGCTTGGCAATGTAATGCATTATCAGCACGGTCATGCCGCAGGTTGTGATGAAACTTTATTATTTAACGCTGACAATCAGTTGACTGAAGCATCATCTTGTAATGCGTTTATTGTAAAAGATGGTGTTGTGTTAACACCTAATTTAGACAGCCAGAAATTGCCTGGGATTACTCGTTTGATTTTGTTGGACATTTTAAAGAAATACAGCGATATAAAAGTAGAAGAGCGGATCATTACTCGTGCTGAAGTAGACAATGCCGATGAGATTTGGATCACTAGCTCAACCAAACAAGTGGGAGCTGTGGTTGAATTAGACGGTAAACCGGTCAATGGCGGAAAGATTGGCCCGGTTTGGCAGCAAGCACAGTCTTTATTTTCTACACATCAGTTTGATTACAATTAAATCGACCATTTAGTCGAACATTAAAAAAGCTCGCATCAGCGAGCTTTTTTGTGTTTCAACATAGTGTTTTATTAAATCATGATTAGGCCTGCTAAAACATAAGCGAATAAAGTCAATCCGCCGGCAAATAAGGCATAAGGCAATTGAGTTTTAACGTGTTCTAACAAATCACAACCAGATGCTACCGCACTGACCGCCGTTGTATCTGAGATTGGCGAGCAATGATCGCCCCAAATACCACCACCTAGAATCGCCGCCAAGATAAGTGGTGCAGGTAACCCTAAATTTATCACCAACGGCATGCCAATTGGGATCAATATAGCAAAGGTGCCCCACGATGTTCCGGTAGAAAATGACATTAATGCACCTGCAATAAAAATCACTGCTGGTATCAAGAAGTAAGGTAAGTTTTCCGCAACAATACCGGAAATAAAGATGCCAGTGCCTAATTGTTTCAAGCTACTGCCAAGCGCTAATGACAATAAAACAATCGAGACTAAAGGTAATAACTCCGACATGCCTTTAAAGCCAAAGCCAGTCATCTGCTGGTGGCTGAATCGACCACTGCCCACCATCATGGCATAGGCCACTATGCAGGCCAACGATGTTGCATAAAGAACAGACTTAGAACCCGAGCCAGCAGTAAAGTCGCCGTTTCCAGTTAAGAACATAAAGCCGACCATAGAAAACGACATAGTGAACAGTGGAATTAACATAAAACTTGGTTTACTGGCAGGAACTTCTAGTTCTGCATGTTGCTCATTTTTATTCTGCTGAAGCTCGGCTTGTTTTAATGGACCATGTGTTTTGTCTGCAATGATGGTGTATAAAACGATAATGAGTGTAAATAGAGCATAAAAGTTAAGTGGAATGGTTTGAATAAGAATTGAAACAGAGGAATCATTTAATTCATACTCACCTAACAAGGCCAAGACATAAGCTCCCCAGCCGTTCATTAATAATAAAATACAAATTGGTGCTGAGGTGGAGTCAATAATATAAGCCAATCTTGCTCGGCTCATTTTGAATTTGTCGAACAGACCGCGAGACAAAATACCAGCCATTAATACACTCAAGTTTGATTCTATGAAGATGATCACGCCGGTGAAAAAAGCTAATAACCTTGAACGTCGTGCGTTTCCGCTGAGTCCTTTCTCGATTAAAAAGTTGACCGTAGCAGTTACGCCCCCCGAATATTTCATAAAGGCTAGTAACGCCCCGACCATAAGTGAGAATATTAATATACGAGTATTGCCGCCACTCTCGAACACACCAATGATGCGTTCAATACCGGCCAACGCAAAGCTACTGATGGCGGTTTGGGATTGGCTCTCTGTTATAAGAATTAATAATTCAGAACTAAAGATGGCGACCAGCAGGGCTAAAATAACCTCTTTTTTCCATAATACGACAGCAATTGCTAAAAGTGGGGGCAGGACGGTCAACCAATCTTGCATGAATTTCTCCTAAGTTACAGGCTTTAACGGTTAAACATGAAGGATACAAAAGTTACTTGCTACCCCCATTCGAGGGCAATTGATTCAGAAATAAAAAATCCAAGCTCCAAGCTTGGATTTTTATCAATGTTACTGCGATATTTACTTTTTCGGTAATTCGATTTTTGGCTCTTCACCTTGTTTGTATAAAACGAGGGTTTTACCGATAAGTTGAATTTTTTCGGCTTTGCTTTCACGAACTATCGCGTCGACGTAAAGTTGCAATTCTTCGCGATCTTCAGCGGGAATTTTAACTTTAATAAGCTCATGTACCGCAAGTGCGTTTTCTATTTCAGCCAAAACGCCTTCGGTAAAACCGTTGGCACCTAACTGTACAACTGGCTTTAACGAATGTGCTTCGCCTTTTAAAAATTGAATTTGTTTTTTGCTGAGTTTCATAAAGAGGTTCTAATTAAAAATTTAAAAATGATAATTACTTGAATAATAGCTATTCTACCCCACGTTAGGGTTAATACCAATTTATAAGCGCGATAATTGCGTTTTAGTTGATCAAATAGAAGATAGTCGATTCGTGGCAAAAGATAATCGCTCAGCCAGCAGCAAACGTTGGTTACAAGAGCATGTAAATGACAAATACGTAAAAGAAGCCAATAAACGCGGTTTACGCTCGCGTGCGTTTTTCAAAATAGAAGAGCTGCAAAATAAAGATAAGCTAATGCAAAAAGGCGACACTGTCGTTGACCTTGGCGCGGCGCCTGGCGGTTGGTCGCAGTTTGCCGTTAAAGAGCTTGGCGACAGCGGAACGGTGATAGCCTGTGATATTTTGCAAATGGATCCTATCGCGGGAGTGGATTTTCTGCGTGGTGATTTTAGAGAACAAGACGTTCTTGATGCATTATTGAACCGAATTGACGGTAAAAACGTAGATTTAGTGATGTCGGACATGGCACCAAACCTGAGTGGTAACGATACAGTCGATCAGGCGCAATCCATGTATTTGGTAGAGTTGGCGCTGGATATGTGTCATCAAGTTTTGAAACCAAACGGTAAGTTTGTGGTCAAAGTTTTCCAAGGAGAAGGTTTTGATCAGTTTATGCAGGATGTAAAATCGGCGTTTAAGGTCGTAAAAATTCGCAAACCAGAGTCTTCAAGAGCCCGCTCTCGCGAAGTGTATTTGGTAGCGACGGGTTACAAATTATAGTAACCTTCATTTAATTTATTGATAGGAAGAGGTTATTCCTTTGAGCGATATGGTTAAAAATATTTTACTGTGGCTTGTGGTTGCAGTTGTTTTAATGTCAGTTTTTCAAAACGTTGTGCCTGATGGTGCGCCGGAAGGAAAAGCAAACTACACACAATTTATCCAAGAAGTTCAACAAGGACTGATTCGGGAAGTTAAGATCAGCGACCGAAAAATCACGGGCGTTAAACGTTCTGGCGAGCGCTTCGAAACATTTATTCCTACGCCTTATGACCCTGACTTATTGAACGATTTAATTAAACAAAATGTTCGGGTTGTTGG
>JABXID010000107.1 GCA_013373245.1 Gammaproteobacteria bacterium
AATCTTTCTATTTGTCGGAATGGTTCGACGAATAACCCCAATTCACCTTTTAGCAAAAATCACAACAATCCTGTTCGGAGCAAATGTTGTGAGAAACTCACTCATGAGCTCGTTGTGTTTTTTGTGCCAAGCAGTACATATAAATGTGAATTTAAAAACAACAAAAACAATACTATCTATGGGAAATAACCATGAAAAAACAACATAAATTTAGCCTACTGTCAGTAGCTGTAGCATCTGCACTTAGTAGCCCAATGGCTTTTGCGCAAGAATCTGAAGAGGATGTAGAAAAGATTGTAGTAACCGGCTCTCGTGTTGCTCAAAGCGCAAACTTAGAAGCTGCGAGCCCAGTACTGGCAATTGGTTCTGATGACGTTAAGGCGTCAGGTCAAATCGACATTGGTGCTTTGTTAAGGGAGTCACCACAATTACAAGCTTCATTACCTGGCTCATTTTCTGCATTTAATGGTACGCCCTTAGGCGCCAGTTTACTGAACTTGAGAAATCTAGGATCAGACCGAACATTAGTTGTAGAAGATGGACGACGTCACGTATCTGGTATAGAAGGTACTGGCTCAGTAGACGTTAATACGATGTCTACTGCTTTACTTTCAAATATTGAAATCTTAACAGGCGGAGCCTCAGCGGTATACGGTGCGGATGCGGTATCAGGTGTTGTCAACTTTAACATGCGTAAAGGTAACTCTTTTGATGGTGTTGAAGTGCGCTCTCAAGCTGGTGTATCTGGTCATGGTGATGCAAATGAATTTTTCGTTTCGATTGCTAATGGTTTTTCAAGCGGAGATGCAGAAGGAGTGTTTGCAATAGAATACCAAACAACAAGCCCTGTTTACGCTGGAGATAGAGATTTTGCTGGCTCAGGTGAGTATACATCAGTGGCAAATACGGAGGCCACTCAAAATGCTTTTGGCGTAGATCCTAAGTTTGCTAATACTTGGGTGTCCGATTGGAGATTGCCGATTTCAAGTGACCGCGGCGTTATTGCTTTATCTTATAGTGCGTTTGGTAGTGTTTCCAATGCAAGTTGGGTAGATTATACGTGTGACGATAGGTTAGGTTCAATACAAACCCCTGTTTGTATGACAATAGGGGACGATGGAGAATTGAAGCAGTATAATACTGGTGATGTATTTATCGGTCCATTTGATGCTGTCGGCGGTGATGGAGTGCCTGCGTCGCCTGATAGTGAACTGATTTTGCCCGAGTCTGAACGTGTTTTGGTTCAATCAACAGGCTCTTATATAGTCTCAGATTCGATGAGATTATTTGCAAACGCGAAGTTTGTATTTAGCGAGACCAAAGAGACTAACCAAGTGAATGGGTTTAATGATGATATTCCAATCGCGTTTGACAACCCATACATCCCAGCAGAATTGATGTCTAGAATCAACACGTTAAATGATGAAAATGTCCCAATTAGCTTGGTTATGTCTCGAGATGTTTTGGACGTAACAGGCAACTCTAATCCTGAAGCACAGCGTCAAACATATAGAGTAGTTTTAGGGGTTGATGGTATCATTCCAGGAACTGAACTTGATTACGAAGTATCTTTAAATTATGGTCGTACAGATGCTGATATTACTACTAGAGAACGTTTAGAAGACAGATATTTTGCTGCTATTGATGCCGTTACGGATCCAGCGACTGGCAATGTTGTGTGTCGTTCAGAGTTGGATACTACCGCGTTACCTCCTACATCTCCTTTCCCAGTAGTGAATGATGACTTTGATTTTAATACATTTACGCCAGGTCAAGGTGAATGTGTTCCAATAAACCTTTTCGGTAAAAACTCAATTTCTCAAGAGGGAGCCAATTGGATTTTTCAACCTGGCAAAGCTACCAATGATATTGAGCAAAAAAATGTCTTAGCAGTAGTTTCTGGTGATACTGCAGAATATTTTGAGTTACCCGCAGGCCCAATTAGTTTTGCTGTTGGATATGAGTGGCGGGAAGAAGTTAGTGCATACACACCGTCGCCTTATGCTGCCCAGGGTCTAACTTTCGGTACATTGGACTCTAGAAGTGGACCAACTAATGCATCTTCAGGTAGTTATGATGTTAGTGAGATGTTCTTTGAGGCTCAAGTCCCATTGATTGAAGGTGCTTTTTTGGCAGAACGTCTAGAATTCAGGACAGCATTCAGAACGTCTGATTATGACCCGTATGGTTCTCATGATGCATGGACATTGGGTGGAGTTTGGTCTCCAGCGGAATCGTTAACTTTCAGAGCTACATTATCTGAAGCTGTTCGTGTACCAAATATCACAGAAGCTTTTGCCCCAACATTTGCCGCGACAATTGCTGCTGGTGCCGATCCATGTAACCAAAATGAAATTAGTGCTGGTTCAGAATTTCGCCGTGATAACTGTATAGCATTAATTGGTCAAAGCGTTGCTGATGGTACATATGACTCAACAAACTTCTTGTCAGCATTTGTCTCTGGTACAACTGGTGGTAACGAGAACTTGTCTCCAGAAGTTGCAGAAACAACAACAGTCGGCTTAGTTTTTAATCCAGTTGAAGGTATCTTTGATGGTGTTACGTTTACAATGGACTATTATGAAATCAAAATTGATGGGTTAATTGATAGTCTGAGTGGTTTTGATATCGCCCAAAACTGTGTTGACGCGCCGACCATCAACAACCAATTCTGTGATGCCGTGCAACGTGATGCCACGAATGGTTTTATTACCGACTTCCAATCTGGTTATATTAATTTAGCGTCTGTTGAAACTGAAGGCATTGACTTTAGACTAGACTATCAATTCGAGAGTTTGGCCCTTACTTTAAATGGCACACACTTCATGAAACATGAAGAAGTCCGTGATGTTTCAGCACCTGATGAAGTTACCGATGTGTTAGGTACATTTACTCGTCCTGAATGGATTGTGAATGTCAGTGCAGACTATGTTCTTGATCAACTTACAATTGGTTGGAGAGGCCGTTTTGAAGATGACCAATTATTGCCAGGTTTAGAATTACAAGATATTGAAAGTGACCCTAACTATATTAGTGAAACTTCGACAGGCACTGCGTTTACACATGACATTTCGGTTTCTTATGACCTTAGTGAAGGTTTGGAAATCTATGGTGGTGTAAACAACGTTCTAGAGGAAGAACCTTTCTTAGGTACTTTATCTAGACCTGCAGGTCCACGTGGCCGCTTCTTCTACTTAGGTTTAAATTACGATATGTAGCGAATTAACCATACTTATCTAAATAAAAAGCCAATGCATATGTGCATTGGCTTTTTTGTTGGATTCTCTTTTTCGAAACTCGAAACTCGAAACTCGAAACTCGAAA
>JABXID010000113.1 GCA_013373245.1 Gammaproteobacteria bacterium
CTTATTAAGTTGTTGCTCTCTGTGCTCATCCAGCGAGAAATTGGACGTCGAGTCAAATTCAGGATTAACCCACAACATTATCTGTTGGGTGATATCTGGCTGATCAAACAAACCATGCAGATAGGTGCCGATGATTTGTTGATCGTTAGAAATAAAGCCATCGTTTATCCAACTGTTTTTAGATTTAATTTGAAATGCTGGGTTTTCTAATGCTTTACCTGCACTGACTCCACAATGGATTTCATAACCCTGAAACTTAATGGTGTTTTGGTTAAAGCAACTGATGGCTTCAGTTTGTGTCAGCTGTTTTGTTTGGGTAAGTTCGGTGGAGAAATCTGCTAGGTTCAATCCATCAATCATTGGCGTGTTTGATTCAGTTTGATGAGGATCATGAATTTGTTGACCTAACATTTGATAACCACCACAAATGCCTAATAACTTGCCGCCATATCGTAAATGGCGCTGAATGGTTTGTTGCCAACCTTGCTCACGAATTAACGTTAAATCGCCTATCACATTTTTACTGCCCGGCAGGATTAATAGGTCGCAGGGCGGTAATTGGTCGAATATTCTTACGTACTCTAGGTCTATATCTGGATTTAACCTTAGCGCATCAAAGTCAGTATGATTGCTAATGTGTGGCAAGACTAGAACACAGATTTTAACTTTTGCAGCTTGTTGACCTATTACATTGTCTATATTGATGGCATCTTCGGCATCAAGTGCTAAATCGTGTAGATAAGGTAAAACACCTAATACCGGTTTCCCTGTTTCTTGCTCTAGCCAGTCCAAACCTGACTGTAATAAGCTAATATCGCCACGAAAACGATTGATGACAAACCCTTTAACACGTTTCTGTTCAGATTCGCTCAACAACGCTAATGTACCGACTAAATGGGCAAATACACCGCCTTTATCGATGTCGGCAATGATGATCACAGGGCAATCAACTGCTTCTGCGTAGCCCATGTTAGCAATATCGTTTTCTCGTAAATTAATTTCCGCCGGACTGCCTGCGCCTTCAACCAGAAGCAACTGATATTTTTCCGACAGACGCTGATGGGACTGCAACACAGCGTCCATAGCGACTTTCTTGTAATCGTGATAGCTATCAGCCTCCATGTTAGAGATTGCTTTGCCATGCAGAATCACTTGCGCGCCCGTGTCAGAATTGGGTTTGAGTAAAATTGGATTGAAGTCGACGCTTAGTGGCAGCCTTGCCGCAATTGCTTGTAGTGCTTGGGCTCGACCGATTTCACCACCATCGTCGGTTACCGCACTATTGAGTGCCATATTTTGCGGTTTAAAAGGGGCAACCTCGACATTTAAATTGGAAAACACGCGACATAATCCAGCGACCAAAGTGCTTTTACCAGCGTCTGACGTTGTGCCTTGCACCATTAATACTTTCATTCAAGTTATTCCCTAATAACGTGACTTGCGAAGATAAAGCAAAGCTAAGAAAAAGACGCTGCCAATGGCGGAAGTAATGATACCAATAGGTAACTCTTGGTTGTCTAATAGTGTTCGGGAGAGCAAATCCACCCACAACATAAATATGCCACCTACTAAGCCGGTGACTATTAAATTTGCACGTTTACCTTGGCCAATAAAAAATCGAACGATATGTGGGATCATCAAACCAACAAAGCCAATGCCGCCGCAGATAGCTACTATGCTTGCGGTTAACAGAGAGCTGATCACTAACATGCTGATTCGTAGCTTTTTAACGTTTATTCCTAAGGTTTTGGCGCTTTCGTCGCCCAACAATAGCGCTGTTAAGTGGCGGTGGTAAATCAACATACAGCTCAAACAAACAATGACCATAACAATGGGGAGCCAGATATTTTGCCAATCTGCGCGAGCGAAGCTGCCAAGCGTCCAAAATAATATCGCGGTGACCGCCTGTGGATCGCTCCAATACAGCATTAAACTGGTGAATGCGCTGAACAAAAAAGACAGAGCGACACCGGCCAATAACATAGACTCAACTTGTTGACTGCGATTTAAACCGGCTATCAAGAGTAATAATGTTACTGCGACTAAACAGCCAGCAAACGCGGCTAGCGGTAAAATAAATGCAAACGTACTGCCCACTATCGTCATCGCGAGCACCACGCCAAATGATGCGCCGGAAGAAATGCCAAACAAGTATGGATCGGCTAATGGGTTGCGGGTGATCATTTGTAAATTGGCACCTGCAAGCGCTAAACCTGCACCTGCAAAAATCGCCAGCAAACTGCGAGGAAAACGCAGCTCTACAATAATATTTCGGGTCAATTGTTCAACGTCGCTATTACTAGCACTAAGCAAATTTAATACATCGGAAAGCGGAATGTGAACGGCGCCACTGCTAAGTGCAATTAAGAAACTAAACAAAGTCAAAATTAACAAGATTGAGCCCGCAACAAGGTTATTTCGCATCGGATACTCCTTGTTCACTATCGATAATATTTGTTTGTGACGAGTAACCATAAAAGTAAGTTACTTGTGGCCTTTGATGCTGAGGGTGTGGTTTGACGTGTGTACAGACGTCAAATACCTCAGATAACATAGGCTCAGTGATCACTAGATCGGGCGTTCCTGAGCTAACTAACTTACCATCTTTTAACACCCAAATTTCATCACATAAGGCACTGGCTAGGTTTAAGTCATGAAATGAAACTACGGTTGTGGTACCCAAAGACTTTGCCAATTCCATAATTTGAATTTGGTATTTAACGTCCAAGTGGCTGGTGGGCTCGTCCATGATCAACACTTCAGATTTTTGCACTATGGCTTTGGCTATCATTGCACGTTGCTTTTCACCGCCTGATAGCTGCTCAAATGGCATTTCAGATTTATGAGTTAAGCCAACTTGGGCTAGTGCAGTACAGATCTGTTGTTGAGTCTTGTGTGAAATGCCAGCAAAAAGTTCGCTGAATGTTTGCTTGAAATTGATCTGGTGAGGAATGAGTCCTTGGCTTACTACATCGTAGACTGACAATTGAAATTGTTGTGGCGTATGTTGCAATACTACAGCGACTTGTTGGGCGTATTCTTTCGCTGTTAGTTGCCAGATATCGTGATGTTGATAGGTAACCTCACCTTTGCTTGGTTTTATAAAGCGATATAAACATCGAAGTAAACTGGACTTTCCAGCGCCATTCGGGCCAATAACACCAATAAATTGACCTTTTTTAACCTGCACATTGATATTGTCTAAGATGACTTTATCGTCAATAGACCAGCTTAAGTTATTGCAACTTAATAAGGGCAATGCATTATGTTGATTGGTCGCTGACACTTAAAAGCTCTCTTATCTTTAAGTGGGAATACGATAGGCCATCAGCGATATTTATTTGCTGATTGAGAGCCCTTATCGAGTGTTCCCGCTCGGTTAGGTTGTTGTGCTGAGCACATGTAAATAAGGCGTTGGTATCCTGACTTTCAGCTCTTATATTTTTGCTTTGTCATTGCAAAAATAAGGACGTTTCCCTTCCCAGTGAGTTGTTAATCACCAGTGGTTTGAAACGCTGCTCTGATCACAGTTGCGGGTACAGTTGTGGAATCGCTGACGTAAATCGTTAACTCACCACATTCCCAAACGCCGTATCTCTGTATTATTTCATATCCACAATATTTTGCTTGTTATAAATTGCAAAGTGAACATGGATGTCTAGATGGCTATTATTCAGAAGAATGCCGATAAAGCAAGTTTTTACTGACTTACCAGAAAAAGTAATTGTAATTACCAATTAATATAAGATATAACTAATATACTAATTGGCAGCAAAGGGTAATTCGTTATGAGTTCTTTTGATATTCATTCGTTTTTTGATGAAATTACAAACACAGTGACTTATGTGGTGTCTGACATTGCCACAAAACACTGTGCTGTTATTGACCCTGTGCTCGATTTTTCCGCGCCTTCCGGCAACATTTCCCATCACAATGCCGACCGAGTAATTGAGTATTTAGATCAGCACAACCTAGAGTTAAAGTGGATTTTAGAAACCCATGCTCATGCTGATCACCTAAGTGCCTCCCAATACATCAAACAGCATCGTGGTGGCCAAATTGGCATTGGAGAGCATATTCAAGAAGTGCAACGCGTATTTAAAGGCATTTATAATTTCGGTGACGAGGTGGCAAGTGATGGTAGCCAATTTGATCATCTATTTGCAGAAGGCGACAGAATTGTCTTAGGCGAAACGAATATTTCGGTGATGCATACGCCGGGGCATACCCCTGCATGTGTTTGTTATTGCGTTGGTGATGCGATATTTGTTGGCGATACTTTATTTATGCCAGATTTCGGTACCGCACGTACCGACTTTCCCAGTGGCAGTGCCGAGCAGTTATTTCAGTCCATCCAAAAGATTCTAGCGTTACCAGATGAAACTCGTGTGTTTGTCGGTCACGATTACAAAGCGCCAAATCGCGATGTATATCAATGGCAAACTACTGTGGGCGAACAAAAACACCAAAACGTTCATGTGAAACTCGGAACGACAGAACAAGAGTTTGTCGAATTTCGTAATACGCGAGATGCGGGACTGGACGTGCCTAAACTGTTATTACCCTCTATTCAGGTAAATATTCAAGCAGGTCACTTGCCTGAACCCGAGAGTAATCAAACGCATTATTTGAAAATCCCCTTACAGATAAAAGCTGGTCGTTATGATTGATATTTATGTTTGGTTTGGTGCAGCGTTGGTCGGATTGAGTTTAGGGCTTTTAGGCGCTGGTGGCAGTATTTTAACGGTGCCTTTATTAGTGTATTTGGCAAAAGAGCCGGAAAAGTTAGCCATTATCGAATCGTTGTTTATTGTCGGTACGGTAGCGTTAGTGGCTAGTATTAGTCACTTTATTAATCGAAATGTGTCGTTAAAAGAAACGTTGGCTTTTGGCATACCAAGCATGTTCACTGCGTATTTAGGCGCGTATGCTGCGCAATTTGTCAGTGGTCAAAGCCAAATGTTAGTGTTTGCAGTCGTTATGATTTTAGCTGCTGGCTTTATGCTCAAACCAAAACAAAGCTGTGAAGCGCCATTGCAAGTCTCTAATGCCTTATTTGTTAAACTTCTATTATCTGGCTTAGTAGTCGGCGCTGTAGCCGGTTTTGTCGGAGTAGGCGGCGGTTTTTTGATTGTGCCAGCGTTGATTTTATTTGCCGGTTTGGAAATCAATAAAGCGGTTGCAACTAGTCTCGTCATCATAGTGATGCAAAGTGTTGCGGCGTTACTGAAATACCAAGAGCAATTTAGCACTCAAGATTTAGTGTTTCATTGGCCGCTGGTGTTACTAATTACCGCATGTGCCGTGGTGGGGGTATCAGGTGGTTTAGTATTGTCTAAACATGTACCGCAGCCGATATTAAAAAAAGCGTTTGCTGTCATGCTGATTCCATTCGCCGCATTTATTTTTGTGAATAATTTATAGTAATTTGGTTATTAGTACTTTGTGTAAGTTGGGTTATTAATGCTCTATAGTTATAGATACACCGTACTTTCTAGCTGAAATACGAAAAAAATTGCAAAAATAAGGATGTTCATTGTGATCAAAAAAACTCTCCTCTCACTTACGTTGCCCACACTATTGTTCGCTTGCTCAAGCGATTTAGAGGATGAATCTAAGGTTGCTTCTGTTAACTCCGCTGCCGATGTTGCGGGTGTGTGGAATGCTAGCAGTAATGATCCTGAGTTCGGCAAAGATGAATTTTATGTGGTGATCACTGAAAGTGGTCAAATCATAAATTACGACTTTTTAGGCGATGAGTACGATAATAGTCAGGCCTGTTACGAAAAGAGTTATGGTTTTTTCGGAGACAACGGCTCAAGTGAGTTTTTAGGGGATGGTGAATTGCGAGTAACCATGAACTTAGGTCTTGATGACTCAGATGATGAAGATATTTTCTTATTTGGCTCGAGTGAGATTAACGTGTATCTAAATGCAGAGTTAGTTGAGGATGAATTGAGCTTTTCACTTCTCAAACTCGAAATGCTTGGTGATATTGCCATTCCAGACAGTGATGACTCAATGGAATTTAGCTTTTTGACAGACATTTCCGTTGAAAACCAATTGTCGTTTTCTTTTTCGACAACGATTCGTAGCAGCGGCCAAGTGTACTCTGAAACTTCAAGTGCCACCTATGAGCGAGCAGCCAATGGCGAATGGCGTTCAATCAAAAAGGATTACAATCATCCAAGCTTTAGCTTTGATGAAATGGCTGAGAGTTTTGATCAGGACGATATGATAGAGGAGTTGTCAGAAGTGATCACAATCACTAAACACACTGCTAGTGAGAGTGACTTTAGACCGTTGTGTGCAGCATCAAGTGAAGCACCGAACAAAAAATCATTTAACAAACAATTATTAAAAGCCTTAAAACCTGCAGTATTGGCAGCGTACTAAATCACTAAACACAGCCCAAGTATAAAGAAGTAATTTGGGCTGTGGTTTGTTTTCCCCCAACCTTTGCTAATTTCAAAAGCGTTCCTGCAAACTTTTTTGCTTATTTTTTATTAAATGAGTGCTGTTTTGATCATTTAATGATAGAATCCCGCGGCTTTTTTTAACCAACCAATTTATTGAGACGATAGAGTAGACAATGGCTGACTTATCTAAATATAGAAATATAGGTATTTTCGCTCACGTTGACGCTGGTAAAACAACGACAACAGAGCGTATTTTGAAACTAACTGGTAAAATTCATAAAACTGGTGAAGTACATGACGGTGAGTCAACAACTGACTTCATGGAACAAGAAGCTGAGCGTGGTATTACTATCCAGTCTGCTGCGGTTACTTGTGAATGGAAAAAACACCGTTTAAACGTAATCGATACTCCTGGACACGTTGACTTCACAGTTGAAGTATATCGTTCTCTTAAAGTTCTTGACGGTGGTATCGGTGTATTCTGTGGTTCTGGTGGTGTTGAACC
>JABXID010000021.1 GCA_013373245.1 Gammaproteobacteria bacterium
GAAGAGTGTGAAGCCGAGCCGTCAGATAAAGAAAAAATCATGGTTATCGGTGGCGGCCCAAACCGTATCGGTCAAGGTATTGAGTTTGATTACTGCTGTGTTCATGCGTCTCTTGCGCTTCGTGAAGATGGTTATGAAACCATCATGGTTAACTGTAATCCAGAGACAGTATCTACCGACTACGACACGTCTGACCGTTTATACTTCGAACCAATTACACTAGAAGACGTATTAGAAATCGTACGTGTTGAAAAGCCAAAAGGCGTAATCGTTCAATACGGCGGTCAAACACCGCTAAAGTTAGCGCGTGCACTTGAAGCGAATGGCGTGCCAATCATTGGTACTTCGCCAGATGCCATCGACCGTGCAGAAGACCGTGAACGTTTCCAACAAATGGTTGAGCGTTTGAACTTATTACAACCTCAAAATGCTACAGTGACGTCACTTGAGCAAGCAGTTGCTAAGAGTGCAGAAATTGGCTTCCCACTGGTTGTACGTCCTTCGTACGTACTTGGTGGGCGTGCGATGGAAATCGTATATGACGAAGCAGACTTACGTCGTTATATGACGGACGCTGTATCGGTATCAAACGAAGCGCCAGTATTGCTTGATCACTTCTTGGACAATGCCATTGAAGTAGACGTAGACGCAATTTGTGACGGTAAAGATGTTGTTATTGGCGGAATTATGGAACACATCGAACAAGCCGGTGTTCACTCTGGTGACTCTGCATGTTCATTACCTGCTTACTCACTAGGTAAAGAAATCCAAGACGTAATGCGTAAACAAGTTCGTGATATGGCGTTAGAGCTTGGTGTTGTAGGTTTGATGAATACCCAGTTTGCGGTTAAAAATGGCAAGGTTTATTTAATAGAAGTGAACCCACGTGCGGCTCGTACCGTTCCGTTTGTTTCAAAAGCAACGGCCGTACCTCTTGCAAAAGCAGCAGCGAAAGTCATGGCTGGTAAGAGTTTGGCAGAGCAAGGTATTACCGAAGAAGTTATTCCACCGTATTTCTCAGTGAAAGAAGTGGTTATGCCATTTAACAAGTTCATGGGTGTTGACCCTATCTTAGGCCCTGAAATGCGTTCAACTGGTGAAGTTATGGGCGTAGGTGACACGTTTGAAGAAGCGTATGCTAAGGCTGAATTAGGTGCTGGTCTTGAATTACCTCGTGGCGGACGCGCGTTATTATCGGTGCGTGATGCCGATAAAGAACGTATGGTTGAATTAGCTAAGAAGTTAATTGAGTCTGGTTTTGAAATTGACGCGACACGCGGATGTCAAAAAGTACTTGAAGAAGCTGGCGTTGAATGTCGTAAAGTGAATAAAGTATTTGAAGGTCGTCCACATATTCTTGATAGAATTAAAAATGGCGAATATTCTTATATAGTTAACACGGTAGAAGGTCGTCAAGCAATTGAAGACTCTAAAGTTCTTCGCCGTGGTGCTTTACAGCATAAAGCGAATTACACCACAACATTAAATGCTGCATTTGCTACTTGTTTAGCGAATAGCGCAGATGATCGTGGTAGTGTATCTTCTATTCAAGATTTACATACGAGAATTCAATAATTATGAGCACTCAGGTTCCAATGACAGTGCAGGGCGCGGAAGCCCTGCGCGAAGAGTTAAATCACTTAAAAACGGTTGAGCGTCCAAAAATCGTTGCTGATATTGCATCAGCGCGTGAACATGGCGATTTAAAAGAAAACGCGGAATACCATGCAGCACGTGAGCAGCAAGGCTTCTGTGAAGGTCGTATTCAAGAAATTGAAGCGAAATTGTCGAACGTACAAATCATAGATGTCACCAAAATGCCAAATACTGGTAAGGTGATTTTTGGTGTGACTGTAACCATCTTGAATTGTGAAACTGACGAAGAAACTCGTTACCACATTGTTGGTGAAGATGAAGCTGATATAAAAGCTGGAAAAATATCTATTGGTTCGCCGATAGCTCGTGGTCTGATAGGTAAAAATGTTGATGATATCGTCAACATTCAAACACCAGCTGGTAAAGTGGAGTTTGAAATCGTTGAAGTTGAATATATCTAACTAGAGTTATCAACTTGACTGTTATTGATAATAAAAACCGCTTCGTATGAAGCGGTTTTTTTATGAATGTAGTTTGTTAATTAACTCTATTGAGTTGGTCGATACTATCAACGATTTGTGTAATGCCCGCATTAATTTCACTAATGCTTGCGCTTAGTTTTTCAACCAATTCGGCTCCAGCTTCAACCTGAGATATACTGGACTCCATGGTGCCAGTGGCTTGTTGAGATAGCGCTAAATTGTGTTTTACCACGTCGTTAATTTCCGTTGTGGAGGAGCTTGTGCGACCCGCTAGACTTCTCACCTCGTCAGCGACCACGGCAAACCCACGTCCTTGCTCACCGGCTCGCGCAGCTTCAATGGCCGCATTCAACGCCAATAGGTTGGTTTGTTCAGCAATTGAGCTAATGGTTGCGACGATATTGTTGATTTGGTCTGATTGTTTGTTTAGAGCATCTAGATGCTCAGACGCTTGTGTAATGTCTTTTGACAAATTGGTCATAATGTTGATCGTTTGCTCTACAATCTCGCTTCCCTCTCGTGCTGCCTGATCGGCTTGCAACGAAGTAGAATACGCTATTTCTCGTGCTTGATTTGCGGATTCAACTCTCTCGGTAATGTCAGTAGCAAATTTTACTATTGTTGAAAGTTTACCTTTGATATTAAAAATAGGGTTGTAACTGGCTTCTAACCAAAGCGTTCTGCCCGAGCTGTCAATTCGCTTGAATTGCCCTGAGACTATTTCGCCTCTATTTAATGACGCCCACATGTTTTTATATTCCGTGGAATTTACTAATTCAGGTTCACAAAATATTGCATGTTTTTTCCCTTTAATTTGCTCTAGCGTATAGCCAGTTAAGTTTAGGAAATTTTCGTTGGCGTCTGTTATGGTGGAGTCTGTATTAAATTCGATTAACGCGGCAGAGCGTGACATGGCTTGCATAATACTGGCTTGTTCTTGCGCTTTATTTGTTCTTTCTGTGATATCAGATGCTAACTTCAAGATTTTAACTAACTTACCTGAGTTATCGAATACTGGATTGTAACTGGCTTCGAGCCAAACAATCTCATTGGCTTTAGTCACTCGCTCTACTTCACCTGAATAAAAATTGCCTTGTCTAAGTTGAGTCCATAAATTGTCGTAGTCACTGCTATTGACAAAATCACTACTACAAAATATTTTGTGTTGTTTACCAACAATTTCATCGAGATGGTAACCCATTGTGTTTAAGAAGTTTTCATTGGCAGTTATTATGGTTGAGTCAGGCTTAAACTCAATAATAGCGCTCGACTTACTTAATGCATCAAACTGATTGCTTAGCGCTTCGTATTTACTTTTATAGTCCGGAGATACACGTTTTTGTTGTGTTTCGTTATTGCCCCAGTTTCCAAACATAATTCCCTCAAAACAAAATAAAAACCCAATTTATATCGTTCTAAATCAACAACTCTTTAGTTACCATTAAATATAGATGCTTTTTTAGAAGATGGAAAAATAAGTTTTTATCCTGATTGTATTTCCTTTAAGATCCACAAAGTATTGGTTTCATCAATAAACATCAACGGGAAAATAAGTGAACAATATTGTAGATATTACGCTAGAAAATGCTCAACAAGTGTTAATCGAGGCTTCAAAGGACCGATTGGTGGTGGCAGATTTTTGGGCTGACTGGTGTGAACCTTGTAAACAGCTGATGCCTATTTTGGAAAAGCTGGCGCATGAATTTAGCGAACAAATAATACTAGCCAAAGTCAACTGTGATGAACAACAACAAATTGCTGGACAATTTGGTGTGCGGAATTTACCGACGGTAGCGCTGTTAAAAGATGGTCAACCGGTGGATGGTTTTGCCGGTGTTCAACCTGAGTCTGAAATTCGAGAATTATTGCAAAAACATTTACCTAAACCTCAAGATGAATGGTTTGCGCAAGGTGTTGCACTAGCGGAACAAAAAGACTTTGCCGCGGCTTATCCGTTATTGCAAAACGCTTTTGATGCCGAGCCGGATAATAAAACCTATAAGTTAATGTTGGCAAACGTTGCAATTGAGTTAGGTAAACTTGAACAAGCGGAAGACTTATTAAGCACTATTACTATGGTGGACCAAGACGCGGCCTATAAGCAAGTTTTGTCGAAACTCGATTTGGCAAAACAAGCGTCAGAAACACCAGAAATACAAGCGTTGCAAACCGCTCTCGCACAGACCCCTGATGCTTTTGACGTTAAATTTGATTTAGCCGTTGCGTTAAGTCAAGCCAATCGCAATGAGGAAGCTTTGCAATTATTATTTGATATTTTAAAAGTTGATTTGGCGTTTGGCGATGCTAAGAAGGTTTACCTCGATATCATTGCAAACTTGCCTGATGGTGACGCACTAGCAGGTCAGTACCGCCGTAAGTTGTACGCGCTACTTTATTAATGTTATCGCCATAGTGAAACAAACAATTAGGTGTCATACGGTAAAGCCTTCCTCGCGAAGGCTTTTTTGTGCAAGGAATAAATATTGGTTGATTTTTGGAATAAAATATTCGAGTATCCTTCACTTGAGTAATAATTAAGTGAACAGCTAAGGGGTAAAAATGAAAGGCTTTTTCAACGTAAATAAGGATTTTGTTCGGTTGACAGCGTTATGTGCGTTATTGATTACAGGACGGGCAAACGCAATTGAAAAGCCTTCGTTAGATATTGAGTCCTTAGAACAGACTATTGAACAGAGTTTACAACGTTTTTACACGCCTGGTATGTCAGTTGTGGTTATTAAAGATGGCATAACGATATTGAAAAAAGGCTTTGGGATGGCGAGTATCGAGCAGCAAACGCTTGTAGATACTGAAACTTATTTCAGAATAGCGTCGACTACCAAAGCTTTCACCGCTCTATCGATGGCTTTGCTTGTTCAAGATGGCATCTTAAGTTGGCAGGACAAAGTAGTAGATCATCTACCTGAGTTTCGCTTAAAAGATCACTGGTCGACCGGCGAGTTTACAATTTTGGATTTGTTTATTCATCATGCCGGATTAGTCAGCGGCGCCGGAGACGCCATGTTATGGCCAGAGCCAAGTGGTTTTAGCCGACAACAAATTATTCAAAATTTAAAATATCTAACTCCTGAATACAGTTTTCGTAGTACCTACGCATATAACAATTTAATGTATATCGTCGCAGGTGAAATTGTTGCTAAATATCGTGAGAAACCTTGGAGCACTGTGGTTGAAGATGAAATATTACAACCTCTAGGAATTGATTGTTTTGCTGGTGAAATGGGCGCTGCAGCGATGAAAAATATTGCCCATCCATATGGCGAACGTGAAGGTGAAGTATACCCAATACCTAGAAACGGCATTTTAGGATCTGAGACGGTTTCATCTGCTGCTGGCGGCATGGTCTGTAATGCTAATGGCATGGAGAGCTGGTTGAAGTTTTGGTTAGAAATGACTAAAACAAGCGAAACAACTGATGCTTCGGAATCAGAAGAACAAACTGTAAGCGCAGATGTTAACCAAGAAGACTCGATTGGCCAAACGATAAATTCGCGCGCAATTCTGAAGCCAGAGTTAATTGATATGTTGTTACGTTCACATCGATTATTGCCTCTTTATAAGTCTGAGAAAGAACGTAATGGTAGTCACTTCAAAACGTACGCTTTAGGCTGGCGAAAAGCGGATATTGCAGGTTATGAAGTCATTTCTCACACAGGCACGTTATCAGGCATGCAAGCTTATGTTTTGTTTATCCCTGAAATTCACTTGGGTGTGGCAATTTTAAATAACGGTTCCAATTACGCTGCTCGAAGCTCGGTGATGCAAACGGTAATAAAACATTATTTAACGGATTCAGATATTGATTGGGTCGAGCACTTTGAAACCAAATTAGACGAAGCAGAGCAAAAGTACCTAGAAAATTATCAAGCACCTATAGGCAGCAATAAGGTTTCTTTGCCTTTAACGAGTTATGCTGGGAATTATCAAGATATCTGGTTTGGCGACATGAATATCGAGATGAAAGAAAATACTCTGCGTTTGTCTATGGCCAAAATGTCTAACTTAAAAGCAAAATTGGAGCCATGGCAGGATAATACGTTTGTTATTCGGTGGGACAATAAAAATGCAGCGAGCGATGCCTTTATTCAGTTCCAATTAGATGGTGCAAACAAGGTATTACGTGCAACCATCAAACCATTCTCAGTTGATGAAAAGTGTAATCACAATTTCAGAGATATGATATTTGAGAAGTTGGAAATCCAACAAAAGTAAGAAGTTGGTGAGTAGCAAAGTGTTGTAAAGAGTTACTCTGCGCGTAACGCGGCTATGACAAGTTATAGCCGCTTTGTGGCTGCCTAGAGTGTAAAATGATACACCCTAGGTAAAGCTGTCTTTAAGTCTTCCCCATTGATAAAACGCTGTTTGTCCCAAACGTCTAAACGCAGGGAAAGGAAAGTTTGGGAGTGCTGTCGCTAGCGGTGTCTCTATGCTTTTTCCCACGACTAAGTCTGCCAGTTTTTTTCCCGCAATTGAAGTAAATGAAACTCCACCACCACAGTAACCAGTTGAGTAATAAACGTTATTATCGTGATAAATGTGTGGCATCTGATCTAAAGCGACTGAAATCCAGCCTGTCCAATCACAACTAATATTTACTGAGGCCAATGCCGGAAAACTTTGCTGCAATTCCGTCAATAAACGCATTTTATATTTAGGATGTGTCGATTGTTTTCCAGTAATTGCGCTTCTTCCGCCAAATAGCACTCGCTTGTCTGGCAACAGACGGTAATAATATTTCAACTCTCTAGTGTCCATCATTACTTGCTGTGATCGGAAGTTACTATTTGCAAGCTGCTCTTTGGTCAACGGTTCGGTCACTATAACGCTGGTCAATACCGGTAAAATTTTATTTTGTAGCGGCGACGGCATTTTCTGTGGTGTATAGCCATTGGTTGCCATTACGATCTTATCTGCAGAAATTTTATGCCCGTTGCAAGTGACCGCAGGATCATTACCATAATTAATATCGGTCACCGACGCATTTTGAAAGATTGCAACACCAAGGGACTTTGCATAGTTGGCATAACCATTGACTAACTTAAGCGGGTTTAACCCGAAACCGTTGCTATAACGAATCGCGCCAAAGACCTTTTTATGGTCAACGTAATGTTGGCAAAAATTGGATTGCTCGATGATTTCGACATCGTAATCGAATTCTTTTTGTAAATAATCTGCTGAGGTTTTTAATTTGTCGAACCATTTAGCAGAGTGGGCGAGTTTTAAGTAACCACTTTCAGTGCGCTCGATGTCACTGCCTGCGGCTGACGACAGTTCCTGCAACAGGTCTATGCCAGCTAAATAGTCCTGATGAAGGGATAGCGCTCCTTGCTTACCAAATCGTTTAACTAATTCGCCGTAGCCTAATCTACCTGATCCTGGTAAAACAAAACCGGCATTACGCCCGCTGCAACCAAATCCAATATGATTGGACTCTAGCACGGCAATATTTTTAACGCCTTGCTTTGCCAGGTGAATGGCGCAAGAAAGTCCAGTGTAACCACCACCTACGATGACAACGTCAAATTGAGCTGAGTTTTCTATGGTCGGAAACGACAGAATATCAGTGGTATTTAGCCAGTATGCATTATGATTTTGGCCACTTTTTATTTCGCGACTTAATAAAGGATCAAACATATTAGAACTGCAGCAACATTTCTGATGCATCACAATAACAATCTTCACCACACAGAATGCAAATATAATCTGGCAATGAGTCGTCGTGGTACCATCGTCTAGCGTGGGTTTTAATGAGTTTACCGCCGGCTTTAGTGAAATATTTAAAAGATGCATTTCCCGGACTTTGCATCCAAATGTGACTCAATCCTGCTTTTGCCCCCATACTTTTTAATGTTGTTATTGACTGTTTTAATAATTGTCCGCCTAAACCTCGGCCTTGATAATCTGGGTGAATAGTATTGCACTTAAAATAAGCGACCTCAGACTGGTCAACGCCCCAAAGGTTGGGGGTGCACCATTTATCTAATGGCCAACAACCTGGGGCATAACTTATCCGAAAACCAATTAAAACATCGCCATCGTACATGACGTAACTGGCATTGAGATCCTTGTATAAAGACTTTTTATGCATCTCATGTAGCGTCTGTTTGGATAAATATCCTTCGCCATGTACCCAGTTACCCAGAGTGCAAACCGCTTGGTATTCAGTTGGCTCAAGGTGTTTGATTTTAAATGATTCCGTCATAGTTAGTTTTTAAGTTTGAACTGAATTGCGTCTATTGAACAATAGTTTTCTACAAACCCCAACAAATAAACAAAACTTTTGTGACTATTGGGCGTTTTAGCGTATTAAAAGTGAGAAAATCGTGAGGTTAATGAACTCGCAGTTGACCGGCTGATATATTCGTATAGCCTTTTCATTTTTTCAGTCTCTCATATGGAAAATGGACGTGACCCCTCCTTCTCTTACTAAAACCAAAGAGTCTATGGCTAAAACGGTTAGCAACAAAATCGGCTGCATTTTAATAGCTGTTTGTTTGTTATTTTTTACTGCGACTTTATACAGGTTGTGGCAGCAAAATAATAAGTTTCAGGTAGAGGTCCGACAAAAAGTTAAAATGCAGTCGGTAAATGCTGCAGCAGAAATTCGTGAAAAACTAATATTGGTAAAACAGTCGGTTGAACAGTTTAAAAAGCAAGTTGAAAAAGACCCTAATTTACGAAGTATAAAACGAGATATTAAAGATGAACTGCAAGGTAACGAAAATATCTTTTCCCTTAGCGTTGCCTTCAAACCTTATGCTTACGATCGATATACACGTTATTACGCACCCTATATGGAGCGTTTTAGCGGTGAACTAAAAGAATACAACTTGGTAGATTACGATAAACCTTTTTCAGAGTTTAATTGGTTCAATAGACCAAAAACAGAAGGTGCGATTTGGACTGAACCATATAATGAACGCGAAAACGACGTATTAATGACGACTTATTCCGTGCCATTCCTAAGTCGCGCTGACCGTGAAAAAGGAGAAACGTTCAGTGGAGTAATTCCTTCTGATATTTCACTAGAGTTTTTAACCAGTTCGCTAAAGCAGCTAGATCTTGGTTTAGGTGGTTATGGAATGATCTTTTCGGAGCAAAAGCGTCTAATATCACATCCAATATTCTCATTCGTGCAAGAAAATAAATCGTATGAGGAGTTATCCAAGTTTGAAGAATTTAGTTTTACTAAAAAGATAGAGTCGTGTTTTACCACTGATTTACAGTATGCGTTTTTTAACGGTGAGGTAATGACCAATGATGAACACTATGCCGCTTGTGTTCGCATACCAGATACCGGCTGGACTTTGATCACAAGAATGTCTTCCGATATGTTCGAAGTGGATAAAACTCCACTGCGCCAAGGCTATATTCAAGCAATCGGCTGGCTATCGGCCGCCTTGGTTGTTTTGTTATTAATACTCAATGACAGTGCAACGGGTACAGTCAGCAAACGAAACATGAGTTTATCCGTTGTATTATTCACAACAGCATTACTAATTATTGTTATCGCTCGAAATTATTCAGCAGATATCAAAGGCGATGGCATGAGTATCAGTAATTTTGCTCAGCGTGCTGCATTTGTCGATAACTATAATCAGTTGTCTGACCAAATTCGAAGCAAAACGCCAGTGTTTGTATCGACAGGTTTATTCATCAACTCAATAGAGTTCGTGAATGCGCATAATGTGCATTTAACCGGTAATGTATGGCAGAAGTTTAAAAAGCAGGATTTGGCATTGGCTGATGTAGGAGTTAATTTTCCTTTAGCAATAAAAGAAAACATCAGAGAGATTTATAAGAAACAGGACGACAGTCAAAATCTGGTTGTTGGTTATGAGTTTGATGTTGTGCTCCGTCACCACTTTGATTATGGCAAGTATCCATTCGACAATAAAAACATCCATTTGCAAATCGAACATGGCGAAGTAGGGGAAAATGTAATGTTGATCCCTGACTTAGAATCGTATGAGAAGTTGGGGAAAAGGCTAACCCTGCACTGTTAGATAATGTTGTACTTGAAGAGTGGGAATTAAATCAAAGTTACTTTAATTATATCTATAAACACAACAAGACAAGTTTTGGCGTTGAGAACCAGCGAGCTATTAATGAGCCAGTGTTAACTTATACAGTTCATTTAGAGCGTGAATTTATTAGCCCGTTTGCTACGGCGTTATTGCCAGTTTTAGTTATGATTTGTTTATTGTATGCCTGTATCGTAAGTATGCCTTATACAGCTTATGATGATCTTCGCAATAATATGACTGCAGTAATTTTTACTATCTTACTAGCGCATTACAGTATTCGAGAGCACTTACAGATTGATGAGGTGATATATTTAGAGATGTTCTATTTCTTATTATATATTGTGGCATCTTTATTTTTATATCTGTCCCAACAATTTTATTTATCTAAAGATGACATGGACCGAAAGAACAAATTTAAAGTTTTGTCGATTGATTGGTATTGGCCAGTATTAACCTCAATGATTTTATGTATCACCATTTATACTTATTATTGATACTGCGTTTTTAACAAAAATATCACGCAGAGCACTTAAAAAACGATAACAGACAATTGAGCTGTTATCGTTTTTTCTTTTATAGAGGTGAAAGTAAGAGAAAAACAGTAACGTTTCGCATTCTTTTTGAGCTGATTGTTCAACTATTAATCACTCAAACGGTTTTTGTTAAAAAAACGCAAATAAAGGGTTGCGCTATTTTAATTCTTCTCTAAAATGCGCGCCTCTTCCAACGGGAACACATAAAAACAAGTTGGAAGTCGCGTCAAATCA
>JABXID010000117.1 GCA_013373245.1 Gammaproteobacteria bacterium
AATTTATCGAAAACGTAAAAACCGATATGTTCCCAGAGGAAATTTACGTGTTTACGCCAGATGGTAACATTCACGAATTGCCTATGGGCGCGACGCCAGTCGACTTTGCTTATACAGTACATACGGATGTGGGAAATACATGTATTGGCGCTAGAGTTGATAGAAAACCACATCCGCTAAGCAAACCTTTGACCTCAGGGCAAACGGTGGAAATTATGACATCGCCGAAGGTCAAACCGAACGCAAGTTGGCTAAACTTTGTGGTCACTGCCAAAGCTCGATTAGGTATTCGCAATTACCTCAAACACCAGCGAGCTAATGAAGCTGAAGCGCTAGGTAAGCGCCTATTGAATTCTGCGCTGGGTGAAGATTCCATCGACAACGTTTCGCAAGAACACTTAAGCAAAGTTCTTAATGAATTACATATTGAAAGCATTGAACATTTATATCGCGAAATAGGTTTAGGTAATCTGCTTGGTATCACAGTACGTAATAGATTGTTGAACGACGATTTATCAGCGGAAGATGCGATTAAGTACACTCCTATCGCTGGCGCTGCTGGTATGTTAGTGCATTACGCCAAATGTTGTACTCCAATTCTTGGAGACGATATTGTGGCGCATATTTCTCAAGGGAAAGGATTAACCATACACCGCGAGGACTGCCCAAACTGTCGAAATTGGGAAAAAGATCCTGCCAGATATTTCAAAGTGCGTTGGGATACCACTGTTGAACGTGAATATACGGCCACGGTGAAAATAGAATTAATAAACCACCAAGGTGCTTTGGCAAAAGTTACGCATTTGATTTCATTAGCAAATTCAAATGTGGAACACCTTAATACAGAAGAAAAAGAGTCCAACTTATACGTAGTCACGGCAGATGTAACAGTTAAAGATCGTATTCACCTCGCAAGAGTGATCAAAAAGCTGAGAACCATGCCAGACGTTCAACGTATTAGTCGAAAATAAGTGACTCTCAAATAACACAAGAATAAATAGGTACAACATGACTAGAGTAGTAATCTCAACCGACAAGGCACCAGCTGCTATCGGTACATATAATCAAGCAATTAAAGTAGGCACGACGGTCTATTTGTCGGGCCAAATTCCATTGGTACCAGAAACGATGGAAATCATTTCTGAAGACTTCAACGAGCAAGCTGAACAAGTTTTCAAAAATCTTGGCGCTGTATGTGAAGAAGCCGGCGGCTCTCTAGCAAATGCGGTTAAATTAAACATATTCTTAACCGACCTAGGCCAATTCGCTGCTGTGAATGAAATCATGGCTAAATACGTATCTGAACCATTCCCAGCAAGGGCAGCAGTTCAAGTTGCCGCCTTACCAAAAGGCGTGCAAATTGAAATCGACGGTGTGTTAGAATTAAGCGACGTTTAAATCATGACGCCTGAACGTTTCCAACGCATAACAGCTCTGCTGGATAAACGCCAGCCAGATTTAACCGTATGCATGGAACAAGTTCACAAAACTCACAACCTCTCGGCCATTATTAGAACGGCCGATGCAGTTGGCATACATAATATCCACGCAATTTATACCACTGAAAGTCGCTGGTTATCGGGCGGTCGTGCATCAGGCAGTCAAAAATGGGTGAAAGTGACTGAACAACCAGATACAGAAACCGCCATCGCACAATTCAAACAGCAAGGCATGCAAGTGCTGGCAACTAACTTATCTGACAAAGCGGTAGATTATCGTGACATCGATTATACCAAGCCAACTGCTTTGGTGTTGGGTCAAGAACGAGACGGTATTTCGGATACAGCGCTTGAGCTTGCCGATCATCATGTAGTGGTGCCCATGTTCGGTATGGTGGAATCCCTCAACGTTAGTGTCGCTGGCGCATTAATTATGTATGAAGCGCAAAGGCAGCGCATTGCAGCTGGCATGTATGACAAGCCTAAACTTGATGCAAAAATTCGCCATCAAATGTTATTTGAAGGCGGTCACCCAATTTACGCTGAACTGTGTGCAAGAACCCAAACGCCTTATCCGCCGTTAGATGAAGACGGCCAAATCATGGCATCTAAACAGTGGTATCAAGATTTAAAAGACAAATATCACGAATTGCCTGCCGACAAAAAATCACGACGCGTTGATTTCACCCATACAGGCCAAACCTTTGAACATGATCCAAGTGCATTTCGTGATGCCATTGGACATGGCGACAAGTGCAATTAGCGACTCGCTACTAAACCATCGAGGCGAAAATGGCACTTACTTCTCTTTCAGCCGTTCCTATCACCACCGTCAAAGGCGTTGGTGCTAAAGTCGCTGAAAAATTAAGAAACCTCGGCATTCGAACTATCGAAGATGCGCTGTTTCATTTACCTTTACGTTATGAAGATCGCTCTCGAATTTATCCGATTGCCGATACTTTAGTAGGCTCCCATGTCAGCGTAGTAGCGCAAGTTACCTCTTGCCAGATACAGTTTGGTCGCAAGCGCATGTTAGTGGTCAAAGCGGCTGACTCAACCGGCACCATCACATTACGATTTTTTAATTTCAGCGCAGCGCAAAAAGCACAGTTTGAAACTGGTGTATGGTTAAAGTGTTTTGGTGAAATAAAAGGCGGACGAAATGGCCCTGAGATCATTCATCCAGAATATAAAAAAGTCGATCCGCAACAAAACGTAGACGTTGAAGACACCTTAACAGCGGTTTATCCAACCACAGAAGGTGTAAAGCAAGCCACGTTAAGAAATATCACAGAGCAAGCATTAAACCGCTTGGATAAATACGATATAGAATCACTGCTGCCAGATTTCTCACTCGCTGAGCAAAAGCTAACAAACATAAATGCCTACGACATCAAATCAGCTTTAAAGTTATGCCATAGACCGCCTGTCGATACGCCTTATCATTTGTTAGAAGAAGGCATTCACCCAGCACAGCAAAGGTTAGCTTTTGAAGAGCTCACGGCGTATCAGTTATCGACTTTAAAAAATAAATATGCGCACAAGTCAGACGCTGCCATCGCATTTACCAACAATCAGCAACTGACCGACGACTTCTTGGACACATTGCCATTTGCACCAACTAACGCGCAACGTCGTGTGGTGGAAGAGATTAAACAAGATTTAAATCAAGCAACGCCCATGATGCGATTAGTGCAAGGAGATGTCGGTTCGGGCAAAACCTTAGTAGCCGCACTAAGTGCTCTCGTTGCTATCAGTAATGGCTATCAAGTCGCTTTGATGGCACCTACCGAAATTTTAGCGGAACAACATGCGATTAATTTTAAGCGCTGGTTTGATACTTTAAATTCAACGGCACTGAGCCAGCCAATAAGTACCGTTTGGTTATCAGGTAAAACCAAAACCGCACAGCGCAAACAAACCCTTGTAGCCATTCAAACAGGCAGTGCAAAACTGATCGTTGGCACTCACGCCATTTTCCAAGATGCCGTAGAATTCCACTCGTTAGCTTTGATCATCATTGATGAACAGCACAGGTTTGGTGTTCACCAGCGCTTAGAACTGCGAAACAAAGGCGCAATTCACAACCAACAAGCGAACGGGCTACAAACCACATTTTATCCTCATCAACTGGTCATGACCGCGACTCCAATTCCCAGAACATTGGCGATGACCAGCTATGCTGATTTGGATTGCTCTATTATCGACGAGTTACCACCTGGCAGGACGCCAATAACAACAGTCGCCATGCCGGACAGTAAAAGAGATGCAGTTATTGAACGAGTCAAACAAGTCTGCCTGTCCACAAAGCAACAAGCTTATTGGGTTTGCACTTTAATAGAAGAATCAGAAACACTGCAGTGCCAAGCGGCGGAAGACACCTTAGTTGAACTAAAACAAAAATTGCCAGAATTAAAGATAGGCCTAGTTCACGGACGCATGAAGCCGGCGGATAAACAGAAAGTCATGGAGTCTTTCAAACAAGGCGATATTGATTTGCTAGTGGCGACAACCGTAATTGAAGTTGGTGTTGATGTACCGAACGCCAGTTTGATGATCATAGAAAACCCAGAGCGGTTAGGTTTAGCGCAGTTACATCAATTGCGCGGTCGAGTCGGTCGAGGTGCGCTGCAATCCCATTGCGTGCTGTTATATCATGCGCCACTTAGTAACACCGCTCAACAACGGTTAGCAGTACTTAGAGAGTCGAACGATGGCTTTGTTATTGCCGAAAAAGACTTGGAAATCAGAGGGGCTGGAGAAATCATTGGCACCAGACAAACCGGTGATGCGGTATTTAGAATCGCAGACCTAAGCCGTGATACAGAACTTTTGGAATATGCGACCTCAAGTGCACATTGGTTAATTGAAAACGACACGCTCGCCAGCAACAAATTGATCGAACGCTGGGTTGGTGAAAAACAAGTTTACACCAACGCCTAACCAACAAAATTGACCTTGAGTTAAAGTTATATCGCCTCATAACTAATGCCTGCTAATTATTTGCCGATTTAACGATTTAGTGTTTAACTCTAAGTTAATAATTTATTACTTGTGGCTTCATGAATAAACAAAAAATACTTATTGTAGAAGACAGTAAACCCATTCTACAAATTCATACCCATCTTGTCAGAAAAGCGGGGTTTGAACCTGTCACAGCTGAAACATTGGCGCAAGTCTATGCGCTTAAAGATCAGCTACCAAAGTTTTTTTTAGCCATCATAGATTACAGTTTACCTGATGCACCAAACGGTGAAGCTATTTCTTACCTATTGGAAAATCACGTACCAGGCATCGTCATGACAGGCATGTTAGACGACAATATTCGCGACAATATTCTGAAACAGCCGGTCATTGATTACATCACTAAAGAAAGTAAACAAGCTTATACTTATTTACATCATTTGATCGAAAAGCTACGTACCAATAATCAGGTGAAAGTGTTGGTCGTCGATGACTCGACTAACTCGAGAAATTACTTAAAACGTTTATTAGAACGTCACTATTATCAAGTTTTATTAGCAACTTGCGGTGAAAAAGCGCTGGAAGTACTTGAACAACACCAAGACATTAAACTTATTATTACCGACAAAGAAATGCCCAATATGGATGGCCTTGAGTTGTGTAATCGTGTTCGAGCTAACTTCAGCAAAGATGAAATTAGTATTATTGGCGTGTCCGGTGCTGACAATCCATCCCTTACCGCTAAGTTCATCAAAAACGGCGCAAATGACTTCTTGAAAAAGCCATTTTGCCCTGAAGAGTTTTATTGTCGTACCTTACAAAATATTGAATACATAGAAAGTATAGAAACCATTCGCAGACAGGCCAATACTGATTACTTAACTGGTTTATATAACCGCCGTTTTTTCTTTGAACAAGTCAATCCAATCATAAAACAACGTAAAGAAAGCGGTAATTGCTCGACACTCGCAATGTTAGATATTGACCACTTTAAGTCGATTAACGATAACTATGGTCATGAGGCTGGCGATGATGTATTAAAGTCGACCGCAAGTTTAATGGATAAATATTTTGAATCATATACCGTCGCAAGGATCGGTGGAGAAGAGTTTTGTATATGGTTTGATGAGACAAGTTTAACGGTGGCGGAACAACAATTAAACGCATTTAGACAGGAACTTGAACAAACTGCTATCTACTCGGCTGAAGGTCACATTAAATGTACCATCAGCGCTGGAGTAGTTTTCAGCTGCGAAATAAGTCTCGATGCCTTGCTCAATAAAGCTGACGAACTACTTTACAAAGCAAAAGAACAAGGCCGGAACCAAGTTGTTTCCGGCTAGTTAACTTTTACAATGAATCTTTAATATCGTCGACAAGATCTTTCCCTTGTTCTAGCAATTCATCGACATTAATTGATTGCTCAACAATAGAGCCATTTAAGTTAAGGCCTAAAAACGTACCTTCAATGCCCAAAGTTAATACCAACAGTGCTATCAATAATACGCGTGATACCATTTTCATAATTAAACCAAAAACTAACCATACAATGACGACAGCAGCGAATATATGAAACGCCATAATATCGTCGGCTGGTATAGCTGCAACTTGTTCTAAATAACCGGATTCATCGAGTACTTTGTATAGATATCCCGCTAGCCCCAAGGTTATTGCGCCTGCTACATATGTAATAATTTTAAAAATAAACATAAACTTTCCTTTTAAACTTCCAACGAAAAAGTAACTGGCCCATCATTGAGCAACGACACTTGCATATCAGCACCAAACTGACCAGTTTCTACTTTTAACCCTGATGTTTTACATTGTTCGACAAAGTATTGATATAACTTATTGCCCAGCTCCGGCGAAGCGCCTCGAGAAAAGCCTGCTCGCGTGCCTTTTTTAGTGTCTGCCACCAAAGTAAACTGCGACACAACTAAGAGCTCACCTTTTATCTGTTTAACACTTTCATTCATTTTTCCTTGTGCGTCTTCAAAGATCCGATAATTGATTATTCGCTCAGCCAAACGTTTCGCCTTTGCTTCATCATCGTCTCTGTCTACCCCCAATAATACTAATATTCCTTGATTTATTTCGCCGACAGTTTCATTTTCAACTTCAACTTTGGCAAACTTAACTCGTTGGATCAATCCAATCATTTTGAGACCTAAAGCTTATTCAATTTTATAAATTCAGACATTTCAGCGCTTGCTCGAATTAGCGCATCTGTAATACCAGGCTCAGTGCAACTATGACCTGATTCAGGCACAATTTCTAACCGCCCGTTCTCCCATGCATTATCCAACGTAAATGCTGCTTCCGCTTTGCAAACTGCATCATAACGTCCATGAATTATGTATCCCGGAATATGCTGAACACGAGAAATTTCACTGAGTATTTCACACTCATATATAAACGAATTATTGGTAAAATAATGACAGTTCAAAAGTGCACCAGCGATTGTATCTCGGCCACTCAACTCTTCTTGTTTTACCGCTGGCTTTAATTTGGCAATTTTATCTTCCCACGCACAAAACTGCTTTGCTGCTGACAATTGAACCAAATCGTTATCGCCCGTCAATTGTTCGTAATAGCTTTCTAATAACTCTTGCACACTATCAAACTCATGGCCGGCCTTAAATTCTTGATAGTGTTCTGGAAATAACTGACTTGCACCTGACTTATCTGCAAACAACCATTCCACATCTTGCTGCCGAGCTAAAAAGATCCCACGTAATATTAAGCCAATTACGCGTTCTGGAAATTCTATAGCATACATTAACGCTAGCGTAGAGCCCCAACTGCCACCAGCAACAACCCAGTTCTTAATATCTAGAGTTTTCCGTATAACTTCCATATCTTGCACTAAATCAGAAGTCGTATTGTGCCAGAGCGCGTTAATGTCAGCCGCACAATGCGGCGTTGATCGCCCACAACCACGCTGATCAAATAAAATTATTCGGTAAACTTCTGGATCATAAAAACGACGATAAATAGCATCTGAGCCACCACCAGGGCCTCCATGACAATAAACAACCGGAATGCCTTGACGATTGCCAGACTCCTCCACATAGAGCACATGACCGTCCGTTACTGGCACATAATATGTGTCGTTAACATTTATTTCTGGAAATAAAGGGCGCATATTCGCTCCAACGATATAATAGTCTTATACCTTTCATACTAAGGAAGCTTAGAGTAAGAGGAAAGTATAAATGTTAATTATGCTGTTTAATTTGTTCAGGGGCCAACTGCTGTAAGGCTTCAGTTATCTTTAATATGGTTGTCGTAGCTTCAATGAAGAATGCTCTGTCTATTCGCTCAACTCTGTCGTTTGGGGTGTGATAAGTGGTATTGCTATCGGTTCCAAAATACAAATACGCAATGCCTTTGTTATTAAACGCAAAATGATCACTCGCTCTTTTCCAATTTATTCTTTCTGACGAAAACGGTTTTAAGCGGGCAAAACCATCGTGCCCCAATACCAGTTTAACCTTCGTAGAAGACAGTTGCTCCAAAATTGGTTGAAAAAACGCTTTCAATAGAGGGTACTCTTTAGTGCCTGCAATATATAGTCGACGTTTACGGTTGCCATCTCCAATCATGTCTAAGTTAATATTCAGGGTAATTGAGGACAGAGCAATCGGTGGGTTTTCGACAAAATATTTGGCACCATAAAGTCCATCTTCTTCGGCATCTGTCGCAATAAAAATAAAACTATAGTGCGCTGGCGTTTTTGAAAAATGACGCATTAACGCCAACATTGTGGATACACCAGAAGCATTATCATTAGCGCCGTAATAGATACGATTGCCACGTTGACCTAAATGATCATAATGAGCGCTTACAACTATGTAATGCTCTGCAAAT
>JABXID010000233.1 GCA_013373245.1 Gammaproteobacteria bacterium
ATTGTTTATATAATTGTTGTATTGTTATAAATATAGCCTATCGGTTATCTATAGAATCATCAACAAAGCTAACGCGTTGCCGACACCTTATCTAACAAAAACAAACCATCCCAATACAAGTGCCAATGGTGGGCTGGTAGTTGGGTTTTATATTGCAAGCCATAAAAACTGAGGTTTTGTTTGCTGTTCGATAATAGATTTTGCTGCTGGTTTGGGGAATAAAACTTATATGCGGCGTCGGACTTGTTTTGTTGCCACAACCAACGCTCCGCAGAACTTGCATTATTACTAATATCTTCGATTTTTCCGCTGATAAAGTTGCGATATTGCCCTTCTAATCCTGCGAAGTGAACAACATAGGTTTGATTGGGGTAACGTTTTTTAATGATAGAGGTGACGTTGTCGGTTTTTGAAGTGGTGTAATAGTGTTTGTTGAGGTGTATGAATTGTCCCCAAACCAGCACTTTTTTGTCTTTCAGTTCGGTATTTAATAACCAATCAAGATTGTTGGCCATGGCAATATCATGTTCGTCAAAACGTCTTTTGCCCCAAAGGTTATTGGCGACGATAAGTAAACCATCTAACAAATGCGCCATATAAGCAGGAGAGTCATAGCCGCTTTGTGCGGTTTTAATGGCTAATAACTCATCTTTTAAATACACGGTTTGTTGCTCGAACCATTGCTGTGAGTTTTCGAAGTTTTCGACGTCACGCTTTAAAGTGGCGATGAGGATCTCTTGATATCGTTGCCAATCCATAGATTTTAGAACCTTGGGCAACCAGCGAGTTAACTCTTCCTTGAGTTTAGATGGCAAGGTATTAATCGAAATCTCACCGCTTAAGCGACCGTCGAATCCTGCTAAAACAAGTGGTCGTTTGGTGCTACGTTGTTGGTCTATGTAAGTTAGCAGCGGATGAAATGCAGGTTCGTTAGCGTACATATAAAAGATATTGCCTTGGCTTTGGTTTAATATACTTTTGTCACTGGCCCATAGCTCCGCCATGTCATACATTCCGCTTTCAAGCACTATCGCGTCGAAATTGTGAAATTCGTGTAAGTATTGAGTGATGTCGACTTTGAGCTTAAATACTTCTTTTTCGCCGTGGGTCAGTTCGTCTAAAAAGACAATGCGCTTATTACCTATATCCTTGGCGAGTGATTCAAATTCATTAGTAGCTAAAGCAAAATTGAAAAGTCCGCTCATTATGCAACAAGCGATAAAGTTAAGTAGTAGTCGCATCTATTCTCTCCGTGAGTCATTTGACAATTCACAATATACGCACATGACAGCGTTGTCATTTATACTTTGGTCTATGATATTAGCGAACGGTTTTAGTTTTGAATTGAGTTGGCTGGGTCAACGCAAATGGTGTTTCTACCATTAAATTTAGCTTGGTAGAGCATCTTGTCGGTGCGCTCGAACCATAAGTGAAAATCTTCACCTGTGTTGTATTGGCTTAAGCCGATGCTGACGGATAAATTGCTGACGTTGTTTAGAGTTATTTCCGAGACGCTGAGTTTAATTCGACTCGCAAGATGTTCGGCATTATCAATCGGGGTATTAGGCATGAGTACTAAAAACTCTTCGCCGCCCCAGCGGCTGGCAATGTCTGAACTTCGGATGCTTGACGTTAAAATCTGCGCTACTTGTTTCAGTAATTCATCACCTACGGTATGACCATGTTGATCGTTCACCTGCTTAAAATAATCTATATCGATTAACATAAGACAACTTTGTGATTCAAACCGTGATTGTTGAGATAGATGGTTCTCTATGTATTGCACGAAATAATGGCGGTTGTATAACGCTGTGAGCGGATCGTGAAACGACAGATATTCCAAATGTTGATTGCTTTGCTCAAGGGTCTTTTTAACGGTTTCTAATTCATCGTTTTTAGCCACCAAAGCGGAGTTAAATTTGTTGAGGTGAACATGACGCGCAATAAACAATAAAATAATCGCAAGCGAGACGAGCAACAGTTTTAGGCCAAATTGGTAGTCGAGTTCTTTTACTATGTGAACGTTGTTCCATTTATTTAAAATCGCTAGGTGTTGGGCTTCAGTTATTTGTGCAATTGCATCATTGATCTGTGGCAATAAGTAATTTCTGTCTTTAATTACCCCCACCCGCAGTTCATCTTCTGGCCCTGCCCACCCAGAAATTTTTAGCTGGCTATAGCCTTCTTGATGAGTATGTGAGCTGAGGGATAACATTGAGCCGGCAAATACATCGATGGTGCCGTCTAAGATCATTTTTAAGCCATCACTTTCGTTATTGACCAATACAGTCTGAATGTCAGGAAAGTTAGACTTTATATATTTTGCAAGCCGATAGTTTTTCACCACGCCGAGTTTACGCTCACCAACATTTGATAAGTTTTGTAAAAAAGGCTGATTTTGGTGGGTGAACATTACATTTGGGGCGCGATAGTAGACGTCGCTGAACGCCAAATATTTAGAGCGTTCAACGGTTTTGTTTAAGAAAATGATGGCATGACATTTACCTGATTTTGCAAAATTAATAGTTTGCGACCAGCTTTTTGTCGGTACTAATTGAAAGTTTAATCCAGAGTTTTCAGTAATGATATTCAGATAGTCATTGGAAATACCAATGTGTTTGTTATCCATAATGGCTTCATAAGGCATCCAATCGGGATCAACGCAATAAGGAATAACATCTCTTGAGAGTACTTGATTAGGCTTTTCCGCTTTTATAGATTGGGCAAAAGCATTGGAGGCAATAAGTAAGGTTGCGAGATAAAATGGCAGACATAATATAATGCGCTTTTTTATTATAGTTCGTGGTGCAAAAGGCATAACAATTTGATTGTTTTTTATTGAGTATAATATTTAATCAATTGTTAGCAAGTAAGATCGAGTAACCTCTAGTTGTTTTACTGAAATTGCGCCTGCGACTACTTAGTATTAGCTGCTATGTCCGGTAACGATGCTATTTTATTAGTCACAAAATTTTCAATCTCAGACGCTGGTAACGCTTTGCTGATCATGAAACCTTGTATGTTGTTGCAACCTAAAACATGCAGTATGTAGGCTTGATGTTCGTTTTCCACACCTTCTGATACGACTTGAATACCCAAAAACTTAGCCAGTTGGATGATTACGCTCACTATGTTTTTATCTTGTTCGGAAGTTTCAATGTCTTTGATAAACGACTTATCAATTTTAATGCGATCGATCGGGAAATTTTTCAAATGACCCAAAGAGCTATGGCCGGTGCCAAAATCATCCAGTGCTATCGTAAATCCGAGATTTCTTAGCTCCACTAAGTTTTGATGAGTTTGATCGGGATCGCTCATCATAGCCGACTCCGTGATTTCTAATTCGATACAATGCGGTGCGATATTTAACTCAGAAGTGATTTGTTTAATCGATTGGCAAAACTCCATTTGCTGGAAGTTTAACGCTGAAATGTTGATGGCGACGTGTCCAAAGTCGAACCCTTTATCTTGCCAATGTTTTATTTGCTGACAGACTTTTTTCAACACAGCAGTGTCTAATTGGCGGATCAAGCCATTTTGCTCAGCGAGCGGAATAAATTGGTCGGGAAACACTTGCCCGCGATTCGGGTTATTCCAACGGACTAACGCTTC
>JABXID010000019.1 GCA_013373245.1 Gammaproteobacteria bacterium
CCAAAAGGTATTCCAAACAATCTACTGCCTTTTGTTGCGCAAGTGGCCGTTGGTAAACGCGAGCAGCTTAGTATTTTTGGCGATGACTATCCAACAAATGATGGCAGCTGTGAACGTGATTATTTGCATGTGATGGATTTGGCAGAAGGGCATGTCGCGGCACTAAATTGGTTGCAAAATAATGAATCGTTTCGAGGGGTAGAGGCGTTTAACTTGGGAACTGGTACCGGAACGTCGGTATTTCAAATTGTTACTGCGTTTGAGCAAGCGATTGATGAAAATATCCCATACCAGGTATCTCCGCGTCGCGCAGGTGATTTACCTGCATTTTGGGCCAATGCAGAAAAAGCGAATAAACAACTAAAATGGCAAGCGACACGTTCTCTTGAACAAATGATGGAAGATACGTGGCGTTGGCAATCGAACAATCCAGACGGGTACAGATAAATGCAGAGAGTCGAAACAGTTATTTTAAAAAATGCCAACGGTATGTTGGTAGAACTTATCGATTTTGGCGCGCGGGTAAAATCAATAAAGTTACCAATAAATGGTGAATTGGTTGATATGTCGTTGACATACGACGATGCGCAAGATTTTTTAGACGATCCGTTTTACCTTGGTGCTACATGCGGTCGGGTTGCAAATCGTATTGCAAATGCAAGTTTTGAAATCGACGGCGTGACTTACCATGTTGACCAAAATGACGGTGAAAACTGTTTACACGGCGGTGACAGTAATATTGCACTGACATTTTGGCAGTTGGAAGACGTTTCTTTATCGAAAAGTTATGCAAAGTATTTATTGTCATCCGCTGACTTAGAAGGTGGCTTTCCCGGTAATTTAACATTAACGGTTAGATACACTCTAACCGATGATAATCGTTTAGATATCGTATTTAACGCATGGACAGACAAAAAAACGCCAGTCAACCTGACTAACCACTTGTATTTCACCTTGGGTGAAGATTCCTGTTTAGACTTAAAATTAAAGTTAAATTCACCTAGCTTTTTAGAAAGAAAAGAACAGGGTATCCCGACAGGAACCATATTGGGTACTGATACTCTTGGCGTAAATCTGCGAGAGTTCGAGTATATCGGCGAATTAATTGAGCAATCCGATTACTTGGCAAAAATCGATGAAAATGGTTTTGATACCTGTTTTATTTTGGACAATGGACCATTTGAACAAGCGAAAGCAGAAGTGCTATCAGAGAAGTACAATGTGCTTCTAAAAGTGTTTACCGACCAGCCAGCGATGCAGTTTTATACGAGTGAGTTTTTGGGCGAGCCGTTTAAATCATTTCAAGGTATCTGCCTAGAAAGCCAAGGATATGTTGATGCACCTAATCATAAACATTTTCCGAGTGTTGTTGTGAAGCCAGACAGTTTTTATACCAATAGAATCAGTTACCAGTTTGAACAAGGTAGTTTATAGAGTTATGCGTTCGTTCATCGCTAATTCATACTTTAATCAACGAAAATATCATTTTGAATAGCTTAAAGTTCATAGGTCAATCCGTTCTTTGAAATTTTGCTGCTAAAAATTTTAATTAAGAAGTTGTTCAGGTTCACGGGTTATATTCATGTTGAATATGATGGGGCGGGAAGACCCAATAACTTGCATAAGTGTTCAGCCGAACTTCAGGCAACAAAAGGTGTAGAGCAATATCCAACTACGTGCAAAAACAACTACGGTTTAAGTTTACAAGGTGAAACGTTATTAAGTGGTCATGATACTTGGTTAAGTAGTTATGACCCTAACAATGATTTAGACAACCTAGACTTTTAAGACATGTAAATAACGACTAAAAAAAGGTATTTTTGGTCACTATAAAAAAGGGTAAAAACCCGAATCACATAAAGAAATATAATGACTCATAAAGATGCTAAAAAACACAATCTAAAAATCATTAAATTAGTTAAAAAAGAAATTCATAAACCGAGACTGGTTTGGGTTACAGGACAGGTATTTTCTGTAAATAGACTCCATCCACTAAGTTACAAACACGTTTGTTGGCATTTAAACTCATTGGATTACAAGACAACCAGAGATAACTACTGGACACCAAAACGCCTTTTTAGAATGCTTCAAAGAATGGGGTATTCTGGTTTACACGGACTGTTTAACAAATAGCATAAGTTAATTTCTTTTGTATTTGTTAAACTAAATCGCCATTGTCTGTAAGTTGATAAAGCTCTACTGAAATTTAATTAATCAAGGAATGAAAATGAACAAATACGCCTTACTTGTAGCGTCAACAATATTACTTTGTTCGAAATGTGTTTCAGCAGAAAAGTTAAAAGACCAAATCCCCGAACCAAATGCAAAACTGGAACAGTTTAGTGCCAAAACTGAAGTTGTAATCATTAGAGGGGTATTTAGAAGTTACATCACTTGGAGAGCTAACTAAGTCGTTACATAAGGCAAAGCAAAAAATAGATTCAATTTAATAAATACAAATTTATACCATAACCTTTAGCTGTATAAGCTAAGGCTTATGCTATTCATTTATCACAAATAGTCGATGTGTCGTTTGTAGATATAGGAATTATTCCGGTAATAATAGGTATAGACTCAGGTGAGTTTAAATCTAGCTTGTCAAAATCATTAAACACTTCTAATAACTTGGAGCTAAATCTAACTAATAATTTATTATTGCTATGAGATAGGTTGCCTATCACTTTAATAGAGCCTGTGCGTTTAATATCTATAGTAGTTAAGAAAACTTGTGTAACTAAGTTCACCGGCATACACTTCGAATTAGTTAATTGTTTAACTTCTCCTTTGTTCAGCTCAAATGATTTATTAATTATGACAATTTCATCAGGTTTTATAACTTTAAACTCTTCAGTTTTTCCAGCATAAAAACCATACCCTATGCCTCCATTAATTTCTAATCCCAAATTGAAGCTGTCCAGCATAACAGGTTCTGTACCGCTATTTATAAAAACAACTTTTGTGTCAATCTTTTCATTTTTCAAGTCGAACGCCACTTCTTTTACGGAGAAATGAACCTCTGAGTTTACGTAAAAGAACTGGAAATAAATTGAAAGGCAAGAAACAAGTAACGCAGATAATGCTATTACTTCAGCTCGGTTGCTTCTAGAAATTATGCTCAGAATTGTTGTTTTGACTCTTCTGTAAACGTTAATTAAGTTCTGGATAGTCATGTTAATAGCTGTTTTTAGCAATTTACTTAGTTAAAAGCGTATATTATTTTTTTCGTGCAACATATGTGCAACATATTTTATGAGAGGGTATTTTTACACAAGTGCAAGTAAGGGTGAGTTGTTGATTTAATTGGTCGGACTGACTGGATTTGAACCAGCGACCCC
>JABXID010000196.1 GCA_013373245.1 Gammaproteobacteria bacterium
ATCACCGTTTGTCGCTAATACTTCAAACGTTTGCTCGCCTTCAACTTCGTCAATTTCGATAATTGAAATATCGAATGTACCACCACCTAAGTCGTATACAGCGATAACATTGTCGCCACCTTTTTTACCAACACCGTATGCAAGTGCAGCAGCTGTTGGTTCGTTGATGATACGTTTAACTTCTAAACCTGCGATACGACCAGCATCTTTAGTTGCTTGACGTTGTGAATCGTTAAAATATGCAGGTACTGTGATAACAGCCGCAGTAACTTCTTCACCTAAGAAGTCTTCCGCTGTTTTCTTCATTTTTTTCAACACTTCAGCAGAGATTTGCGGAGGTGCCATTTTTTCGCCTTTCGCTTCAACCCATGCATCACCATTATCTGCTTTAGCGATTTTAAATGGCATGATGTCGATGTCGCGTTGAACTTCTTTATCTTCAAAACGACGACCAATCAAACGTTTGATTGCGAATAATGTATTTGTAGGGTTGGTAACCGCTTGACGTTTAGCAGGTTGACCTACTAACGTTTCACCATCGTCTGTATATGCGATGATTGAAGGGGTTGTACGATCACCCTCTGCATTTTCGATTACACGAGGTTTGTCGCCGTCTAACACAGCAACACAAGAGTTAGTTGTACCTAAGTCAATACCGATGATTTTACCCATGAGTTCTTACTCCGACTTAATTTAATGAGGGTTAAATTCTTTCTGTTACAGTTAGTGGGGTTATTGAATTGCATTTCAACTATCGAATTGAAATTTTTTTGTAAATTTTTGAACTTTTTTAATCTTTATAAGAAAAGCTTTCGTAGCAGACTAACCAAACTAGAATAAAGACAAGCCTAGATATAATTCCATCGAGGTTTATAATAGCGCCCATAAAATAGTTAAAAGAGAATTAACACATGCCTTTATTAGACAGCTTTACTGTAGACCATACAAAAATGCACGCACCTGCAGTGCGTGTCGCTAAAAAAATGCAAACGCCAAAGGGCGACAACATAACTGTATTCGATTTACGTTTTTGTTTACCGAATGAAGAAATTTTATCAGAGCGTGGTATTCACACATTAGAGCATTTATTTGCAGGCTTCATGCGTAATCATTTGAATGGTGACTCGGTAGAAATCATCGATATTTCACCTATGGGTTGTCGCACAGGCTTTTATATGAGCTTAATTGGCGAGCCTTCTGAGCAAGCTGTTGCAGATGCTTGGCTTAACTCCATGAAAGATGTACAGCAAGTAAAAGCTCAAAACGAGATCCCAGAATTAAATGAATACCAGTGTGGTACTTATGAAATGCACTCGTTAGATGAAGCAAAACAAATAGCAGTTAATATCGAATCTCGCGGTGTGAAAGTTAACTTAAACGACGACTTAAAACTAAGTGACGAGTTTTTGAAAACACTATAGATTTCAATATCTAACCTTCCAACTAAAAAGCCCGTTGATTTTAAAGCAACGGGCTTTTGTTTTTTTCAGGCGAAAAACATTTCTACGCTAAAACGTCATCCGCTTTTTTTCCTCTAAAACGAGCTCTGATTCGTTCACCAAGCGACAACAAACATGGCGTGAGTATCAAAGTTAATAAGGTTGCAAACGCCAACCCACCAGCAACAGCAATTGAAAGTTGAGACCACCATTGTGACGACGGCGAGCCAGTGGTTATTTCTCGAGTAAACAGATTGAGGTTTAATTCAAGTACCATAGGCATCAAACCAAGCACTGTTGTGACTGTTGTTAATAACACTGGACGTAAACGTTGGGCGCCGGTTCGTAAGATGGCTTCTTTCACAGCCATTCCTTGTGCTCGCAATACGTTATAGGTATCGATCAGTACAATGTTGTTATTAACTACAATGCCGGCCAGAGATATAACGCCAATTCCTGACATTACAATGCCAAACGGTTTTTGCACTATGATCAAGCCTAAAAATACTCCGACGGTAGAGAAAATAACCGCACTCAAAATCAACATTGCTTGATAAAAACTATTGAATTGGCTTACTAAGATAATTGCAATTACAAACAGAGCAACCATAAATGCATTCACTAAAAACGCTTGAGATTCCATTTGGTCTTCGTTTTCACCGCGAATTTTTATATTTACAGAATTACTGAGGTTAAGCTCAGGTAAGCGCTCCATTAACAATGGCAAATGGTCGTTTAACAATTTACCTGGTGCCATGTCAGCAGCAACAGTTACCACTCGACGACCATCGACTCGCTGAATAGTATCGACTTTAGGCACCGCTTTTTGTTCAACAAAATTACTTACGGGAACCAATCCTTGCTGAGTTTTAACGCGCACCGATTCCAATTGACCAATATCGCGTTTATCTTCTGGATATCGCACCATGATAAATAATTCGTCGTCGACGTCATCTGGGCGATATTCACCAATTTTTAGTCCCGCCGTAACCATCGAAATGGTACTTCCAACTAAAGTGGCGTCGGCACCAAACCTGGCTGCGTTACTGCGGTCAATGACCAGCTGCCATTCAATACCATCTTTGTTAGCTGAGTCACTGATGTTGACAAATACACCTTCGTTTTCAAGTTCTTGACGTATGATCCGCACAGTTTCAGTTAACTCGTCTGGAAAACGAGAGCTCAGTTCAAGTTGCAAATCTTTACCGCCACCAGGTCCGTTTTCATCCTTACGAACTTCAATTTCTACACCAGCTAAATCTTCTGTCGCTTTGTAAACGTCCGCAATAATTAAGTCAGCTTTGCGACGCAACTTCCAGTCCACCAAGTTCATACGCATGTAACCCACTTGGTCATTGCCTCCGGTGCGCGCGTATAAAGTTTTAATCTCTTCAAAGCCTATCAGCCGTTGTTCGATGGTCTTCATGATGGCGTCTTTTTCATGGATTGATAAATCACCGTGTGAACGTATAGTGATATTCGCACCTACCGGCTCAACGTCTGGGAAAAACTCAACGCCTAAGCCACTTGCGCCATAACCAAACATCACTACAACTGCGATGACGATGGATAACAAAAATGACTTAACAGGGTGCACAATCGCTTTTTCCAAAAAGCGAACATATTTACCGGTAAATCCACCGAGGGTTGTGATTTCACCATCTTCTGCCTGCAACATCTGTTGTTTTTCTTCTGCAGAAACATAACGCGGTTTGCCAATTAAGGTGCCGACCGTTGGTACAAAAACCAACGCCATGATCAACGACGACGACAACACCGCAATTAAAGTAATCGGCAAATACATCATGAACTCGCCCATAATACCGGGCCAGAATAACAAAGGCGCAAACGCTGCAAGTGTGGTAGCAGTAGACGCTATAATTGGCCACGCCATGCGTTTGGCCGCCATCCGATAAGCTTCTTTCCTTGCCTTACCTTCTCCCATCATGCGGTCTGCAAATTCAGTCACAACGATTGCACCATCGACCAACATACCAACCGCCATAATAAGACCAAATAACACCATCATGTTCACGGTTAAGCCCATCAGAGCGATCAGTAAAATACCAGTCAAAAACGATCCCGGCACCGCTATACCAACTAAGGCTGCTGAACGCAAACCTAAAGTCGCAACTACCATGATGACAACCAATAACACCGCTGATAACACATTGTTTTGTAAATCCGTTAGCATGTCCTCAACATCGGTCGAGCGATCGCCTGTATATGTAACCTGAATATGCTCCGGCCAAGTTTCCTTGCCCTTCTCCATGATTTCTTTGACTTTTTCTACCGTATGAATGATGTTTTCACCCGGGCGCTTTTTCACCTCTATTGAAACAGAGGGGTTTCCGTTAAGACGAGCAAAGCTTGTTGGATCTTTATAAGAACGACGAACCGTCGCAACATCACCGAAGGTGATAACCCTATCGTCCACGACTTTAATCGGCTGGTCATATACATCTTTGACCGTCTCATAAACGGAAGGCACTTTTACCGCGAAACGCCCCGCACCGTTATCAAGTGTACCAGCTGCAACTAATCGATTGTTTCGTTGTAGAAGGTTTAGAATGTCATTTTGATCAAGGCCATAACTTTCCATCAATAACGGGTCGACAATGATCTCTACAATATCTTCACGGTCGCCGCCAATTTCGACTTCCAAAACTTCCTTTAAGCCTTCAATTACCGTTTTTAATTCTCGAGCAATTGTCACTAATCCGCGCTCAGGAACTGGTCCAGATAACACAACGGTTAAAACTGGCTGTTCTCCGGCCATGGTCACTTCGTGAATACTTGGCTCTTCTGTTTCCGAAGGTAACTTGGCTTTTGCTAGCGTCACTTTGTCTCGAACATCAGCCAATGCGTCTTTCGGGTCAAAGCCAGCAACAAACTCAATGGTGATAGAAGCATGACCTTCACTGGCGGTCGACTTCATTTCTTTTACACCTTCAAGCGCGCGTAACTCGTTTTCCATTGGACGGATCAACATGCGCTCTGCATCTTCGGGCGCAATTCCATCGTGAACAATAGAGATATAAATAAACGGAATTGTAATGTCAGGCTCAGCTTCTTTTGGAATGTTGTTGTAGGTCACAAGTCCACTGACCAACAACAACACAAACAGCATCATGACCGTTCGAGTGCGATCCAATGAGGCATCAATTATTTTTCTCACAACGGCTCCTTGTTTATAGCGACTTTACTTGTGTAATCACTTTGTCACCGGGACGAACAAATCCTTGCCCTAGTGTAATGACGTCGGTTTCGCCTTCAAAACCACCTAACCAAACACCGTCGTTTTCAGCTTTAATTAGATCGATCGGCGTAAATACAACTACGTCATTTTTTACCGTCTTAACGCCCAAATTACCGTCTTTATCTAACGCCATAACGGCAGGTGATACTTTAATTGCGTACTCTGGGTTGTACTGAATATCTAACTCAGTGCTAATGCCCGCTTTCATTTTTTGATTTGGATTAGCAATAGCCACTTCTATGGGAAACGTATTCGTACCAGCGGTAGATAAACTGGCTATATAACGAATAGAACCTTCAACCACCGAGCCGTCAACCAATGTCACTTTAACTTCATTATCTTCTGTCAGCGACGCTATGTGTTTCTCTGTAATATCGGCGTGCACCAATAAAGGATCTAAATCGACCAGTTGGAAAAATACGTCGCCTTTTCTAACAAAATTACCGACTTCAACCTGACGATCATTTAATACACCTGCAAACGGTGCACGAATAATACTTTTTTCTATCATGGTTTGATAAAACTTAACGGTTGCTTTTGCTGACTCCCAAGCGGCCTGAGCCTCAACCAATTTAGATTCGTATTGCAACCCTTCTTTTGCCAATTTCTGGGCACCTAAGTACTCAAGCTTACGTTGTTTAACAATGGTTTCAGCATATTGCAGTTGCTCTTTTTTATCTTCTAACGCCAGCTCAATAATGACTTGTCCTTTTTCAACCACAGAGCCTTCATCGACTAAGATTTTTTCAACGCGCCCTTCTATTTCAGAACTCAATTGCAAAACACGCTCAGGCTCTGTGCGACCATATAATTGAACCGCTCGGGTGATTTGCTCTGGCTGAAGTCGAGTCACCTCAACCTTCGGGATTTTCTGTTCTTCCGATTCCTTTTTACTCTCAGGCTTTGACTCTGTCCCCTGCCCTGATGCCATCCAAGCAACTAAAACCAAACTAATCAAGATCGCCAAAATATATGGCTTCCGTTCCAATAAATTGTATTTTTTGTTCTCTGTGTTCATATGATTTTATATAAATTTTAAGACTAGTTTTTCAGTGTATAGTAAGTACAACAAACTGAGTAGTCGGTGAGATCAAAAAAGCCGCTAAAAAAGCGGCTTTTTGTGATTTTTCGTGTAACAAAGTGTGAAATAGCCACACCATTTTACAAAGCGTTTTAAACGCTAAAGCTTGCACCACAACCACAAGTTGTTGTGGCATTTGGATTATTAACAAAAAAGCGAGAGCCTTCTAATCCTTCGGTGTAGTCAACTATTCCGCCAACTAGATACTGCAAACTCATCGGGTCGATAACCATAGAAACCCCTTGTTTCTCGATAGCCATGTCGCCCGGATTTACATCTTCGTCAAACGTGAATCCATACTGGAAACCAGAACAACCGCCACCCGTTACATAAACGCGTAATTTCAAGTTCGGGTTTTCTTCCTCATCCACCAATTGTTTAACTTTAGTCGCAGCTGCATCTGAGAACTGGATTGGCAGTTCTGGCGTGTCAATGGTTGCGTCTGCTGGTGTTACTATGTCAGTCATGGAAAACCTATAAAAAGCCTGTTATTCGGATAGGGGCGCGATTATCTAATACCTGACAAATTTAATCAAGTATTCTACCCCCTGCTAATTTCTTATATTTTAGATAAAATTTGAACGGATTTAGTCCAATGATATTTGTTGAGAATCAGGCCACTCGAGCACTTGGGTAAATGCTTTATATTTTTGCCACTTAGTTTTGGGTTGGATAACTTTTACTTCTAGCGCTTCAGCAATAACTTCAGACTCTAACTCAAATTCACCTTCAAAATATTGGAAATAATGAAAATTAAACTTTAGGTTTTCCTTAGTTAAACCGGCAAGTTCAGCCATATCGTAATTAACTTTCACCTCGTTTTTGATGGCGTTGAGTTGTAAACGAATATAACCACGGGCGTAGCGTTTTTTGTTGTTGGTTTGTACTAAGGCAAAACGAAAACGATAACGGCCTTCGATGTTAGTCTCTTCAACGTCAAACTGTTCAACCGAAATACCATCAGCAACCAACTCTGGCGCCACCACTTTTTGATAAAAATTGAGTTCTCTGCGCAATGAAAATAACTCTTCTCGAAGCGTTAACAGCTCTTCTTGTATTTGCACATTAGCACGACGCTCAACTTCCAATTCAACGGATATATAGTTGATTTGACGAATTTTATTATCAAGTTCCTGGTAAAGCTTTGCCAAACGATCATCTTGCTCTTCCACTTTTGCGGACAACATAGATTGCAATTTCGCACCAAGCTCATACCCCCAATATCCGGCGGTAAAGATGATAGCGATGAGCAGTAGCAAAAATTGAAAGCGGCCTAACTTCTTTTTGAGGCCATTGAACGTCCACCAAGGGGTCATAAGAATATTGAAAAATTTAGTTATAAGTCAGAACTTTAATGTTACACTTTTGTACAGTTGTTTGACTAGGACTAATCGGAAATTTCATGCTGTCAGATAGCCTGTACGCGTTAAGAAAACGGCTGGCTGTTCCCTACACAAGTATCCAACTCAGTTTATTGGGCCTGATAGGTGGCATTGTTGCTGCCTGCTTAATTGTACTTTTTCGATTGTCCATCGAAGGCATTCAATCAGCGTTTAAACCAGGTGGTGCGTTTGCCGATATTTCACCCTATTTAATTCCGTCACTCCCCATACTTGCCGCAATTCTGATTGCAGTGTTTGCTGATTTCACCGGATTTAAACATTATCGCTTAGGCATTCCTTTTGTACTGCACCGCGTAAAAGCGCATTACGGCCATATGCCACTTTGGAATTCGGTCAACCAATTTGTTGGTGGTATTCTAGCGCTGGCATCTGGCTTTTCTGTTGGACGAGAAGGTCCCTCAGTTCACATTGGCGCTTCCGGCGCAAGCTGGCTAGGTCATTGGTTACGTCTACCACATAATGCCGTTCGTACATTAACTGCCTGTGGAATAGCGGCAGGTATTTCAGCATCATTTAACACGCCTCTGGCAGCAGTTATTTTCGTTATGGAAGTGGTGCTAAGAGAGTATAAGATTCACGTCTTTATTCCTGTGATGTTAGCGTCAGCAGCCGGTTCAATCATCACGCAATCCGTATTTGGTCAGCATGCTGAATTTGCTTATTTAAGTGTATTTTCTTTACCTGCCAATCACTTTCCACTCCTAATTGCTTTAGGTGTGTTGTTGGGTGGTGCTGCGTTCATATTTAACACCAACTTGATGCGTGTAATACGCACTTTCCGCCACGTTTCAATGTTTCCTCGACTGATCATCGCGGGCGTATTTACTGCATTTATCGGTTATTTTGTGCCAGAAGCCTTAGGCGATGGCACCAGTGCAATAAACCAAGCGATGTTATCTCCTACTGATACTCAAATGATCATTATCTTATTGATATCAAAAGTACTACTTACTTGGTGTGCACTAGGGTTGGGTATTCCGGGTGGTATTATCGGGCCTATTTTTGGACTCGGAGTTTTGCTGGGGTTAATCGTCGCAAATTTAGTGTTGTACTTAGATCCCAATACGGAATTAATGAGCACTTATGGTGTACTGGGTATGGCCGGTTTAATGGCATCGTCATTACATGCGCCACTTGCTGCGTTAGTTGCCGTAATGGAATTAACCTCTACGCCAGAAGCGATAACACCCGCTATCATTGTCATCACTTCAGCGTATGTCACCAGTGCCCAAGTTCTGAAAAACCGTTCGATATTCTTACAGCAGTTAAATTATCAAGAATTGACTTACCAGACGACACCAGTCTTTAACGTGTTATCACGCATCGGCGTATTGGCGGAGATGAACACCCATTTTAAAATCATTGAATATCGTTCAGAACAAGACGTGCGATATCATTTGAATCAATTGGAACACAACGAATTGTTAATTGTTTCTATTGTCCATGATTTAGGCGTCGATTATTCATTGGCGCAAATGGAAAACTCAGTGGGTGATAGCCAAAAGATAAAATACACTCCGGTACAGACGATCAATACACGCTCAACACTGGCTCATGTTTATCAGGTGTTGGAAGATCAAAAAGAAGGCGCGACACTTATCAGCTCTATCAGTGGCGAAAAAGTGGTTGGCGTGGTGTCTTGGGAACAACTGCAAACCATTTTGTTAAACCGAAACGCAATAGGTTAACTCGATTATGTCTCTGATTTTATGGCTAAAAGCATTACACGTATTTTTTATGGTGGCTTGGTTTGCAGGTATTTTCTACTTACCACGACTGTTTGTTTATCACGCTGAAAATAACAACACAGCAACGTCAGAAACGTTCAAAATAATGGAACGTAGATTGCTCTTTTTTGTAACACCGTTCGCTATTTTGACCTTCATTTTCGGATTAGCTCTGATCATGAGTTATGGCAAGGAATGGTTTCGAGTGAGTGGTTGGCTGCATACCAAGTTGTTATTGGTTACTTTGGTTTATGCTTACCATGGTTATTGTTTCAAATTACTTTCAGACTTTAAACATGACAGAAACAAACATTCCGCCAAGTTCTATCGATTCTTCAATGAAGCCCCTGTATTAGTGCTACTGGCGATCATAATTTTAGCGGTGGTAAAACCGTATTAATCGCTGGTAGAACCTGCACCATCTAGCTGGCTAAAATACACACAATGATATAGGCTGAAACCATAGTTAACGGTATTAATTGATAATTGGTACCCGCCTAGCGAAGCTGTATATAATGTACTTTATTATGCTAAAACAAAAACTTGCAGCAATTCTGATCGTATTGTTTTCTATCGCAGCTTGTTCAGAGTCGAATGGTGACAGCAAAACAAACGACACACCGCCAGTTATTGAGCAGCCATCTACTCCTATAGAACAATCCATCGATGAATTCGCTGCTGCACGCTTTTTGAATCAAGCAAC
>JABXID010000173.1 GCA_013373245.1 Gammaproteobacteria bacterium
CAATTTACATATACAATGAAATAAGACCGCACTTAAGTTTAGGAATGAAAACACCTAACCAAGTGCATAACGAAAAAGGCCAATGATAAAATCACTGGCCTTTAAAAAAAACCGTCAACTTATTTTAGGACGGGACATAAAATATTGTTAATTGTATTTAGTGATAAAGGTATTTAGCAAAAAATAAATCACGCACTAATGTTTGACCGGTTTCTTTTTTCATTAACTCACGTAACTTATCTAAGATCAGTACACGAATCTCTTCTCGACCTGTCATGGATTTCACTTTTTGTTCCGGCTGACGGATCAGAACGTCGATAATGGCATCTCTTAACAATGGCGCATGATGTTCTATGATAGATACATTGCTTACATCGTTGATCATCAGCTCAACAGTAATGCGAACAAAACCAATTTTATTATTATTCACACTCACATAATTGGTAATAATGTCCGGCTCAAAGCCATAATAACCGACGTTGTTTTGCATGGTTTCTTGACTATGCGCAACTGAACTTAAGCTTGCAGCAAACACTAAACATGCGGTTAAAAATCGTTTCAACGTCATTAGGTTTTCCTATAGATTTGAGTTATCGAACAAGTACAGTTCTAATTTTAGAGAATTAATCTTCAACTACCAGTGCTAATTTAATTTAGAGGCAAGATATTTTGTACTCTTCTTGTTAACATATCGCCAGTTTCATTAAGAGCGAAGTCGTTTTGTTTCCAATTTCATTACCCACCGAGTGGTTATCGGCTGATCAAGACCAAGGCTTAATTTCAAGCGCAGCGGCACTTGATTGGATCCGCAGTGAAAGTTCATTAACGGTTCGCATCAAAGAACTTGGCATTGCATTTTCGTTAGAAGTATTGAGCCAATCAAATCAACCTCTCTCTCCCGAGTTACAACAAACACTAGCAACCAAAGACACCACTGCACTGTTTCGAGAAGTATTGTTAAAACAAGCTGGCATCCCTTTGATATACGCGCAAACCATTATGCCGCAAAGTTCAGTTACTGGCACAGAAGCTATGTTAGCAGAACTTGGTAACCAGCCCCTTGGGCAAGTTCTATTTCAATCTCCACAAGCGACTCGGGGTGCGATAGAGTTTGCTCAAGTTCAATATAACTCTACCTTAGCAACATTCATTGAACAAAACCTGCAGCAGCCAATGCAGGAAGAATGTTACATTCGCCGCTCTAAGTTTTTACTCAATAAAAAGCCATTATTGGTTTGCGAGTGTTTTTTACCGGCACTGTTTATTGAGGATTAGTCAGTCGTTAGCTTGGTATTAAAGCCAAAGCTCGTTACAATTCAACCCGATTTTATTTCCCCCAATGAGAGCTGTTTAATGAGTTGGCAACTGAGTGTTTCGAATATTCCCGCTTACAAAAAGTTAATGAGAATAGACAAACCCATTGGTATTTATTTGTTGCTTTGGCCAACTTTGTGGGCACTTTGGGTAGCTTCAAACGGGGCTCCGCACTGGCACTATTTTTTGGTATTTGTCGCAGGCACATTCTTGATGCGCTCCGCTGGCTGTGTGATCAACGATTACGCAGATAGAAATATTGATGGCAACGTAAAACGCACTAAAGACCGACCACTTCCTAGTAAACTGGTAACAGAAAGAGAAGCTTTACAGTTATTTGTATTGTTAGTGTTGTTATCATTTCTTTTGGTATTGACCATAGACAGAAATACGGTGGCATTGTCGGTGATTGGGTTATTACTTGCTGCATCTTACCCGTTCATGAAACGTTATACGTTTTATCCACAAATCGTTTTAGGGGCAGCGTTTAGCTGGGCTATTCCGATGGCATTTATGGCAATTCAAGCCGACTTACCTCCAGAAGTTTGGTTATTGTATTTTGCCAATTTAACCTGGACCGTGGCTTACGATACACTTTATGCGATGGTCGACAGAGAAGACGATTTAAAAATCGGTGTAAAATCGACCGCTATTGCTTTCGGTCATAATGATTTATTGATCGTCGCTATTCTGCAAATGACCACCCTTTATATGTTAACGCAAACCGCATTATTGATGTACTGGCATTGGCCGGTATACGCAGCGCTAGTCGTTGTATTTGGTTTGTTTATCAAACAACTGTGGCAATGCCGTCAACGAGAACCTAAAGCCTGCTTTAACGCTTTTTTAAGTAATCATTACGTTGGCATGGTCATATTTGTAGGCATAGCTCTAGAATATACTTTGTATTGATACCATTTAAATCCAATAACAAGGCAGTGACATTTGAACACACTACAGATCATAGCTCCTCTTGCTAGCATTGCTTTTTTAGGCTTTGTTTGTGTAAAGTACAAACTGTTCAATAAGTCGCAAATGGATTCATTATCAGCGGTTTGTTTTAATCTACTAATACCGCTTTTTTTGTTCAAAACAACTTATAAAACCGACCTGAGCGCACAACTTTCGATCAGTTGGTTTGCGTCGTTTTATATACCTGTTGTTTGTTATTTTTTAACAATTTTCCTCATTAATAAAGGCAAGAAAAAAGCCATTGCGACTGCAACGCTTGAATCTTTAACGGCTAGCTATTCAAACACTGTCTTAATTGCGATCCCAATTATCGCGTTTTATCTTTCAGAACAAAGCGCCGGTCGAGCCTTTGTGTTGATCGCATTTCACAGCGCTATTCTGTTTTCGTTGACGGAATTATTAGTGAACAACACTGGATACAAAACCATAACTCGGACGTTAAAAAATCCTATCGTGTTGAGCATATTGGGAGGGTTAACTTGCAATGTGTTAGGCGTTCCTATTTCAAATTATCTGCTAGAGCCTATGGCTACCTTGTCTATGTCGGCCATTCCATTAGCCTTATTTGGTCTAGGAGCTGCCATGTACTTTTTACCCATCAAGGGCAATCGAATATTAGCGACAGGTTATGCGTTTAGTAAATTATTGATATTGCCCAGTTTGGTGTTTGTGTTGGCTCGTTACGGCTTTAAGCTTGATCATGAACAAGTGTTTATTGCCGTGTTGTTATCGGCAAGTCCAACCGGTGTAGGGGCTTATATCATGGCGACTAAATATCAAAAGGCAGAAAATATAGCCGCTACAACAGTCGTGTTTTCCACCTTGTTGGCACCTCTAACCTATTGGTTGTGGTTGGAAATATTGATTTAAAATCGAAGCATAGACTGTGGATTTTCAAACTCGAGCAACCACTTCTTTTTATCTAAGCCACCAGCATATCCGGTTAATGTACCATTAGCACCAATGACGCGATGACACGGCACAACGATCGCTAATGAATTTTTACCATTCGCTGCACCAACCGCTCGAACCGCTTTAGGATTATTGAGCATTTTGGCTAGCTCTGCATAAGAGCGTGTTTCTCCATAAGAGACCTCCATCAAAGCACGCCAAACTCTGCGTTGGAACTCTGTGCCTTTATGATGAAAATATGGCATTAACTCTGTAAATTCTCGTCGCTGTCCCAAAAAATACTGTGATAGTTGATCTGCGGCTAAGCTCAACAATTCATGTTGCGCGACATTCATAACGTCAGCCAATGTTTCCTGAGTCTTGAATTTTATGTATTGGTAAAATGGCTCTGCGGGGCGAGACACGTCAAGGCCAATTTCAAGCGGTCCTAACGGAGTCGTAAGCCAATGAGTCAAACACACACTATCTTTCATTTCGTATCTCGTATCTCGTATCTCGTATCTCGTATCTAAAAATTAAAGCATCGACCACATTTGAAAAGTCAGATAGGAGCGCCAAGGTTTTGCTTGCTCAGCATCAAGGTTGGGAAAAATATCCAATGCTTTTTTTATTCCTAGATCAGACTCCAGCCAGATATCGGTATTTCCTTCCCCGCGCATTTGAGTGTAATCCACCGTCCATGGACCAATACCTTTAAGTTCTGGCCATTCAACAGCAGCAGTTTGTGGGTGGTTCTCGCACCACTTAGCAAGTGTGTTCAATGTTTCTCGACGTGCGTGCGGCATTTTCAAAAAGCTCAAATCTGAACGAGCGACTTGATTTGCGGTTGGAAACCAAATCCGCGTGCCATCATCTGATTTGTCTCCTAATTTTTCGACCAACACATTCACTAGGTTAGTCGCCGCTTTAACCGAAACTTGCTGACCTAACACGGCTCGAACGCCCGCTTCGAAAGAACTCCAGCCGCTGGGAATACGTAAACCTCTAATCACGTTATGCGGTGGTAAGCCGGACTTGATCAACTGACTTTCAATAAGGCCAACATTGGCATTTAAATCAAATACCTGTCGAATTTTCTGACATACTGGATATAAAAACTTAGCATCATCTAATTCGATCGTCACATTAAAGGCGCATTTGTCCGGCCGATGCACAGCATTAAACCAACCTTTAACCAGCTTTTCTTCATGAGTGAGCCAATGAAATGTTCGACCATAAGAGCTGTTGCCTATGGTTTCCACGCCTTCAATTAACCGCTTTTCAATAAAGTCGTGCCAGTGCTGCCAATGAAACGGCGGTTGGTAGTTTAACTGTATTCGTATTGCCGAATTGCTGCCTTGTTTTCGACGCACTTCCGATGGTGTTTTGTGACTGATGCGTTTAAAAGCGTCGTTGAATCGACGCACATTATTAAACCCCGCCGCATAAGCGATTTGGTTAATTGGGATCTGTGTCTGGTGTAATAAAGACTTCGCAAATAGAATTTGCTGATGCTGCAAATACGCCTTTGGGCTAACACCCAAATGCTGTTCAAATAATTTTCTTAAATAGCGATCGGTTATGCCTAATCGTGCTGCCAACTCCGACAACTTTATACCGTTAAAGCCACTTTCGTGAATAATTGATAACGCTCGCTTGATTGTGGTCTCTGTGCCAGCCCATGCAGGCGAAAAAGGGGCAGACTCAGGTCGACACCTTAAACATGGGCGATAACCTGACACAAGCGCTTCTGAGGCAGTTTCGAAATACTCGACGTTTTGTTCTTTTGGCGGCGTTGCGGGACAAATAGGTCGACAAAAAATCCCTGTGGTTTTTACTGCCGTATAAAATACACCGTCAAAACGAGGATCTCTTGATAAACGAGCCTGCTGATATTCTTGCTGATTCATAACCACCACCGAAAACTGAGTTTTAATTAGTGTAAACCAAGTTGAGATTAAAACTAGATGATTTCGGAAGTGACGGTATTAAATAATTACGATAACCGATTTATAGATGAATTATTTTTACTTACTTTTATTAGAAGACTAAGATGAAGCTTGAATAGCGAAAGGATATTGAATGAGCAGTTATCTATTACTTTGTTTACGAATATATTGTTTGGCATATCTGCTGTTTAAAGTGTTTCTAAATAGTCTAGCGCACGCAAACGTAATTACTATTAAGACACCTCCACCTCGTTCCAGTTTTGATGTATCCCATGATTATCATATAAAGCTTCTCAGTCACGCATTAACATATTCAGCACCAAAGCAATCGATTGAGTTTGTACAATCTGTACCTATGTCTCAAGGCCGTGCAGAAGCAGAACTTATTAAAGGTAAGTCACTTGATGTATACTGGTTTGGTACCAACACAGAAATAGAACAAAAGTTAAGAGCTATAAAAATACCAACGACCCGCGGTTTAATCGGTTTTCGAAAATTACTGATTAATAAAGACCTAAAGTCTAAATTTGACCATGTAACTAGTTTAGACGATTTAAAAGTGTTTATTGCCTGCCAAGGCGCCCATTGGCCAGATACAAAAATTCTCACTCGAGCAGGAATAGCAGTCACTACCAGTACCTCGTATGAAAATCTATTTCGAATGACAAGTCTGGGTCGATGTGACTATTTCCCTCGAGGATATCACGACGCAATCAATGAGTTACAAATAAGAAAAGAAAGTTACCCATCATTGATGAGTTACCAGCGAATATTGTTGCACTATCCATTTGCCGTATACTTTTTTACGAATAAGGAAAAGTCTAACTTAGCTAACTTGATCGAATCTGGGCTTATCAAAATGGCAAACAATGGCGAGATTCTCAAACTCATGAAATCACATCCGTTAACCCAATCTATCTTTCCAATAAAAAGTGAAACTAAATCACTCTATTTGCCAATAAATAATCCTTACATTGACGAGGTTAATGTAGAAAATAATCAATATTGGTTTACGCCAGATGACTTCGATATAAACCGGCCTTAGTTGGTTTCTTTCTTTTTAAAATTTGCCCACGGCGATGGTTCGTTATCAAACTCCTGTTTATCTTTCATTTTAATATACAGTCGCTCTACTTTTTCCCTTGCCCAATCCGTTTTACGAAGAAACTTCAATGAAGATTTGATAGATGGATCACTTTTAAAACAATTGATATTGACCTTCATTGACAATCTTTGCCAACCATAGTGCTCAACAAGTTCCGTCACTATAGTTTGCAGGGTAACACCGTGCAGCGGGTTATTAGGTTGATTATTCATATATTGTGGATGTGCTTTATAAAAATTTAATTATCCAAAGCAAATAGTATATCCATCAACTCTGGCTGCCATTGAAACTCTTTCAGGGATACTCGAGAACCTTTGACCGAGACACCTTCAGAGATGAGTTTAGCACGTTGCTCTTGAAAAGACTCTGACTCAATGGGGAATGCAATGTGCCC
>JABXID010000082.1 GCA_013373245.1 Gammaproteobacteria bacterium
GAAGCACTGTCAGATTGACCAAGTGTGACTGTCTGCTCATTAACACCATCAATAGTGATAGTGTGTGAAGCCGCCATATCAAGCAACGCATTAGAAGCCGTCGAGTTTGCAGCAGCTGCTGTAGATACACCAATAAGCGTACCAACATCTAAGCTTGTTCTTGCACTACCCAAGTCATCCGTTTGAGCTGAGTTAATCGCAAGCCCAATAGTTTCATGAGCATTAGCACCCACTTGGAAGTTTTGGCTACCGAATGAACCATCTAGCAGTTTTTGACCACCAAAGGTTGTTGTATCTGCGATACGGTTTAATTCTGACTTAAGCTGAACTACTTCTTCTTGAATCGCTTTACGGTCAACCGTAGTATTCGTGGCGTTTGCCGCTTGGATTGATAAGTCACGCATACGTTGCAAGATGTTAGTTGACTCTTGTAACGCTCCTTCAGCCGTTTGCGCCATCGAAATACCGTCATTTGCGTTTCGTACAGCAACATTTAAGCCGTTGATTTGTGAGGTTAATCGGTTTGAAATTTGTAAACCCGCCGCATCATCTTTTGCGCTGTTAATACGCAAACCAGAAGCTAAACGAGACATCGAGGTTTCTAAACCATTAGAAGACCCCATCAAGTTGCGCTGCCCATTGATAGAGGCAGTATTAGTATTGACAAATAATGCCATCACACTCTCCTTACGGATTGATTTCTAATTAAAATGAAATCAAGCACTGAACCACGAAAGGTTATCGGGCAGCACTTCAAATCGCCTTGTGTTAGGTAAATACAAGTAACGTGCCAAACAACTGACAATAACGAGTGTTTTTTCTACTAATCTTTATTTACAAGGGGTGTGAAGGATCTAACATTGATTGTCATTGATCCTTTTGTAGTCAATAAAAGCGGTAATTTAATGGCAACTCGCTGCCCAAACGGCAATAAAGCGATTTAGCGTTTGCCGATCTTATTTGTTGGTTACGGATGTAAACGAGTTGAACTTAGTAACAGCCGGCTCCTATGTCTTAATAAGAGGTTACTAATCAAATACTGGTCGTTGCCATCCCTGGCCTCCCAGCATAAGTACATCCATGTACAAAAAAACCCTGCGGTAGCAGGGTTTTTACTATGAGAAAACAATTTTGAGAGAATAGAAAGAAACCTAAGTTTACTGCCCCAACAGCGACAACGCCGCTTGTGGTAACTGGTTTGCCTGCGCCAAGATGGATGTACCCGCTTGTTGCAAGATTTGGTTTCTTGTTAACTCAGCTGTCTCTTTCGCGAAGTCGGTATCACGGATACGAGCACGCGCGCCAGATGAGTTCTCTACGATATTCGCCAAGTTACGAATAGTTGATTGTAGTCGGTTTTGTACCGCACCAAGTGTGGCTCGGTTACGGTCAATTTTTGCCAACGCGCCATCAATAACGGCAATTGCATCTTGAGCACCAATTGACGTTGTAACATCAACATTTTCAATTGATTCTTCAAGTGCTTGCGCTGATACCCCCGCAGTAGCGATACCGGTTAAGTCGCTGTTTGCCACATCAGAAGCAACACTGAACAATACTGTACTGTCTAACTGCAATTGCCCTTTCACTGATGCCTGGTCAGTCGCAATAGCTGCAGAGTCTAGTGTTACCGCTGCACCTACATCTTGATCGTCCGCATAACTTCTACCTTGCAAGTTAATAGTTGCCGGAGTACCGCCCGCACCTGAGTCAGCAAAGTTATCAATAACAATGTTGTCACCCGCTTCAGAGGTTAAAATAACTGAAGTGGTTGCCGCATCGTATTTCGCACCAATACCTGTAACCGCTGCGTTTTCATTTACTTTATTAACAAGAGTTTGTAAGTCGTCTTCGACTACACCAGTTGCAGTAAATGAAATAGTTTCTGATGCTGTGCCGTTACCTAGATCAAAGCTGATACCGTCACCACTGTTGGCATTGGCGAAACCTTCTAATCGAGCAACCGTTTTTGCGTCTGCGCTCACACCCGTAGTATTAAAGATAGCGCCCATTTTTGCCGCTATATCTGCTGCAGAATCGTCTTGCGCAACAGATACTTGACCAGTATTGATACCAGCGATTGTTAATACTTCGGTTGCAGCAAACGTATGCGTTGTTGCAGCACTTGCAGAGCCCAACGTTGTGTTGGCAGAACCAGCAAGGTTAGTACCCGCCATAGTGTAACGAGCACTGCCTAAATCATCAATTTGTGCTGAGTTGATTGAAATAGCGATGGTTTCGTTTGCTTGTGAGCCCACCTGGAATTGTTGAACACCAAATGAGCCATCTAATAATTTTTGTCCACCGAAGGTTGTTGTATTGGCGATACGATCCAATTCAGATTTTAACTGAATGATCTCTTCTTGTAGCGCTTTACGGTCAACTGTGGAGTTAGTGGCGTTTGCCGCTTGAATTGCTAAGTCACGCATACGTTGCAGAATATTAGTTGATTCTTGCATCGCACCTTCAGCGGTTTGTGCCATTGATATACCGTCGTTAGCGTTGCGCATCGCAACGTTCAGACCATTGATCTGTGACGTTAATCGGTTTGATATTTGCAAACCCGCAGCATCATCACGCGCGCTGTTGATTCGCAAACCAGAGGCTAGACGGTTCATTGATGTTTCTAAACCGTTTGTAGACCCCATGAGGTTACGCTGACCATTGATCGACGCAACGTTAGTATTTACAAATAGTGCCATTGTTTTCTCCTTTCAAACTTTAAAAAAGTCTAAAGTTTTCTCTCAATGGCAGATTTGCATTTGCTATGCCAACTTTTTAGCAATACCAACCAACCATCAACAAAAATTAAAATAACCTTTATTTTCATATAATTATGTGTATTTATAGGATATTTACGGCATTAAAAGATCGTGATAAATCCGCGAAACGGCAATGTTTTGACTGCGGCAATCGCTATGACCAAGGCGGCAATTTGACGGCAAAGGTTTAAAAATGGATCCAAATCGTTTGTTTTCGCTCAACAATTAATAGACATGATCTTCGATAAGTGTTTAACGATCAAAAAAGGAAGCCTAAGCTTCCTTTTATTAATAAATCGAGCGTATGTCAGATTATAAATAATTGAATAACGACAAGTTTTGCATCTTAGCAAAGGCCTGTTGTGATGCTTGCAAACCTGTTTTTTCAAGTTCCAAATTAGTAATTGCTTCATAAATATCAATTTCTTCGATATTTGCTAAAGTAGATTTCGTGACCTCTTGGAAACGATACTGTGCCGCCATTTCAAGCTCTATCGCATTTAGGCGCGCGCCCATTTCCGAACGCGCGTTATCAACTGACGTTAACCCTGCTTTCATTTCTGTTAACAAACTAGCGACTAAGTCATTTCGAGCCTGAGTCTCGGGACGATCAACATGGAATACATCGCCAACAGCAGGTACGCCTCCAATATCAAATTCGATACCCCGAAATTTGATTTTGTTTTCCGCGGTATAGTCTGTTGGCCCTTCGATTAGAGTTCCACTGCTGTCATAAACTTCATACATACCACCCGCCACGACGTTTACTTCATAATCATCAATAATATGACTATTGGACGGATCGACAATATTGCCCCCCGTTAATATTGCAGTTGACGGGTTTGCAGCATTGCGAGATGAAACATAACTCGAATCCGTCATTTCCATCGCGTCAATTACTCGCTGTAAGGTCCACATAATACTGGTGTTTTCCGACGCATCTAATTGAAAAGAATCACCAGCAACCGGGGCCGGATTGGTCTGCGTTTTAAACTCAATGCCATTAAATTCCACCGAGTCTCCCGGCGAAATATCAAGAAATGTATCTTTATTCGGTTCCAACGGCACCTGTGTACCACCACTATCAATAACCTCAACCCTTACTTGGCCAGCAGCCGCACCACCAATAAAGTTAACTGTAAACGGTTCAGCGTAAACAGGTGGCGTTGTATTGTCATACTCCGCTTGTTTAGTGACAAACCCCATGGAAATTTGTGAAGTTGATACGTTGCCTGGGTTTGCCGTCGGTATAAATGACGCCGATGATGAAGGGACTGTTTCAATAAAGCTCTCTGCCGAATCATTCACCTTAACTTTAAAGCCAGAGGCAATTAATACTTCTCTTTGACCGTCATCCCCTTGAAACTGCAAATAGCCGTAATCATCTTCAACGTAAGTTTCGGTACTGGTTTGAAACCCTGAAAATATGTAGTCTCCGTTGGCGTTTGTGGTATTTGCCAAACCTTTCATCTGCACTAAGATCTGTTCTAACTCGCCTTTAATTGCGGCTAAACTGTTTTTATCCATAGTACCGTTGATGGATTGCAACATAAGTTCTTCTGCACGAAATATGCTGTCAGTCATACTTGCAACACTTGACTCTGCCATCATATTAAAACGTTCCGCCGAGTCTTGTGACTTTATAAATCGATCTGACACTTCTATCTCTTTACGCAAACGGATCATTGAGTTTGCGCCAGTAGGATCATCAGAAGGACGTATGATCTGCTTACCCGTAGATAACTCTAATTGGGCTCTATCTAACCCTGACTGTCTAGACTGCAAGTTCACCATATTTCGAATGTAATAGTTAGCGGTCGCGATTCTGGTCATTATTTACTCCTTAACCCGCCGAAGAGATCAACGTTTGAAACGTTTCACGTGCTACAGTAATAATTCGAGCCGCCGCCGAATAAGCCTGTTGGTATTGGATCAAGTTAGCCGCTTCTTCATCAAGGTTCACCCCTTGAATTCCCGCTAAGCGTTCTTCAGAACCGGATAATAAGGTCGCAAATGACGATCGTGAAATTTCACGGCTTTTGGTTTCAACCCCTATGGTTGTTACCAAATCTGCGTAACTTTCAGAAAAGCTGTTAGTGCCATTGTCTAACGTCCGTGCACTTTGAAAACCTAACATGGTGACGATATTAGTATTATCACCTGGACCAAATTTTTTATCTTCATTAATGCCTGGGTTGTCGGCATGTGTAATGGTGAAGGATTCGCCTCCGGCCAAAGCACCGTCAAGAACAAATCGAAAACCAGCCACAGGATCTTCAATTAATTGATCCGATGGAATGGCATTGGGTCCGCTTATAGATACACCAGCAGAGTCTAAAATCTCGTACGTGGTTCCGGTCGCATCAATTTGAATTGTGATGTTATCATCCGGAAGAGGTCCTGGCACTGCTGCCGAAGAACCGGTGATTTCATATAACTGAAACTCAACATTATTAACGTTGGCATTTTCAGTAATTTGCAGTGGGTTATCTGCAGCAGCAATTAACTCAGGCTCTTCTATTATGCGTTTAATATCATTGGCAGCTGAATAAGTAGGACGAATTTGAAACTCATCCCCCGCCGTCATTTGGTCCAAAGAAATAGCCAAGGCAATACCTGTTTCGCCAACTGTTAATGCCGTACCTGCCGACATAGTAGCAATATCAGCGGGGGTAAATTGCTGTACCAGTACACCGTCTTCATCAAAGATATCGAGGTTAGTACCATCATATTCCATATCATAATTTTCACCCGTCAATTGCGATGTATTACGAATATAAACTTCAAAATTACTGCCGTTGGTATTGTTACTGGAATTTAACGTGCGGCTTAATACTAGCTGCGGATCATTAATGTCTTTAAATATGTATTGTCCGGCGTCACCGTTAAGGTCGCGCCCTAATGTTTGCTGTCGGTTAAAGTTATCTGCAATGCCCATAGCCAGCTTACCCAACTCTTGAATGGCAGGTCTTAGTACATTATCTCGAGCATCAACTAATCCGGTTAATGAGCCACCAGTTAACTGATTTGTGATCACTGACTTTTGTTGTGCTCCAGGGCTTGCTGATATAGCAATGTCGAGTTGCGTTGCATCAAACTCATTTCTAACGACCGACATTGGTACTGCAACTCCGCCGGTGACCATAGTTAACCCTGAGCCGATAGTGACGTTAACGGTGCCATCATCTAAATCAAAAGTAGTAACTTGTACTTTTTCACTTAAACGTTTTAATAAAAGTTCACGTTTATCAAGCAAGTCATTGGGTGGGAAACCTTGCGCGCCAGTGGCATTTTCAACTTGAATTTTTGTATTCAAAAATGCAATTTCTTGTGTCATTGCATTAATTTCTTCCACGGTTGTGGTCATTTCTTCGTTGATGGCGCCCATGTGTTGAACCGCCATTTCTTCATAGAGTGTATTAAAACGCTTAGCTACTGTTTCAGAGCGTGAAATTAATACATTTCGTGCGGATATAATGGTTGGTTCTTCAACAATACCGTTAATACCGTCGAACATTTCTTCGAATGTCACCGTGATACCAGTGTCTGGGTCAGCCAACAGGTTATCCAGTCGAGATGCATTTGCGTAGTTCGTGTCGTTGTATTGAAATTGCGATGAGTTGAACATCACTTCTTTGAAGTTATATTCATTGAACGTACGCTGAATAGCAGACAACTGCGTACCATTACCTAGAAACGTACTTCTAAACGCATTACCAACGGTTGCAATTGTTTCAACACGTTGACGGCTATAACCTTCGGTATTAACGTTCGCGATATTGTGACCGGTTGTATCCAAGCCATATTGCGCCGCCGCTAAGCCAGATACACCAGTACCTAAAATTCCACCAGCCATTTATTTACGCCTCTTACGCACCAATGTCGTTGCCGTCAGTTGTTATTAAATCGTCGACGACACGCTTAAAATTATCACTATTGAGTATGTTTATGATCTTATCGGCATAACGCGGATCCGTTGCATACCCTGCTTTTTGTAAGTTATGCAAGAACTGCTCCGGGTCGCTCGCAGTCTCTAATGCATCTTGATATCGATTGTTTGATTTTAAGAAGCCAACAAAGTCGTCAAACGCTTCCGAAAAGTTGTTGTACACTCGGAACGGCTCCACTTTACGTACCGCCACCCCTTGTTCAAATTCGATGGTTGAGGTTGACGCTTTTTCGCCATTCCAGTCACGATGCGCCTTAACGTTAAATAAGTTAAAGCTAGAGTCACCGTTTTTGTCTTTAATAATATGTTTCCCCCAACCGGTTTCTAGTGCCGACTGAGCAACAATAACCGCCGGGTTTACACCAATTTTGGATGCCGCTTTTTTCGCGTATTGCCACATAGAACTGATAAAGTCTTGTGGCGTATCAAATTTCACTGGTGCTTTGATTGGACGATTTAACTCATCGCCGGTTGGTTTTTCAGCGCCTATAGCGGCAAATGCTTTGTCGATACTGTGGTTGAATGATGACAACACCGAATTGCCAGCTATTTGTTCAGGTTTAAATACCAATGGCTCCTCAGGTGCAGCAGCGTTAAATGATTGATTCTGTAAAGTTGACTCTGCGGCGACTTTTGAATTGGTGAATGTGGCAGCTGGATCATTAGCATTCAAGCCATACTGCTGTCTGGTCAAATCACTATTATTTCTAAGAACGCTGGCCGACGTGAAATTATCTGAACCGCCACCAAGCTGCTCAACGATAAGATCTGCCAAGCCCATAGTGCCGTTCATCGCCATATCGGTAGCTAATTGATCATCGTACATATCACGGAAAAATTTTGTCGTGTTTGAATTCATCGGGTTGTCTTTCTCAAACACAGCGTTGGCGTCTCGCATTGATTTCAGCATCATGCCAATGAAGATGGACTCAAAATGTTGCGCTGCTTTTTTTAATGCTTCTTTACTTTCAGCACTATTAGGATCGGCTTTGCCCTGAGCTTTGATTTTTTGCAGCCCGGTGAGATCATGATAGTTGCTAACGTCGGCAAGTTTATTGATTGACATTATTTTGACATCCCGTGATTCGTTAACAGGTATAAATCAAAATTCGAGCCAAGTTGCGAGTTGCGA
>JABXID010000050.1 GCA_013373245.1 Gammaproteobacteria bacterium
ACTAGCGGCTTCTATTGAGAAAACACTGGTAAGTTGAACATTTTTCTTTGAGTGACTGTCGCTCCAGTTAACAACGTAATCCTGTTTATCCATAGCAATAGCTAAAGGACTAGGCAGCATGTCAACCATGCGCTCTTCGCGTTGTGCAATGAAGCGAATACATTGGCGGTGGATGAAGTCAATTTTCTTGTAAAGGGCATTAGGTGTCAGCTCAGTATATAACATGATCTTATTAAGGCTTGTATTGTTGACGAGCAAATTAAAAACGGTCTTATCTTGTGCGCCGTACAATCGTTCTTGGAAGCAACGTTTTAACCTTTGGGTGATTGATGTACGACATAACTTGCAGGTAAACCGTTTGTTTCCTGACCTGCTTTTTCCTTTTGAGTGGTAGCGTTTGGGGTTTAGCTCAACGGAATAATGATGGTTCTCACAATCTTTATTACTGCAAAACGTCTGACTATCTCTTAAATAGAATGCTTGTCGTTCAAACTCTTCGATGATGGCTTTGTTCGACTTAACAGTTGTATAGGTATTGCAATATTTACATCGGATAGCCCGCTCTCGCCCCTTACCAGTCAAAGCATAACCATCTTTTATTTTGTTGCCGTGTCCTTCACAAACTGGTGGCACCATGAAGTTGATACATGCTGGGTTCTTGCATCCATTAAATTGGAATCCCTTGTAAGGCAAGGGCACGCGTAGCTTTTTAATCTGACGAGGTAATGAGTTACTCAATTGGTGGTCTCCTAAAAGATATTAGAAAACCACAATTGGAAGACTTGTCAAAAAAGTGAAAAGCCCTGTCACAGGCCGACAAACAAGCAAAAAAAATGCCTAGAAAATATATTCTAGGCATTTCTATTGCATCAAATCCTTTCTAAGCCAGGTTAAACAAGCAGTCTACTTATCTAACTTTTTGACATTCCCCTCTTAGGGTTAATGCCTTGCGGCTCGCCGTGCTTTTTTATTATTATCGAAATTAACGCATCGTATATTTTTGGATAAAGTCGGTAAATGCTGATTTACCGTAGCCTGAAGTAACATTTGTTAACCTCAAAACGGTGATGCCTTTAAATCGGTTATGTTGGAAGTGACGATTTATATTGTCCCAGCCATGTTTATTTGTCACGCCAGCGGCTAACGCATTTTCGCCTTTTACAATGACTCCTTGGCGTTTGGCTTCATTTGCCACCTCAATGACTAAATCGTTGGCCATGGAATAAGAAGGAGCTGTCGGGTTATTGGACATTTCCAGTGCGGTAAAATGCAAAATGATACCTCGGTCATTGCCAAGTTCGGTATTAGCTAATTTTACGATATTGGCATAGTGATTACCTTTCCCCGGTTCTGAAGGTATCAGCCCAGCAGCAATTTCCGCTGCTCGGTGCCATTTACCTTGTTTTGCCATTAACCAGTGTATTCCGGGAATTTTGAAACCCAAGCTTATGTTGCTAAACGCGTTTGAAAATCCTTTGTTCGCCGCTAACAACATTTTTTTACCATGGTTCAGAAGAGATTGATGGAACCAAGCGACGGTGTCTTTGCATTGTTGTGCTGCGCACTTATTTGGTAATGGGATGGTGATTTCATTAAATGAACGATAGTTCGATTGCCATTCTTTATTTAGCAAATCAACAGATGGGTAGTTTTTAATTAAATACTTTTGTAGTTCTATTGTTTGTTTTTCACCATAAACTTGCCACGCACCTCGAGTTGGGTAGCCTGTACCTTGATCATGCTGATTATATGACGGAAAACGTAATTCACCGGCAGGCCCCATACTCACATTTAATTCATCAATTATTCCGCTGTATTGTTGGAATTGTTGCTCGAAGGCTTGCATAAACTCAATGTATTGAGGGAGCACTAGTTCGTTTGCCCAAAGGGAAACAAATTCTTTTGAATAATTTCCTTGCTCGCTTTTGTACTGTAACTGTTGTGTAGTTGTTTGCGGGAAGTGTTGCCAAATCCACTGAGGTAAAGGGATGTTACAACTATCTCCAACGTTACCGCCGCATTGATGAAACGACATAATAGGAATGATCTTTAAATTACGGTTGTTAATTTCAGCAAAAACTTTGTCGTAGTATGTCCAATCAAAAATCTGATCACCCTGTTGTTCAACGGCGCCCCACCATACGTCAACTGTAACCGCGCGGATACCAATCTTATGAGCTATGGCTAAATCTTGTTTGAATATTGACCATTGTTGCGGTGTTTCTAACCATAATGGTGCCATGACATTCGCGCTAATCTTGTGTTCTTTGCCAACTGATTTGAAGGACATCATTAGCAAAGCAAAAAAGAAATATAAAATTGTATGAATTGAATGACGGAGCATATATTTGAGTGTTTGATGAAATTATATATAACAGACTATAAGAAATGCCTCGTTAGTCGAACAACATACGTATGCGCGAGACAATTTTAGCTAAACAGAGATCAAAGGTGGCTAATGATAAGTATCACAAACAATGTAAAGCTCAGGCTCTTCCAAAACATAATCGGGTCGCGCTGAATTAGCGGCGATTTACTTAAAAGGGGAGCATACTTAAATTCACTGTAATAAAATCACACAAAATTGTTGCATTTATAATCAACTTCTATAGAATGCGCACTCCCGAATTGTGACTAGTCACAATACTCTTTGTAAAAAGAGGTGGGCAAACCAATATTTAAGATGCTCTTTTCATTGGTTTGTAAGCTAACAATTAGTTAGCAGTAAACAGGGATTCCGATTGGGAATCCAATTAAATATATAAGAAGACCGCTTATTTCCCTCTTTGTAAAAAGAAAGAAAAGGAAGTAATGCGTGTTTTTTTATGCTCTTTCTAAAATGCTCTTTTTTGAGGAATAAAATGAACAGTCAACGTATTCGTATCCGATTGAAAGCGTTCGACCATCGTTTAATCGATGCGTCAACACAAGAAATCGTAGAAACGGCTAAGCGTACTGGTGCTCAGGTTCGTGGTCCAATTCCACTTCCGACTCGCAAAGAACGCTTCACTGTATTGGTCTCTCCACACGTGAACAAAGATGCACGTGACCAATACGAAATTCGTACGCACAAGCGTCTAATCGACATCGTTGAGCCAACAGAAAAAACTGTTGATGCTCTTATGCGTTTAGATCTTGCTGCTGGTGTAGATGTTCAGATCAGTCTGGGTTAATCGGGAGTTTCAAAATGACTATAGGTCTAGTCGGACGTAAAGTAGGTATGACACGAATCTTCAATGAAGATGGCGTATCAGTACCTGTTACGGTTATTGAAGCAACACCAAACCGTGTTACTCAAATCCGTAACGAAGAAGCTGACGGTTACCGCGCTCTTCAAGTAACTGCAGGCGACAAAAAAGCGAATCGTGTAAACAAGGCAGAAGCTGGTCACTTTGCGAAAGCAGGTGTTGAAGCTGGTCGTGGTTTATGGGAATTCCGCTTAGCTGCAGGCGAAGGCGAAGGTATCGAAGTTGGTAATGAAATTACAGTAGAAGTATTTAACGACACTAATTTAGTTGACGTTACTGGTACATCTAAAGGTAAAGGTTTCCAAGGTGGTGTTAAGCGTCATAACTTCTCGATGCAAGATGCTACTCACGGTAACTCTATCTCTCACCGTGCTCCTGGTTCAATTGGTCAAAACCAAACTCCAGGTCGTGTATTTAAAGGTAAGAAGATGGCAGGCCAGATG
>JABXID010000257.1 GCA_013373245.1 Gammaproteobacteria bacterium
AGTAAGCTCAACGTCGTTTCCAATATTTAACTTTTCAAACATTCGATAACGATAGCTATTAATGGTTTTTGAACTTAAGTTCAGTTGGCTGGCGATGTCTTGAACTTTCTCGCCTTTGGTGATCATCAACATAATTTGTAATTCACGTTCCGACAGGCTGTCAAACGGTCTATCTTCCTTTACACCGTTAAACTGATTCATAGCAATTTGTTGTGCTATTTCAGGGGCAATATAACGTTGACCAACATTAACCGCTCGAATGGCTTGGATCATCTCTTCCGGGCCTGTCATCTTAGTTAAAAAACCATGAGCACCAATTTGCATGACTTTCGTTGGAAATGGGTCTTCAGTGTGCACGGTTAACACAATTATTTTAATGTCAGGACAATACCGTACGATCTTTTTTGTTGCTTCCAGTCCACCAATACCAGGCATATTCATGTCCATCAAAACCACATCGGGCTCTTCTGCACGACAGAATTGAAAAGCGGCTTCTCCGGAGGCAGCTTCACCAACCACTTTTAATCCACGTACATCATTAATAATGCGTTTAATACCAGTTCGAACTAATTCGTGGTCATCAACTAACAGAACATTGATCAACGGGGGTACTCCAGATATTTATAGATACGGTGAGAATTCGACAAAAATTACCACATTAGTTGGGTATCGGCAAAGCGTAAATTCGAGACAATTCTTTCTTGCCCCGAACTTTTATACGCTGATTTATACTTTAATACTTTTTTTATTTATGCCGTATTCACGCAACTTGTTAGCAATTGCCGTGTGACTTAATCCTAGTTTTTTTGCCAACTGGCGCGAACTTGGGTATGCCGGATACAACTTGCGCAATAATCCTGCTTCAAAGCGTTTTACTGCTTGCTCTAATGAACCTTCAAACTCTTTTTCTAGATAGCCGAATTCGTTAGTGTACGTTGGTAGTTCCAACATTTCTTTTTCCACGATATCGGAATCCAATAAACTAATCGCTCGATACACTGCATTTTCTAACTGGCGAGTATTCCCCGGCCATGGATAATTCTGCAAATAATCCATACAGTTTTTTGACAAGGTTGGCGTGGTTTTTCCCACCTCATTAGCGAATCGCTGCATAAAGTGCTGGGCCAACGGTAAGATGTCTTGTTTACGTTCTCTAAGTGGTGGAATATGGATACTGAGTACATTCAGTCGATAATATAAATCTTCTCTAAACGTATGCTCTTGAACCATATTGGCTAAATCTTTTTGGGTTGAACAAATCACTCGAACGTCGACTTTCACTTCATTTTCATCAGCTACACGCCGAAACGTACCGTCTTGTAAAAAACGTAATAATTTGGTTTGTAATTCCGTCGACATCTCGCCAACTTCATCTAAAAATACCGTACCGCCATCAGCTAACTCGAATATGCCGCGTTTGCCCACTTCGTCTGAACCCGGATAAGCATTCGGACCATAACCAAACAACTCACTCTCAGCAACGTTGTCAGGTAACGAAGCACAACTTAACGCCAAAAATGGCTTTTCGGAGCGTTCACTAGCGTCATGACAAGCTCGCGCGATAAGCTCTTTACCCGTTCCCGTTTCACCTTGAATTAGTAGCGGTGCTTCTAGTTGCGACATCTTTTTCGCTTCACGGATCACGCGGCGCATAGCGGTACTATTGGCCAAAATATTCACAAATGATTCGTTGTTGTCGTCTCGAAAAGCGTTAATTTGCTGGCCTAGCCGAGTATGTGACTTAAGATTAACAACCGCACCAACCAACTGCACATTGCCCTCTTCATCCGTAACATTAATTGGCAAAAGATCAGTGACAAACTCTTCATTATTAGCGCTCAACTTCAGTGTTTGACTTAATACTTCCTCTTTTTCCAACCAGCGAGAAAAGTTAAAACCTTTTAATAAGCTCTGCAGGGGTTGGCCAATAACTTCTTCTTCTGCGCGACCTAAGTCCACTAATGAAGCTTGGTTAGCAGTTACAACATTACCTCTGTTATCAATTGAGATAACACCGTCTGGCAGTATTTTTAATAGAGTAACAAGCTCATTATGTTCTCTTTCGTTGGGTAAAAAGCTCGTAGTTTTAACATCACTAACACCTTCAACTCGACGAATCGCCGCCATCACCTTTTGGAAGGAATCAAATGCCACTTGAGGAAATGCCACGTACAAGCACTTGGCCGCCTTATCAAACTCAATTCCCTTTAAATCAATTTCATACTCAACAAGAATATTTAGAACTTCTTTGGCAAGTCCTACACGATCTTGGCAGGCAATTTGTAGACGCATTTTTTCTCCAAAAGAATGAATAGGTATGAATTACAGGTATAAATGTGCGCGGAATTGTAAACTGATATTCGCAGAATGTGCATCAATTAATTGCATTTTTGTAAACAAAAGATGCCAAATAGAAATAATTTTCTATTTGGCGGCAAATAACTGAAGATTTAAACCTAAAAAAGTCAGTTTTTTAGGCAGCAGGTTTTGGTGGAAACTTCGGCTTAAATAACCCTAATGACATAGCCTCTCGTACCAACGACATTAAATCGAGCTTAGACAGCTCAAATAAATCATTAATATCATTTATCAAATAGTACTGAGGTTGCATTATATCGATGCGATATGGAGTGCGCAGTACATCAAGTACTTGCAACTCATCTCTGTCGGGTATGTTCGAGGATATTGCATATTCGGTTTCGCCAGGGGACGATAAAATACCGCCGCCATATATTCGTAACTCATCGTTTTGTTTCATCAAACCAAATTCAACGGTAAACCAATACAAACGAGCTAAATAGACTCTTTCTTCTTTGGTTGCGGCCAAGCCTAGCTCACCATATTTATGGGTAAACTCAGAAAATGCAGGGTTTGTTAACATGGCACAATGACCAAATATTTCGTGAAAAATATCTGGTTCTTGCAAGTAATCAAAATGCTCTCGACGACGAATAAACGTAGCAACTGGGAATTTTTTTTCCGACAATAACTTAAAGAACGACTCAAAGTTAATAAGCGCAGGAACTTCTGCACACTGCCAGCCTGTTTCGCGCATTAATACATCGCTAACTTCCTGTAGCTGAGGAATTCTATCTTGTGGTAATTGCAGCTTTTCTAATCCTTGGAAAAACTCATTACACGCTTTGCCTTTAATACATTCTAACTGTCGGGTTATAAGTTCCGACCATATTTTGTTTTCCTCTTGCGACCACTCAATGATGCCTTGAGAGTTCGACTGTCTTGACGTATATGTTGATTGTTTAGACATTATTACCCCCAATTTTCTATGTTTGTTACCGTCGCGGAACGACGTGCTTCAATTTGACCAAATGCTTGCTCAAGATCGTCAATCAAGTCCTGTACATCCTCTAAACCAATGGAAACTCGAATTAATGCGTCACTTATACCAGCGGACAAACGCTCTTCTTGTGTATAAGGCGAATGAGTCATTGATGCTGGATGCTGAATTAAAGACTCAGCATCTCCGAGACTGACTGCAATCGAGAATAATGACATGGCGTTAATAAATGCTTTTCCTTCTTCTAATGAGCCATCAATTTCAAAACCAATGACGCCCCCCGCTCCACGCATTTGTTTGCCTAAATACTGAAAACCTTGATGTTTTGACAACCCTGGGTAAAAAACGTTCTTAACCAGTGAGTGAGCCTCCAAGTATTCTGCTATTTTTTGAGCAGAGCGACAGTGCCTTTCCATTCTAATTGGCAATGTTTTTAGGCCACGTAATATAAGCCATGCATCGTGTGGGCTTATTGTTCCACCAATATCTTTTAAAATAGTCGACTTAATAGTGTTGATGTTTTCTTGGTTAGACACAATTATTCCCGCTACAACATCACCGTGACCGTTCAAAAACTTAGTAGCGCTATGGACTATGATATCTATACCAAAGTCAGCCGGTGTCTGTAAAACAGGTGACAAAAACGTATTATCGATAACTGAGAGAATATTGTTTTGCTGGCAGAAATCGGCAATCATGGCTAAATCAAGCACAACCAAATTCGGATTAATCGGCGTTTCTGCAAACAATAATTTGGTATTTGTTTTTAATGCTTGCTGTAGCTGATCCGGATTATTCATATCAACGAAACTGACTTCTATGCCAAATTTTGTCAGTTGATGATTAAAAAGTGCAAATGAACAACCGTAAATGGCTTTGGAAACGATAACGTGGTCGCCCGCTTGTAAAAAACTCATAACCGCACCAGAAACAGCTGCCATTCCCGTTGCTGTGGCCGCGGCATCTTCCATTTTTTCTAACGCCGCCATTTTAAGTTCTAACTCTCGAGTGGTTGGGTTGCCTAGCCTGGTGTAAATGTAACCCTCTTGTTCGCCAGCAAATCGTGCGGCGCCTTGCTCTGCATTATCAAATACAAAGGTCGATGTTTGATACAAAGGCGTTGTCAATGCGCCTTGATGTTGGCCTTTTGCTTTGCCAGCATGTATACATAAAGTGTCTTGTTTTAATGCTTGTTTCATATTGATTGTTATTCTTAACGTCTGCATTGTGCCGATTCGAAAACAGAAATATGTAGGGAATACTGCAAACAAATTCGGCTGTTTTAATGATGTGAACTTTGCCGTGTTTTTAGTAGAGCTAATAATCTAATTGGACGAAATGACGCGGGAGAAGTGTTCAGAATAATTTACAGTGATAATAACGGTCTCTAATACGGTTAGTTTTCTACAATAAGTAATGGAAGCTTCAGAGAGGGATCTCCATTAACGTCGCATTCTGGTATTCATCGTTAGGTTTTTGGTATAAGTATATCCCTTCACTTCACGACGCTTTACCATCCTTGGTCCGTCTGCGTTGTTTCATCCATGAAACAAAAAATGACTCCGAAGAGTCATTTTATTTTTTGTATTTAGAGTCGATTGATTTCTCGTTTCAAAGTGAACTCATTGGAAGTGACATACCCTTCAACATTTCTCACTCTGCGTTCAATACTATCAAACTGTCGAGTGATGTCTCTAAAAGCCATTCTTGGTGGCTCTCCAGCTTGCCAAACCTTAGTTTTTACTTCGACTGTGCGGTCAATGTCATCATCATCGCTCATTCGATGCCATTGATCTTTAACATTAAAACTAAACCCGCCTTGGTTCGCTTTGTTACGACGACTTGAACTCCCTGTTGGCTCTCTTTTATCTAAAATAAACCAACCTGCGATATATGCGATAAAGAAAAAGCCACCGGATAAAATAAAGCCACTGAACCAAATCACTCGAACCAACCATGTTTCAACATTTGTGTATTCGGCTACTCCGGCACAAACGCCTGCAATCTTTCCTTGTTCAGGTATACGCTGCAATGGTTTACGATTTTGCATCATGCTCTCCTTAAGCTTTATTTCGCCATTCTGGCGCTTCAGCATCTAATATCGCTTCAAGTGTTTTTACTCGTTCACCTAACACTTCAGCTTTATGAGCCAACTTATTTAATTCTGCAATTTCCGTTTCTGAAAGACCTTGACTCAATTGTCTTTTGCTTCGATAGTGCATAATTAACCAAATAGGTGCTACGAAGATCATAAATATAATGATCGGTGCAACAATAATTCCTATGACATCACCCATGTTCAACTCCTAAAATGGTTCGTTTATTTAGACTTTTTGCTTCCGCTTAACTTGGCTTTAAGCGCTTCTAGTTCTGAATCAACTTTTTCAGCAGACTCTAGGTCAGCAAACTCATCCGCAAGCGATTTATTGCCTAAATCATAAGACTCTACTTCAGCTTCTAAATTATCAATCTTACGTTCATAAGCTTCAAACCGCGATAACGCATCATTGATTTTACCGCTGTTCAACTTAGATTTAACGTCTAAACGTGAACTTGCCGTTTCGCCGCGCATAAGTATCGTTTTTTGACGAGCCTTGGCGTCTTCAAGTTTGGTTTGCAATTGCCCTATTTCATCTTGTAGTCGTGACACTTGGTCATCCAACAAGGTTAACTCGTCTTTCATTTGCGAGACATTGTCTTCACACTTTTGTTTTTCAAGCAGAGCTTGTCTTGCTAAATCTTCTCTGTCTTTTGACAACGCCAATTCCGCTTTAGTATGCCAATCCGCACCCTCGGCTTGAATGCGTTCCATACGACGCAACACTTCTTTTTTATCCGCTAACGTACGTGCAGATGAAGAACGAACTTCAACAAGCGTGTCTTCCATCTCTTGGATGATAAGACGTACCATTTTTTCTGGATCTTCGGCTTTGTCTAACAACGAGTTAATATTGGCGTTTACAATATCTGCAAAGCGAGAAAAAATACCCATAATTATTACCTCTTAATAAATTCACTTGTCATCAAGCTACACCTGACTATTCAGATACAGTGCCACAATTTAAAAATCATTTAACCATTTGTTTTATATAAAAAATAAATAAATTCAAACATTTCTTTTCTAAATCTTATTTTTAAAATACACTACTAATTAGTCAATTTCACCAATAGTTGAATTATGAGCCAATTTAGAAACAAAGATAACTTAATCGGACAAGCCAA
>JABXID010000219.1 GCA_013373245.1 Gammaproteobacteria bacterium
AACCTACACCGTAACTGGGTTACTATTCCTCATGTTACGCAGTTTGACGAAGCAGATATCACAGAGTTAGAAGCGTTCCGTAAAGAGCAAAATGCACTGTTACAAAAACAGAAGTCTGATCTGAAGATCACTCCGCTAGTATTTGTTATGAAAGCCGCTGCTTCAGCGCTTGAAGCATTCCCGCAGTTTAACGCTTCGTTAAGCCCGGATGGCGAAAGCTTAATCCTTAAAAAGTATGTTCATATCGGCATTGCGGTTGACACACCAAACGGATTGGTTGTTCCTGTTGTTCGTGACGTTAATAAAAAAGGCGTTAACGAAATTTCACGTGAGTTGATGGATATTTCCAAAAAAGCGCGTGAAGGTAAGTTGACAGCCAAAGACATGCAAGGCGGTTGTTTCACTATTTCATCATTAGGTGGCATTGGTGGTACTGCATTCACGCCAATCGTAAATGCACCAGAAGTCGGTATCTTAGGTGTGTCTAAAGCTGAGATGAAGCCTAAATGGAATGGTACTGAGTTTGTGCCTCGTTTGATGTGTCCATTATCAATGTCATACGATCACCGTGTGATTGATGGTGCATTAGCGGCACGTTTCACTGTTCATTTAGCGAACATGATGTCAGATATTCGCAAGTTAATACTTTAGTTGTATAAAGTCCTGTTGAAACAGGACTTTAAACTTTATGAGTGGTAAACTCGCGAAAAACTTGGTTAGGATGTTATTCAACCAAGCCAAAAAACAATTTTGGGACTGGAAATTCTGGTCCCTAACCCTACAAGTAAATAGAGGTTTATAATGAGCAACGATATCAAAACCCAAGTCGTGGTTCTTGGTGCTGGCCCAGGTGGTTATTCTGCTGCATTCCGTGCGGCTGATTTAGGTTTAGACGTAACGTTAGTAGAAGCGCGTAGCACACTAGGTGGCGTTTGTCTTAACGTTGGTTGTATCCCGTCGAAAGCGTTATTACACGTAGCTAAAGTAATTGACGATGCAAAAGATATGGCATCACACGGTGTAACATTTGGTGCACCAGAAATCGACTTGGACAAGATCCGTTCTTGGAAAGACAGTGTTGTTTCTCAGTTAACTGGCGGTTTAGACGGTATGTCTAAAATGCGTAAAGTTAAAGTTGTAAATGGTTACGGTAAATTCACAGGCAGCAACACATTAGCTGTTGAAGGTCCTGATGGCGTAACAAACATCACATTTGATAACGCGGTTATCGCAGCAGGTTCTGAACCAGTAAACCTACCTTTCATTCCAGAAGACGATCGTGTTATCGATTCAACAGGCGCTTTGGAACTTAAAGATATTCCTGGCGAAATGTTGGTATTAGGCGGTGGTATTATCGGTTTAGAAATGGGCACAGTATACAGCTCATTAGGCTCAAACGTATCAGTTGTTGAATTTGCTGATCAGTTAGTTCCTGCGGCAGATAAAGACGTTGTTCAAGTTTACACTAAGTACAACAAAGAACGTTTCAATGTAATGTTATCTACTAAGGTCGTTGGTGTTGAAGCGAAAAAAGACGGTTTATACGTAACATTCGAAGGTAAAAAAGCACCTGCAGAGCCTGTACGTTATGACAAAATTTTAGTTGCTGTTGGTCGTAAGCCAAACGGTAACTTAATGGACGCTGCTAAAGCGGGCGTTAACGTTGATGAGCGCGGCTTCATTAATGTAGATAAGCAATTACGCACAAATGTAGGTCACATTTTTGCAATCGGTGACGTTGTTGGTCAACCAATGCTTGCACATAAAGCGGTTCATGAAGCTCACGTGGCGGCGGAAGTAATCTCTGGTCAGAAACACTATTTCGAACCACAAGCGATTCCTTCAATTGCTTACACAGATCCAGAAATGGCTTGGGTAGGTATCACAGAAAAAGAAGCGAAAGAACAAGGCTTAAATGTTGAATCAGCTAAGTTCCCTTGGGCTGCTTCTGGTCGTGCAATTGCTTCAGCGCGAACTGAAGGTTTCACGAAGTTGATTTTCGACAAAGACTCTCACCGCATTCTAGGTGGTGCAATTGTTGGCATCAATGCTGGTGAAATGTTAGGTGAAATCGGATTGGCGATTGAAATGGGTGCTGATGCAGAAGACATCGCATTAACTGTACATGCTCACCCAACGTTGAACGAATCAATCGGCTTAGCTGCTGAGATTTACGAAGGTTCGATCACAGATTTACCAAATCCAAAAGCGAAAAAGAAAAAATAGTTTTTCCTAACGGACAGGTTGATATATAAACCTAAAATTAAGAATGCCGACTTTTATGTCGGCATTTTTGTCTTTTACAACGTATGTTTTTGCAACAGCCTACAATACCTAGCGTCTGTTCAATTGCAGATGAAGCACGTTTAGGGGGTCTTAAACTCACTCTTCTTGTTTATTACCCTGAACTGCTTGTTATTGCATGGGAAGATTGGGGATCTAGCGAGCCTGTATCGGGTAACAGCAGCTTTTAAGGTGAAAAAGCTGAATCCCCATGAAATTACCAAAAGCCCCCTATAAGACAACTCAGACAATTATATATGCTTTGTTTATTGGCTGAGATTGATACCTCACTATTCTGCACACGAAATTATCTTTTAGCGCTATATGTGGAATAACGCAAAATTTTGAAACAAAAAGAGTAAAAATTTGTCTTAAAAAATAAGGCAATACAGTATTTCTATTGCTATAGTCGAGCTAAGACGTTTTGAACTTAATCTAAAATGGTTAGTCAGACGTACAAATATTCGACTGCTCTTACATTTGTAACCTAGTATTACAGAGGGTAGAATCGAACAGTTCGAAATATCGAACCACTAGTATTCTATAACATAAATTGGAATACATAATCTTAAGCATAAAAGGAGCTAATCATGCTTATACTAACTCGTCGTGTTGGTGAAACTTTAATGATAGGTGACGAAGTCACTGTTACAGTTCTAGGTGTTAAGGGTAATCAAGTAAGAATTGGTGTTAACGCCCCGAAAGAAGTATCAGTGCATCGTGAAGAAATCTATATGCGAATTCAAGCGGAAAAGGGCAGTACCCCAACAGACGCTGAATAAGTAAATAGAAAATAAACCGGCATTTAGCCGGTTTTTTTATTTAGACTGTTAAAAGTGGTGGTTTACTTGGGAAAAAACAGTGAAAACTGCTCAGTAAACTTGCAGGTTGGTTAATTTCGCCGCAGTCAGTAATCGATTTGTAAATTTGTTCATTTTTTTAATTGACTTATTTTCTTAGATCATTACTATACGCACCCACATCGAGTGGAGAGGTGGCCGAGTGGCTGAAGGCGCTCCCCTGCTAAGGGAGTATAGGGTTTGTAGCCCTATCGGGGGTTCGAATCCCCCCCTCTCCGCCATTCGATGTATTTAATGACATAGCGCGTTCGTAGCTCAGCTGGATAGA
>JABXID010000129.1 GCA_013373245.1 Gammaproteobacteria bacterium
CCACATTGGCAACTTTGGTGGATTGGGCCATTGTCGGGGGCTGTATTTGTCGCGCTTGTTGGCACGTTAAGTACCAGAAGCTTGTTGAAAATGACGCCTAATCAAATGATAAGACAATTAAGTTAAGTCGTTAATTTCGTATAACCATTGCATTGATTATTCATATCATTGCAATGGTTTAATATACGAAACTAAATTGCATTTATTTTATTGAAGCTACAGAATTACGTTCTACCAACTTAGGAGAAAATACATTACTAATTTTTAATTTATGATGTTCATAAACATCTCTTAAAACCATATCCACGGCCATTTTAGCCATGGTCATCACTGGATAATTTATTGTGGTTAATGTTGGAAATAAATAACTAGAATAAATGATGTTATCAAAACCTATGACCGATAAATCATTAGGTAAGTCGTAGCCTAACTTTCTCGCCGTTGACATAGCACCTGATGCCATTTCGTCATTTGAGCAGACCAATGCGGTAAATTTTTTGTTTTTGTGAAGCAGCTCCGTCAGGCCAATACTTCCACTTTCATGCACGTAACTACCCACGTAGAGCAGGTCTTCATCGAATTCAATACCTGCCTCTTCAAGTGCCGCTTTGTGACCGAAAATACGCTCGTTTGAGTCTTCTTTCCATTTGGGACCAGAAATATAAGCGATGTTTTTGTGACCCTTACCTAATAAGGTCTTGGCAGCTAGATAGCCACCAATTTTGTTATCTAAGTAAATACATTTATCGGCTATAGCTTCTACATAGCGGTTTATGATCACAATGGGCACAGTACCCCGTGATAATTCGATTAGATAGTCGTCCGAGACAGCTTCAACGTGAACAATAATAGCGTCGCAATTTCGGCTTAAAAGAAATTCAATACCGTCTTTTTCACTGTGCTCTTCACTATGACCTGCGGTAATGATTACGTGTTTATTTGCCTTTCTCAGCTGCTCTTCAACACCAGCCATTAACTGGCCAAAAAACGGGCCCTTTAGTTCGGGGATCAAAACTCCGACACTGTTGGTTCGATTGGAGGCGAGAGATTGTGCAGATGAGTTAGGGCGATAGCCTAGTTTGCTCATGGCATCGAGTACTTTGTCTCGGGTTTTTTGGCTTACTTTGCCATTATTATTCATGACTCGCGATACCGTTGCTAACGATACGCCTGCAAGTTCTGAAACTTCATAAATGGTTGCCATAGTGTCGCTTTCTCTCGAATTTATTGATTAATCACAATGCGAGCCCGATGATATAATGAAACAGCGCAATTAACTAGACTGCCGGCGCTGTGCTAACTCAAGCGACATATTTTGTTGCATAGAGTCACTGATTGGGTAAGTCATCATTAATAATGCTGCTGCGAAACCAAATGCAGCAGGGATCCAGCTCATTAACCATTGCATGCCAGGTAAAGACGCTTCAATCGTCGTCGCGTCCATGCCGTCGTATCCATAACCTGAAAGTACTACTAACACCAAAGCTCCAGCGAAGCCGCCACCTGTTTTTTGAACAAACGTGCCGGCAGAATATATTAACCCTGTCGCTCGACGATGGTTCTTCCATTCGGAATAATCTGCGGAGTCGCCAAGCATTGAGAAAAATAGTGTTGGTAAAATCGCTGCAAAAAATTCCGCCGAGCAACCTATTAAAAAGATGGAAAATACATCGCCTTTTGGTACCCAAAATATTGCGCCAGTTAACAAGCTGGAAATAATCAACGCGATAATAAACAGTTGTTTACGCCCTAACCATTTAGATAATGGGCTGGTGCATAGTGCGCCGGCGATTGATACGACTAATAACCCGACAAAGTATTGCCCAGTTAATAAGTTATCACCGATATAATATTTGAAGTAGTAGGCGATAACGCCATATTTGATGCCATTGAACATCATGGTTAAAAACCCCATGCCTAGCAAAATTAACCAAGGTTTGTTGGTTAACAAGTCGATGATATCTTGTTGGCTGCTACTGATTTGACTTGTATCTTGGTTAATCAAACGTTTTATCGCTAGATACACAAGAGCCATGATCACGACAAAGAATAAGCCCGTGGTTAAATTACGGTAATAGAAAAATAGGGTAGTGGCGAGTAAAGGAAGAATTATAAATGGTAAATTTTTAGTGAGATCTTTTAGCTCAGACGCCAAACTTGTGGAATGCTCAGTGGCTAATTGCACCCTTTCTTTTGTCGTGGCAAAAGTTATCACCATGAGTGCGACTAGAAAGCCCGCAAATACATACATGGTGTATTGGTAACCGGTTGCGTCGTCACCTTGGCCAAAATAAGCCACCATTTCAGGTAAAAAGCCCATAACAAATAAACCACCTAAAAACGCCCCTGCAAACCGATAGCCTGACAAACTTGTGCGTTCTTTATCATCATCCGTCATTACGCCCATAAGTGCAGAGTAGGGTACGTTATTTAGAGTGTAAGCTAAGGTGAGCCCGATGTAAGTAATGTAGGCGTATATCAACTTTCCGCCTGCATCTAGATTAGGTGTTGTAAAAGACAAGACCATGAATAAACCAAGTGCCGGTGTTGACCATAATATCCAAGGTCTAAACTTCCCCCAACGGGTGTTGGTGCGATCAGCAATCATGCCCATAATAATATCGGTAATGCCATCAGACAGGCGAACTACCAAAAATAACATGGCGGCTGCGGCGGCAGATATGCCAAATGTATCAGTATAAAAAACAGCTAGGTAGGCTAATGCGCCGCGCCAAACTAAATTCGCGGCGGCATCTCCCATGGCATAGCCAACTTTTTCGTAAAACGGTAGTTTCGTCATAATATTCTTATTTTTATTATTTTAGCTCAAACACTTATTGTCTAACTACGAGATTTTATTAGTTGTTGGTAAGCTATTCCGCTGTGTTTAAGAGTTCTTTCTTGGCTTTGATAATCTACATAGGTAATACCAAAACGCTTTAGGTAACCTTCCGCCCATTCAAAGTTGTCCATTAAACTCCAAGCAAAATAACCCTGTACATTTACCCCTTGTTCGATTGCTGAGTCAACTGCGTTCAAATGTGATTGATAGTAATTAATTCTATCAGTATCAACAACTTCGCCATTTTCAATGGTATCAGCTATCGCTGCACCATTTTCAGTAATATAAATCGGTGGTAATGGATAACGTTTTGCTAATGACGTTAATAAGTCGGTTAATGCTTGTGGGTAGATCTCCCAACCAATGTCAGTTCTTGGATAAAGGTGTTCGTGTTCGTGGTAGAACTCACCTTCTACCTGTGGAGCCGAATAAGTTAAACGTGTGTAGTAGTTTATGCCTATGTAATCTAGAGGTTGCGCGATAATGTCAAAGTCGCCTGCTTCTATAACCGGCTTTTCGTTTTCTGGTAATAGGTCAAAAATCTTAGGGTAAGCTTTGTCAAATATTGGTTTTATGTACCATTGATTTATATATTGGTCCGCGTAATCTGTTGCTTGTAGATCTGCATCGCTGTTTGATTTTGGGTAACAAGGTGTAAAGTTCAGTACAATGCCATTTTTACTATCAGGTGAGTTTTTTTGCAGTACTTGCATGCCTAAACCGTGAGCGAGCAATATATGGTGTGCCGCTTGGCGTCCGTTTTGTCGTCCGGTTTTACCAGGTGCATGTACGCCAATTTCATAGCCTAAAAACGCGCTGCAAAATGGTTCGTTAAACGTCGCGTAGGAATATACTCGGTCTCCAAATGCTTTAGAAATCTTGTCTGCGTAGTCGGCATATAAATACGCTGTTTTACGATTTAACCAGCCACCAGTATCTTCGATATGTTGTGGTAAATCCCAATGATAAAGTGTTACAAAAGGCTTAATATTTCTGCGGTTTAACTCGTCCAATATTTGTATGTAAAAGTCGACGCCAGCTTGATTTAATTGGCCTTCTTTATCGATAACGCGAGGCCAAGAGATAGATAAGCGATAAGCATCGACACCAATTGATTCAATCAATTCGATATCTTCAAACCATTTGTTGTAATGGTCACAAGCGACTTCACCATTTGAGCCGTCTGCAATTTTACCCGCAGTCTGGCAGAAAGTGTCCCAAATACATGGCAGGCGGTCTTCTATTCCACCTTCAATCTGAAAAGAGGCGGTTGCGACACCGTAGACAAAAGACTTAGACATCATCGTTGATGTAGGTGGCAATGTAATTTTTGACATGTTTAGAACTACCCAATTGATTATTTTCTTTTAAAACACTTGATCATTTAGCATTTTCTTCGTTTAATAGATAAATGAAAGCGCTTACATTGCTTAGGTTAATTTTATATTGCAGAAACGTCAATATCTTATTCAATAATAATTTTTAACTAATGTAAGCGGTTACTATGTGATGCTAAAAACCACAAAATAATAAACCTAAACAACAGGGGGAAGTATGGCTGCGAGTCCGATGCAAAATCACCAGTCAATAAACACACAATCATCTGCTAACGGAGGAGACAGTGATAATTACCGTTTTGCGTTGACGTCATTGACGTCACTCTTTTTTATGTGGGGATTTATTACCTGTCTTAATGACATTTTGATCCCGCATTTAAAGGCCGTGTTTGACTTAACATATACACAATCTATGTTAATCCAGTTTTGTTTTTTCGGTGCTTACTTTTTGGTTTCTATACCAGCAGGTAAATTGCTTGCTAAATTAGGTTATCAAAAAGGTATAGTAGCGGGATTAATTGTCGCAGCGATTGGCTGTCTCATGTTTTATCCTGCGGCATCCTCTCATAGTTACCCTATGTTCTTGGGTGCATTATTTGTATTAGCAAGTGGAATAACGGTATTGCAAGTTTCAGCTAACCCTTATGTAACATTATTGGGGCCTAGTGAGACCGCACCTTCTCGTCTTAACATGACGCAAGCATTTAATTCACTGGGTACTACGGTTGCCCCGTATTTAGGTGCATTATTTATTTTAAATGAAGCGACATCGGTTATTGGTGAGTCGAAATCGGCAGAGTCAGTGCAAATGCCTTATTTAACCTTAACGGCTCTTTTACTAATTATCGCGGCCATTTTTGCTTACATAAAACTGCCACACATCGAAAGCGCAGAAGTGGATGACGAAGAAGAAGTTCAAGGTAGCGCAACTCAATATCGCCACCTTGTGTTGGGTACAGTTGGTATCTTTGTTTACGTGGGCGCAGAAGTAGCGATTGGTAGCTTTATGATTAATTTCTTCGGTGAATCACATATCGCCGGCTTAGAAGAAATGGAAGCTGCAAAATACCTAACATATTATTGGGGCGGAGCTATGGTAGGCCGATTCATAGGTGCTGCTGTTATGCAAAAATTTGCTGCCGGTAAAGTGCTTGCTTTCAATGGACTCATGGCCGTTGTGTTACTTGCTATTACTATCTTAGGATCTGGTGCGGTAGCAATGTGGGCGATAATTTTAATTGGCCTGTGTAACTCAATTATGTTCCCAACTATATTCAGTTTGGCACTAAAAGGCTTAGGTAAACATACAAGTCAAGGTTCAGGGTTATTGTGTTTGGCCATTGTTGGTGGCGCTATTGTACCAGTATTGCAAGGGGTCATAGCAGATGCGACGAACGTGCAGCTGTCATTTATACTTCCAGTATTTTGTTATGTGTTTATTGCCTATTACGGAGCAATTGGTAGTAAACCTCAACCGATTTTAAAATAGAGAAACGTTATGAAACATATAAATAATCAACGCGCTTGGATGGTTGGCATTTGTCTAACTTCGGCGGCACTGATATCAGGCTGTGGTTCTAAAGAGCCTGCGTCAAACAATAGTAAAGACGCTTCTAAAATATGGCCTGTACTGGACATTGCAGTTAAAAAAGAGGATGTAGTTGAAGCGAAAGTTTCTAAAATCATGGCGTCAATGACGTTGGAACAAAAAGTAGCGCAGATGATCCAGCCTGAGATCAGAGATATCACTGTTGAAGATATGCGCAAATATGGTTTTGGCTCCTATTTAAACGGCGGTGGTTCATTTCCGCAAGGTAATAAACACTCAACGCCTGCTGACTGGATTCAGTTAGCTGAAGATATGTATCAAGCGTCAATTGATGATTCGATGGATGGTTCAACAATTCCAACGATGTGGGGGACTGATGCTGTGCATGGTCACAATAATGTAATCGGTGCGACGTTGTTCCCACACAATATTGGTTTGGGCGCAGCGAACAACCCAGATTTAATTGAAAAAATCGCTGAAGTTACCGCAACGGAAGTAATGGTAACAGGTATCGATTGGGTATTTGCTCCGACAGTTGCTGTTGTGCGAGATGATCGTTGGGGCAGAACTTACGAAGGTTATTCTGAAGATCCTGAAATTGTCCGCTCTTATGCCGCCTCTATTGTAAAAGGCTTGCAAGGTCATGCTGATAAAGACTTCCTAAGTGATAATCGCGTGATAAGTACAGTTAAGCACTTTTTAGGTGACGGTGGCACTGTTGGGGGTGATGATCAAGGGGATAATGTAGCATCCGAGCAAGAGCTATTTGACATTCATGCACAAGGTTACGTTGGTGGTCTAACGGTCGGTGCACAATCTGTTATGGCGTCATTCAACAGTTGGCATGGCAAGAAGATCCACGGTAGTAAATATTTGTTAACAGATGTATTAAAAGACCAAATGGGCTTTGATGGTTTTGTGGTAGGTGATTGGAATGGTCACGGACAAATCAAAGGTTGTAGCAACGATAATTGTCCACAAGCGGTTAATGCTGGTCTAGATATCTACATGGTGCCAACAGATGCTTGGAAACCTCTTTACGAAAATACGATCCAGCAGGTAAAAGACGGCGTGATTGCGATGTCTCGCATTGACGACGCTGTTGAACGTATCTTGCGTGTAAAAGTCAGAGCTGGTTTATTTGATAAGCCAAGCCCTGCTAAACGTCAATTCTCAGGTAAAACCGAGTTGATCGGCCAACAATCTCATAGAGATGTTGCAAGACAAGCAGTACGTGAATCACTGGTTTTGTTGAAGAACAAAAATAACATCTTGCCTTTGAATCCTAATCAAAATGTATTAGTGACGGGTGATGGTGCGGATAACATTGGTAAACAAAGTGGTGGTTGGACGATCACTTGGCAAGGAACCAATAATACCAATGAAGAATTCCCTGGTGGTTCATCAATTTATGATGGCATAGCACAGCACGTAAAAGCTGCTGGTGGCACAGTGCAATTGTCTAGTGATGGTAGCTTTGAACAAAAACCAGACGTTGCCGTTGTTGTATTTGGTGAAGAGCCATACGCAGAAGGGCATGGTGATAGAGAACATTTAGATTATCAACGTGGCGAAAAGTCAGATTTAGCCCTGTTAAAATCGTTAAAAGCTCAAGGGATCCCTGTGGTATCAGTCTTCATCTCAGGTCGTCCAATGTGGGTGAATGCAGAACTTAATGCTTCTGATGCATTTGTTGCTGCTTGGTTACCGGGTTCTGAAGGTAATGGTGTTGCTGAAGTGTTAATGGCGAATGTAGATGGCAGTGTTCAGTATGACTTCAAAGGTAAGCTGTCGTTTTCTTGGCCTAAGGCGCCAACACAAGCTACGGTAAATCGTAACGATAAAGATTATACGCCTTTATTACCATACGGCTTTGGTTTGCGTTACGGTGATGAAAACGTCTTGGCTGACGATTTAAACGAAAAAGTTGAAATTGACTTAGCCGATGCACAAGTACGAAACATCTACACCGGTCAAATGCACAAACCTTGGTTGTTGTACTTAAACTCTGGTAATAAATTATCAGGTGTAAACGCGAGTACGCAATCGTTTGGTGCGGTTAGTTACCGTACTATTGATAGAAATGTGCAAGAAGATTCGTTGTTGATGACATTGAGCGGTGAAGAGAAAGCGGGCATTAGCATCGCGAGCAAGAGCCATTTCCGTGAAGACTTGTCGAACGACTTAGCATTCAATTCGGTATTGTCAATATTGGTAAATGTGAAAGAAAAACCGTCTTCTAGCGTTGAGATTTCTCTCAATTGTGAAGGTACGGGTGACGCGCCAGGCAGTTGCCAAGAAAGTATTGATATTACTGAATTGTTAACGTCGTTACCTGAAAATGAGTGGCAGGAATTGTCTATCGACTTGAAATGTTTTGCTGATATAGGCATTAAATTCAGTCAAGTTGTAATGCCGTTTGAGTTAACATCTGCAGGCTCTATGTCTCTTGGGTTAGCGGATATTAAATACGTTCCTAACAAAGCGGGTGAAGCAACAATGAGTTGCCAATAACGCTTTAGAGTGAAGAGCTGACTATTGTAGTTGGCTTTTCAATGACATAAAAATGGAAGCACTTAGCTTCCATTTTTTGCTTGGTGTTGTTAATGATTACTTCGTTTAAAAGCGCTCACATGATACATACCTGAAAAAACGCCAGAATGCATTTGTTCAAACTGGTGCCAGTTTTTAAAATCTCTTTCTGAGCCAATTTCAGGGTACTGCTCTTTAAATGCGTTGAACACCTGGTTTGGAACATTACTCAAACCAGTAAAGGTAATGCCATGACGCGACATCATTTGGTCTATTTTTAATAGATCGAATCTATGTTCTACGTAATTAAAGCATAAGTCTCTACAGCCACTGACACTGTAGAAATCATCACTATATTGTAACTTGAATAGTTCACTATTTTTAGGCGCATTTATGACTTGTTGCCTTAGTTGCTTAATATCTGCAAGGCAGGGGAAAAGCCCCTCCCGTTTGATCAAGTCTTGAGCATAAACTACTGGTTGTCGAGCCATCTCACTATAAAGAGCAAACTGAAAAATACCGTTAGGCGACAGGCATTTAGTCAGGGACTCAAAGCCTATTTCTGGACTCTCCATATGATGAAGAACACCGGTACACAATATAACGTCAAACGATATGTTAAGCTCATGGACATTAAGAATATCACCTTGGACAAAACGAATGTTGGTGAGTTGATGTTCTAGTGCTTTACGCTTTCCGTAGGCTAAGCTGCTTACACTAAGATCCATTGCTGTAATGTCTAGGGAGTTATCCAGAAGAGCTAGCTCAACAGGCTCAAAGCCTGTTCCACAACCTGCAATTAGCACCGCTAGTTGTGGTTTATTAACATTATGTTCAGTACGAAAAAGTTTAGTAGCGTTGACTTGGTTATTTACTTGCCATCTTGGATAAGGATTCTGTTCATATTGACTCTTCACTAGTTGTGACACTGTATTAGAAATACTTGTTTTTGTTTCAATGCTGGAACGTAATTGTTTTTCTTTTAACGGTTCGTGAAATAGCTTTTTTGCAATATCTTCAAACAGGTCAGAATATTCACTAACTAACAAACTTTCTATGATTGGTGTTAGCTGTATCGAAGGTTGTTCATACATGCAAAGGGTAAGAAGGTAAGTCGCTAATTCGGTAAGGTTGCGAAAAGCTTTGGTCTGATAATCAATAAGTTGAGTTAGTTCGAGCTCACTTATATGAAATACATATTCATTATGAAAGCATTGTAAGCACATAGCACAGGCCAACTTTAAGGTATCTGTGTCTTGACAACCACCTATCAACGCTTTCAATAATTGTTCTCTCAATTGAATTAAACGCTGTTCAAGCTCGAGGTCGGTATTTATAACCGTTGATAAATACGAAAGAAGTAACTGGCTGTGTTTAGCATTAGATATTAACACAGGAGATTTTAGCTCTGGGCTCAATTTTAATTGATTACCACATAGCCAGCCCAGAACACTCACATTTGCTGATTTGCTGTTTAAACAATGAATAATGCCTTCTTGGATCTCTGGTATAAAAATTTGCGGCGAGAGTTTTGATAGAACATTTATTAATCCATTGGTTACATTTATGTTATCGGGGGCACGTTTTGTTGCATCGAACAATATTGAATAGGCGCTCGATGCATCTTTTACTTCGAGATATAGGTTCGCAAGTTCAATATGGATGTCAACATTATGAGGCTCTAATTCGATACAACGTTCATAAGTTTGAATAGCCTGATGAGTATATTTCAGCTTATTAAGACATTGAGCTAAACAGCGGTAACTGTGTGCACATAGTGGGTTAAGCTGCAAATTTTGTTCAATAAGCGCTATTGCTTCTTTAAACTTATTTTGTGTAATGAGTCGGTCAATATTTACAGACATTATTTCCATACATTATAAAAAATAACGCGAGAAAACGTTCTGCCTATGAGTCGTTTTCTTACCGCTAATTAAGGTCATGCTCTTTTTTGTGAAACTATAAGTTAGTTAGCTTTACAGTTTTTATCTAAAAACTCTTGATGAGTCGGTAGTTGATCAACTACTTTTTGTATAGATTCTTTAGCCTCGTTTAATACTTTATTGATCATTTCAGAGTCTAGATTATTTACACGTGGACAATACTTTTGTGGACGAACATTCATACCTTCAAATACAGATTGCCAGCTTGGCGCTCTAAATAACTCGTCGATACCTTCTCGTAAATTTCCATGTGATTTGAATAATTCAATTCGCTCTTTTAATCCTTGTGGAATATCCATGGTTTTACAGTGTTTCCAAAATTCGGTGTCTTCTCGATTCGTTAAACAATAATGTAATACGATAAAGTCTCTAATTTCCTCGTAGTCCATTCTCATTCTGCGGTTGTACTCTTCAATATGTGTAGGCTCACATTCTTGATCGGGATAATACTTTAAGAACAAATCAATACTACGCTGCACAAGATGAATTGCGGTTGCTTCAAGTGGTTCAATAAAGCCAGAAGATAAACCTAACGATAGACAGTTTTTGTTCCAAATCGATTTTCGTATACCCGCTTTAAACGGAATAACAACTGGCTCGGTAATAGGCTCCCCATCAATAAATTCCAACAACTGTTTTTTAGCTTCTTCATCAGAGCAATGTTTACTTGAGTAAACATATCCGTTGCCAACTCGGTGTTGCAATGGAATTCTCCAACTCCAGCCATGATCTCTTGCTGTGGAAACCGTATAAGGAAGGGCTTCTCCAGAACACTTCGTTTGAACTGCGACAGCTTTATCACAAGGCAAATAATCTAACCAATCTTCATATTCTATACCCATATTTTTTTCAATTAACAAAGCGCTAAAACCAGTACAGTCTATGAAAAAGTCACCTGTGATTTCTTTACCAGAGTCCAATTTTAGGCTTGAAATACGACCATCCTCGTGATTTTGGACGTGAACTATTTTACCTTCGGTTCTGACTACGCCTTTATCGTTGCAGTATTGATTCAAGTACTTGGCTACTAGGCTTGCGTCAACGTGCAGAGCATAGCTGGCACCTGATAGAGGACTATTTTTCGCTTGTTGCGGTGGGAAAAACTTGTTGCTTTTCGCCATTACATTACATGGTGAAAATGATTGCAGTTCACTATCATTTCCTTCGTACTTTGCTTTCAACCATGCTTGATAAAATTCGTGAACACCAAACTTTATCCCTAAGCTGCCAAAAGGATGGAAATAACTATCACCTTTGTTTGACCAGTCAGGAAATTCGATCCCCACTTTAAAAGTACCGTGAACACTTTTGATAAAGTCTTTTTCGTTGATACCCAAGTTGTTGATTAAGCCAACAAACGGGGGGATAGTTGATTCACCTACTCCAATGGTGCCAATTTGTTCTGACTCTACCAATTCTATTTCAAGCTGCTCTCTAGAAAACTGGTGAGATAATATGGATGCGGCTAACCAGCCAGAGGTACCGCCACCAGCGATTACTATTTTTTTTATTGGTTTCATGTCTTGTCTCTTTTGTATGTTCTTAAAAAGTCATCATGGTCTTTCGCGTTTGTTACGAAGTTGGTCACTGACTCTTTCATAGCATTTAAGCTTGTTGTTAGATAGTCGTTAGGTAAACTATCGACACTTAAGTCGTAAGATTTTGGATATAAATTGAATCCGGAATATATTGCTTGCCAACTGGCAGGGTGAAACATTTCCCACCTATACCGAAGAAAGTAGCCGCGGTGTTTATATAGATTTATTTTTTTATCAAGAGTGTCTGGGATATCCATTGCGCGGCACTTAGACCAGAACTCACTATCTTTACGTTGATTTAACTTGTAGTGGAGTATGATGAAGTCTCTAACTCGTTCATATTCCAACGCTGAAACTTCGTTATATTCATCGATAATGTATGGATCAAAACCGTTGGTCGGGAATAATTGTTTTACCCGCTCGATGGCAGTTTCAATTAACGCGATACTGGTACTTTCAAGTGGCTCTAAGAAGCCTGACGATAAGCCGATGGCAACACAGTTTTTGTACCACGATTTTTCCCTACGCCCTGGTGTAAAACGTATAAATTTAGGTTCATCCATTACGTCTTCTAAGTTAGCCAAAAGCTCCGTTTTAGCTGTTTCATCATCAATGAATTTGCTTGAATAGACGTATCCGTTACCAGTTCTATGTTGTAACGGAATTCGCCACTGCCAGCCAGCCGTTCTCGCTGTTACCTGAGTATAGGGCGGTGTTGGTTTAGTTGACGCTGATGGCGCAAAATAAGCGCTATCACAAAGTAGTAGTTCACTCCAGTCTATATATGGCACTCCGAGCGCTTTACCAATCAGTACACTTCTAAATCCGCTACAGTCAATGAAAAAGTCCGCCGTAATAGTTTTACCACTGGCTAGCGTCAAACTATCGATATAACCACTGTCTTTTTTTAGGCCAACGTGTTCAATAGTATCAGAATGGTGTTTTACATCTCGTTCGATAGCGTACTCTTTTAGGTGGTTAGCAAATAACTTTGCATCTAAGTGAAGCGCCCAATCAAAAACGGCTAAGCTAGATTGAGGATTCGGAATTGGCTGCGAAAATTTGTTGTTGTGAGCTAACATGCAACCTAATGAGTATTCGTCAAATTTCGTTTGGCTTCCTAAACTTTTGGCTTTTAACCAGTAATGAATGAAGTTAACATTTTTTAAATCTTGACCAAACGAACCAAAGGGGTGAATGAAACTCGAACTTTCGTTTAACCAACCGTCAAATTTGATCCCTAATTTGCATGTACCATTGGTGGCCGTAAGCACTTGCTCGTCATTCATCCCAAGACTTTTATAAAAGTTTCTAATCGTAGGGGTTGTGGCTTCTCCTACACCAACGGTATCTATTTCAGGTGATTCTATTAAAGATATCGATAAATTTGTTCCTCTAAAATGTTGCGCTAAACTTGCCGCAGTCATCCAGCCAGCCGTGCCACCACCGACTATGACTAAGGATTTTACATAACTCAAAATAACCACCTCATTTAAATAAAAACACCGCAGCGATGGGAGCACCTGCGGTGTTTTGTTTACAGCTAACTATTGTAAATAGTTATTATAGTTTCGCTCTTACACCAATAGTATAGCGTGCTTCAAACTCGTTCAACTGCCAGAATTGAGTTGGACCTGTTCCCCAATCTAAGTAATAAGTTTCTTGTTCACCTGTAATGTTAGAGCCATTTAGGTAAATAGAAATGTTTTCACTATAAGAATAGGTAATTTGAGCATCTAGATAGCCAATGCTGTTTTGATAGCCTGGCACTCCGCCTTGAGAGCCGGTATAACGCTCACTACGGTGGTTATAAGCGATTCTCGCTTGGAACTTATCGTCTTGGTACCAAGTTGAGAAGTTGAATTGGTGCTCAGAGTTATCCACGAATGGTAAGTCATTACCAGCTGGATCAGTATCATTAGAGTCGCTTGGCGCCCAAGTATAGTTAGTGTCGATACCAAAGTTCTCTAAAGGACCTGACATAAAGTCGCTAAACGCAAATTTAGAACCAGCTTCTAGACCAGAAATAACACCACCTTCACCTAAGACGACAGTTGTTACTGGTACTTCACGACGAATTACACCATCAGAGTCTGGGAAAGAATCTCTTCTCTCACCGCCAGCGGTAAAGCTTTCAATGTCAACTTTAAACGCAGCAACATGAAACATTGACTCTGAACCATAATAATACTCCGCTGATAAGTCTAAGTTAGTGGTACGCCACGGTTCTAATTGAGGGTTACCACCTTCATTTGCACCTGATACACATCGTCCACCTACAATTGTCGGATCTGTACATGACACCGTATTGATAGTAAGACCACCACCGTATGTGCCAAGGTCATGAGCCATCATATTTTTGCTCGCTGAGAAACGAATGATGATATCTTGCGTTGGTGCGTACGACAAGTTCAGTGCCGGAAGGACATCTGTATAATCGCTTGACGAGGTATAATCACCAATGTCTAGGTTAGTATCACCATAAGCTTGAACCTCACCAGTCAAATTCTGAGTGGTTGAAATCTCTGTGCTGATATAGCGAGCACCAAACGTACCTTTTACGTTGATGTCTTCTAGTTCGAAGCTAACATCAAAATAAGCACTAGTTTCCTCTAAGTCTACTAAGTAGCTATTACCAGGTTTATGTACGCGATTCGCACCACCAAATACTTTTTCGTGGAACGAAGTAACATCATCATAGTCTTTTGGATCTGCTGCCCAAAAGCCAGGGATGCCGCTTGTACCTGAGCCTAAATCAGTAATGAAAACTGTGTTGTTAAATTCGTCAAGAGACGTAGGACGGTTTACAGTGTAAGCTTGGAACACGCCATCAACGTTCTCACCAGCAGTACATTGAGGGTTATTCATTACAACGTCAATAGCTTTCCATTGAGCCGCACAACCATCAGCACTCGATGCACCGTTACCCGCATAAAAGTCAGAGAATAAGTGGAAGTTACTGATGTCATTTTCACGCTTACTATAACGAACGCCACCTTCAACTTTTGTTATGAACCCTAACGGATAGTCGTCAAATAAGTACTCAGCATCCAAACTTGCAATCGTGTTTTCTGCTTTGTTTTCTTGGTTATTTTCTGACGAGAATGCGCCTATAGCGTAGCTACCAACATTTGCCATGTAGTCTGCAAGCGTTTTACCGTCGCCTAAACCACCTTGAATTTGTCTGTCGAATCCAGTCCATCTGTGGTCACTGCCACTCAAGTCTAAATGTAGTTGCGGATTTTCACCGTAACCTAGTGGGTTAGGCTCAATAAAACGCCCACCGTTCTCACCAACAGTGTCACTTAATCTTGAAGAATCATAGTCGTCAGCAATGCTTGCTGGATAGAATGGATTCAATTGGAAGAAGTTGTCATCACCCCAGTTACTCAAGTCACCTTGAGACTGACCATTCATGCTTAAGAACTCTGCTTTATCGTTAATTAAACGACCTTTAACTGATAAGTTATCGCCTTCGTAATTTAATTCTAAATTGACGTGAGTAGATTTTGACTCTCTTGTTCTGTTAACGGTAAATGAGTTAACCCATAATGCGTCTACGTCATACTCTTGAGTAGAAACCCAATTACCACCCGACCAGTTGTCTCGTGCTATGCCTAAATCAGTTGAATCAGTAGGGGTTAACCAATTTAAAGTTTGCCAACGGTTAGAGATGTTTAAACCTACTTTGCGGTCATGCTCGACCATGTCTGTATGGAACGCTTCAGCAGTAAACGTTAAACCGTTTCCGAGGTCTGCTTGGAATGCTAAGTTGATAGCGTCGCGCTTTCTTTCGATTGCTCTGTTAAAACTCTCAAAGCCATGAGGTGCTAAAAATTCATCAGCTCCTTCGCCATAGCCACCCCAATCATTTGCAGGGAAAATATCACCACCAGTACCAGCGAAGTTATTACCTAAATTTGCTTCGCTAGTTGCTGCTGAAATTAGAAAACCAATGTTTCCATTGTTCCAGTTGATTAAGCCGTTAGCACTTAAATCATTTTCTTGTGTTTCCGCGCCGTTACCTAGCTCAAGAGCACCTTGCGACGTAAAGCCTTCGTCTAAATCAAAAGGTCTCCATGTTTTTAAGTCGATCGTACCTGTTAAGCCCGAGCGTTTATTTGTTAAGTCAGTAGACTTATATACGCTTACGCCTTTTACTAATTGAGAAGGAATATCACTCAAATTAGGTTGAGCTGAACCAATGTTACCTGCAGTTAACATTTGTTCACCGTTAAGTAGTGTTCTAACCTGAGGTAAGCCGCGAATATTTACTGTTGATCCTTCACCCGCGCTACGTTGTATTTGTACGCCGGTGATGCGTTGTAATGAGTCTGCGATGGTAACGTCAGGAAGTTTACCAATATCTTCGGCTGAAATACCGTCAACTACGCCATCTGCAAATTTTTTCTCGTTGATAGACGCTAATTGAGAGCCTCTAATACCTTTTACCTGAATGACTTCAACGTCTTTTTCTGCGTCAGTCTCTTGTGCTAATACTGTTGGTGCGGTGAATGCGCCAAGTGCCAATGACAAGCTTGTCGCTAATTTTGTTTTTACAAAGCGATTATTCTTCATTTTGTCCTCGCTGTTACCCTATTGTTGTTGTGTGGTTTTTGTAAGCGCTTACATAAGTATCTTTTTAAAAAGTATTTGAAAGCGCTTACATTTGTAAACATTAATGCAATGTTATAATAACGTCAAGATTAAATCTCATACGTTTTAGTAATTTATTTGAGCTATTACTCTATTGTTCAGTGCTTATTTGCTTATAATTGTAGAGTAGTAGATGATTTAAATTTACAACTTGTAAGCGCTTACAATTAGTGCTTATTATAAAAACATTAATTAAAAACTCATGCGAGTTTGATATGGAATCACAAATTAAACAGCAAGCTTCCGCTAAAATTAACTGGGTAGAAAAAGTAGGGTATGCCGCAGGAGACGTCGCTTCTAATTTTTACTGGCGCGTGTTTGATGTATTTTTATTTATATTTTATACCGATGTTTTTGGTTTACCGGCTGCTGCTGTTGGCACCATGATGTTGGTTACAAGATTGGTAGATGCATTCTCTGATCCTTTGATGGGGGCTATAGCTGATCGCACTCGAACAAGGTGGGGGAAGTTTCGACCCTATTTAATACTAGGCATATTGCCTATAGCCGCCGCGGGAGTTTTGACCTTCACCGTTCCTGATGTATCAGAAGACGGAAAATTGGTGTGGGCCTATGCAACCTATATCTTTATGATGTTGGCATACACCTTTATTAATGTGCCTTATGGTGCACTGATGGGGGTTATTACTTCAGATACAAAAGAGCGTACAACGTTAACCAGTTTTCGTTTTATTGGTGCTTTTTCAGGGGGGACACTTGTCGCCTACTTGACACCTGAACTAGTCAGTTATCTTGGACAGGGGGATGAGCAGCTAGGCTGGCAGTTGACTATGGCACTTTATGGTGTTGCCGCGGCAGCTTTATTTTATATCTCTTTTGTTACAACCAAGGAGCGGATTGCTCCACCTCCTCAGCAAAATACGCCAGTTTGTCAAGACATCAGGGACTTAACGCAAAACAAGCCTTGGTTAATCTTGTTTGGCTTAGCGTTAGTGATCATGTTGACTATCACCTTACGAGGCAGTAGCGGTACTTTTTATTTTAAGTATTTTGTCGGCCGTGAAGACTTAATTGGCGCATTCTCGACGGCATACATGATGTCTCTGATGCTTGGTGCCGCAGCGACGCCTATCATGGTGAAGTATATAGACAAAAAGCGTTTACTATTTTTTCTAATGGCGGCGGTTGCAGCTTTGTCGGGACTTTTTTATTTTGTACCAAGTGACAACATCACTCTGATATTCGTTATTCAGATAGCTATAGGGTTATGTTTGGGGCCCAAGTCACCTTTAGTTTTTTCAATGTATGCAGACACTGCCGATTACTCAGAATGGAAAACGGGTCGAAGAGCTACCGCTATGGTTTTTTCGGCGGCGGCGTTTGCACAGAAACTTGGCAGTGCATTAGCCGGTGGCATGATGGGCTGGCTGTTAGGCTCTTTAGGATATGTTGCAAATCAGGCTCAAAATGAAGGTTCTGAAATGGCAATTGTATTATTGATGACTCTGCTACCTGGTTTTTTTGCGCTGTTATCGCTTTGGTTAATAGTCAAATATCCTTTAGATCAAAGCTCACTTGAAAGACTGCAAGAACAGTTGCATAAGCGTAAGTCCAAGGAGGTACAGTCGTGAGTTCACAGATATATAACAACAAATTAGTTAACGACTTACCAAGAATTGATTTGAGCAGTCCAACTTCTCTGCCAAATGCTTCAAGTTTCTTATGGAATAAAAATATGGTGCTGCAAGCTAACTGTCGAGGCTATGTAACCAGTCAGTTTATGCAGCCAGAGCCAGCTAAGTATTCACACGCTCCGTTATTGGAAGAGAAAACGTTCATACAACCAGAACAGCCGTTTTACACTGAGCATCCTGGACGGTTTGTTTTTATCAAAAATGAAGATACTGGCGAGATTTTTTCAGCCCCCTATGAGCCTATGAAGTCAAACTTTGATTATTACTGCTTTTCAGCAGGTATAGCTGATATTCAATGGCGGGTAAGCTGTTTTGGTATTGAGCTAACAATGACTTTGAGCTTAACTCAGCGACATAATGTTGAGTTATGGCGAGTGGACATTGTTAATAAGAGTGATGATGAGGTTAATTTGAGTGTATATCCGTATTTTACTATCGGATATATGTCTTGGATGAATCAGTCTGCGCAATACGATGAATCACTGTACGCCATTATCGCTTCGTCTGTTACACCTTATCAGAAGGTTGAACAATACTTTAAAAACCAAGAATTAAAAGATAAAAGTTGTTTAATCGCATCGACTAACCCCACTTCGTGGACAACCAGTTTTTCAGATTTTGTCGGAATAGGTGGGCTTACGCGCCCAGACAGTTTATTGCAACCGACATTGAACAATTTGAACAGTCACTATGAAACTCCTGTAGCGGTAATGCAATACTCAATGACATTAGCACCAAAAGAAAATAAGCGACTTCAGTTTGCTTTTGGTCCCGCAAAAGATGAAGCTGAGATAAAGCAATTGGCTCTCTTATTAACAACCACAGAATTTAACAGCGAAATAGACAGTTACCATGAGTATATAAATAGTGGTGTTGGTTGTTTGAAAGTAAATAGCCCAGATGAAGAATTCAATCAGTTCATTAATCACTGGTTACCACGGCAAATGTTTTACCACGGCGATGTCAATCGCTTGAGCACAGATCCACAAACGCGAAATTACGTGCAAGATGCAATGTCGATGATTTATATACAGCCCGATGTCACCAGAGCACGAATAGTATTTGCACTCAAGCAACAGAAATCGAGTGGGCAAATGCCAGATGGCATTTTATTGTCGGAACAAGCTGAACTTAAGTACATCAATCAAGTACCGCATGCCGATCATTGCGTATGGTTACCCATCTGTTTACTAGCTTACTTAGAAGAAACGAATGACGCTCAAATTTTATTTGAAACAACCGCCTTTGCCGACTCTTCTGTCTCTGTTTCTGTCGCTGAGCATATTGAATTGGCTATTGAGTGGTTGTTGTCCTCTACTGATGAGCGCGGGCTTAGTTTAATCGAACAAGGTGACTGGTGTGATCCCATGAATATGGTGGGATATAAAGGTAAGGGAGTTTCGGCTTGGCTGACAATGGCCACGTTATACGCTTTGAATTGTTGGATAGAAATCGTAGAAACTTACACGCCAAATGCAAGTTACGGGCAAACAAGCAAAGATAAACAATTGCTTGAATATAAAAAAACTGCGGAAATTTTAACGGACAAGATTAACCAATATTTTTGGACGGATAACTGGTATGGACGTGGTATTACCGACGACGGCAAGCTGTTTGGTGTTCCAACAGATAAAGAAGGGCAGATGTTTGTTAACCCTCAGTCTTGGGCAATGTTAGCTGGCGCTGCAAGCCAAGAGCAGCAGCAAAAAATTGTTTGTGCGGTTAACGAAAAATTAGCAACCCCATATGGAGTCGTGATGTTAGCGCCAAGTTATACATCAATGCGCGAAGATATCGGGCGTGTCACACAAAAGTCGGCCGGAGTTGCAGAAAATGGCGCCGTCTATAATCACGCGGCTATTTTTTATGGTTACGCTTTGTATAAGTCGGGTTTTTCGCAACAAGGGTTTGACGTGTTATTTCGCATGTTACCGAGTGCCGAAAACGCAGAAAAAATAGGGCAGTTACCTCTCTATATCCCTAATTATTATCGCGGGGCTTATTATCAGTTTCCAGAGTATGCAGGGCGCTCAAGTCAGTTATTTAATACTGGCACAGTGGCTTGGTACTACAAAACGGTTTTAGACGGTTTATGTGGTTTAACTGGCTGCGCAAACGGTTTAAGTGTCGAACCGAAATTACCGAGTCATTGGCCAAGTTTTTCGGTTGAACGTAAATTTCGAGGGGCTGTTTTACACGTGACAGTGAAAAGACATAAGGGCATTAGTCATAAGCAATTATTTGTCGATGGCGAAGCGAACGAAACTAACGTCATTTCGAATATTGTTCCGGGTAAGTGTTACCAAGTCGAAGTATTAATTCCTGAACTGCCGCAGGATATTCCTAAATTAACCATTGTGATGGGGGTTAGTGGATGCGGTAAATCAAGTTTAGCAAAGGGCTTTGCGCAAGAAACCAATCGCGTATTTATGGACGCAGATGACTTTCATTCAAAGTCGGCGAAAATGAAAATGGCGCACGGGGAATCTCTAACTGATAAGGATCGTGAGCCTTGGTTAAATCGAATGATGCAACACTTAATGATGTTATTTAGCAATTCACAATCTGTGGTATTAGCGTATTCGGGGTTGAAAGAATCACATAGAAATAAGTTTAGAACACTTGGATTTGAGGTAAGTTTTGTCAAGTTAAACGTCAGCAAGCAAACGTTAGACCATCGATTGTCAAACAGGGTATCTCACTTTTTTGACCCTTCGTTATTAACCTCTCAGTTACAGGCTATGGAAGTATTTTCAGATAAAGAGCGGTCAAGTGGCAACATCATAGAACTAAATGGTGAGCTACCAATGTTGTCGATGATTGAGATGTTAAAAGAGGAGTTGTAGATGAATTATTCAACTAATAAAGTAATTGCGGTGTTGATATTAATACTCTTCACTTTTTCAAAGATTAGTGTAGGTGCTGATAGAGGGAGTTCATTTACGGCGTTATATTCTGCGACTCCTATAACCATTGATGGGAATACTGACGAAGAGGTTTGGCAATCAGCAAGTTGGCATCCGCTTTTTGAAAATATGTTACAACGGCCGGTTTCATCAGATGATTTTTCGGGGCAGTTTAAATTGGCCTGGGATGAAGGTTTCCTTTATATCATGGTTGAGATCACTGATGATGTTTTGTTTGATCAACATGCAGATCCTCTTTATTTTTATTGGGATGATGACTGCCTTGAAATATTTTTAGATGAGGATAAGTCTGGCGGTGAGCACCAGTTTAACTATAACGCGTTTGCTTATCACGTCGCTCTTGATAACCAAGCGGTTGATATAGGCGAGCAAACGGCAACAAATAAAGAACCATTTTTATTGTTAAACGATCACGTAAAAAGCATATGGAAACGCTCGGCAAGCGAACCGCATAAAATTATTTGGGAAGTCGCAGTAAAAGTGTTTGACGACAACTTTAAGCCAAATTTGGACAGTGTTCCTGTTATTTTAACCGAAGGCAAAGAGCTTGGTTTTATGTTGGCTTATTGTGACAATGATGGCAGTCAAACCCGTGAAAACTTTATCGGTTCGACTGAAATCAAAGCGATTAATGGCGATAAAAACTTAGGTTATAAAACCGCAGATGTATTTGCGTCTTTGATTTTGGTGAAATAATAATCGTTACTTAATGTGGCTCCCGTTCATCAATTAACAGAACGGAAAGTAATGAATATTTAGCTTTGCAGTCACATTACTTTCATAAAGCTTTGATAAATTGACAGCCATTGGTCTTACTTTACAAGCAAACCCTATTGCTATGTTCATAATTAATGACTAAACATGTGTAACTCTCAGTGTTTGCCCAATTAGACTTTGACGACTAATTGGGCTTTTTTTGCGTTACAAAAAAGTTGAGATATCTTCAAGTGACTTTTTGATTTGTGCGTGAGCTGGAACGGTTGCGTTTTCTGCTGGGTAGCCAGCGATCAATAACATGTAAGGCCGCTCGTTGTCTGGTCGGTTACAGATTTTTGACAAGAACTGCATAGGTTTTGGGGTATGCGTTAACGTCACCAACCCAGCATTATGCAACGCCGTAATCAACATGCCCGTTGCTATACCCACTGATTCATGAACGTAATAGTTAGTGTTTGAATCATCCACATTAATGCCGCCCGTTTTTTGCGAAAAAATAGCAATTAACCAAGGAGCATGTTCTAAATAGGGTTTTTGAGCATCAGTACCTAATGGTTTTAACGCTTCTAACCATTCTTCTCCGGCTCGGCCTTGATAAAATCCTTGTTCGTGTTGTTCTGCTTGTTCACGCACTTGTTTTTTTACATCTGCTGAATTAATGGCTACAAAATGCCAAGGTTGATGGTTGGCCCCGCTTGGCGCTGTTCCAGCGGTTTTGATACAGTTTTCTATTACTGAGCGTTGCACGGGTCTATCACTGAATTGACGAATGCTATGGCGACGTTGCATAGTTTTTAGAAAATCATTAGAACGTTGCAACATTTCATCGCAAGGGTACTCAATGAAGTCGTTTAATGGCGTTGCGTCATGAGCTTTCATAAAGTTCTTACCTAAAATTCGGATAACATCTGTTGGTTATAGTTATTGATATCTATAGATAAATTAAGGGAATCTATTTTTTCGTCAAGCTCATCTGCTTTTTTATTTAGGGTGCTTAATGTGATGGTATTGTCATCTAATTGATACAGCTGCTGACAACCTGCAAAATAAAAACTCATTATGGTGATTGCAGTGACATTGTCGTTATTAACCGCTTTCTCTATGTTTTGGTGTTTTCGATGAATATAATTAATCTGCTGTTTCAAGCGCCAAACGTAATAAACTTCCGTCATAAATTCGTGCTCTTTAGCTTTATTAAGTACTGAGCCAATGATCATCATTGCGATGGCTACGCCTGAAATGTTGAGCCAGAAATGAGTGCCTTCTCGGTCGGTAAATAACCAAATCGCTGATTGTGAAATACCTAATGATAAAGAGGTTAGGGCAATAATAGCTACGATAATCGTTATATTAAGGTGCTTTCGATATCGATTTTTATCTATTTGTTTCAATTTCATAATTAAGCTTGTTAGTTAAATACAAAAATGCCACCCAAAAGAGTGGCATTTTTTTATAAAGGTTTAAGTTATTTTCCCAGCTGGATTATGACTTAAATCGTTTTTGATGCTTCTGAAGTAGCACTATTTGTCGCTGCTGCAGAGCCGCCAACGCGGTCTGATACATTAACGACACTTCGCATCTCCACTGGCATTACGTCTGGAGTACCGACAGAAATTTGCTCGACACTCGCAGGTTTCGCCATAGGGGCACTAGCAAATCCAGTGTATTGAATGCTTGATTTTGCTTCAGCAACTTCAGTTTGTGCAGTTGATTCAACGTTTAATGCCTCAACAACTGTTTCCTTTGCTGGTGTCAGGTGTTGATGTTCTTTTTCAAAGTTATCGTCACTTTCAGGGTAACGGCTTTCAACTTCTTCAACAGGCGCTTGTGCTTGCTTACCTTCCGTTTGTTCAACTTCAGTAGTACTTGTAGTAGTACTTGTTTCTGAGGTGTTAAGTTCAACCTGTGGCGATGTAATTTCAACTGCTGGTGCAGAAGTTTCTGCTACTTGATTTGTAGCCACAGTATTTGCAACCGGCTCTGCTTTTGCCAATTTCGCCATGTTCAAACGCTTTTGTGCAATAACAGATTTAGCAGGGCGTTTTAACGACTTATTTGGCGCTTTAACTTTCGATGCAGATTTTGGCTTACTTTCCTGTGTTTGTTTTACATCCGATGAACTTTTATTTTCAGATGTTTTTGCTGCACTTTCTTTAGCTGCTTGCTTTTGCGGTTGAGGCTTTGTTGGAGCCTCAGGCGCTTTTTGCTGAGAACTTGTGTTGTTTTGTTCAGCAGCTTTCACATCATCGTTCTTTTGAACTCTAACACGCTTGCGATTGCTGCGACGCTGACGACGTTCTGCAACTTTCTCTTCTTTACGAGGTTTGTTCTTTTGTTCAGGACGTTCGTTAGTTTTGTTTTGCTCTTGACGATCGTTGCTCTGTTTTGGTCTACGTTTATTATCAGACTTATTACGTGGGTTATTGCCACGGTTTTCATTACTGTCTGCATTACGATTGTCAGAATTACGATTATCGCTGCGATTGTCTGCTTGACGATTGTTTCTATTACGACCTTGTTTGTTGCGGTTTTGGTTACCTCGGCCTTTGCCATTGCGACGGTTGTCGTTGCGACCGTTACGGTTACCACCTTTACCTTTTTTCTTCGGTTCTTCTTCTGACTTGAATAAGTCAGTAACAAAACTAATGAATTTGCTGAATAAGCCGGGCTTACTCTCTGCTTTAGGTGCTGGCGCTGCAACAGGTGCTGGCGCGGTAGGCGCTGCAAAACCTTTTAGTACAGGTTCTTCAGTTTCTTTTTTCTGAGCTACGACGATCTCTTTTACATTTTCTTTTTCTTCCGGCTTTTTAACTAGGTTAAAGCTAGAGTCAGAAATTTCTTCGTCGATACGTAAACGTAAAACTTCGTAGTGTGGCGTTTCTAAATGAATGTTCGGAATGACAACAACACTTACTTTGTTGTTGTTTTCGATGTGACGGATAGAGTCACGTTTTTCATTTAATAAATAAGATGAAACGGCAACTGGCACTTGCGCTTGAATTTGTGCAGTGTTTTCTTTAATGGCTTCTTCTTCAATCAAACGAAGAATAGAAAGCGCTAAAGATTCATTACTGCGGATTGTGCCTTGACCATCACAACGTGGACACGTGTGCTGACTTGCATCTCCAAGTGAAGGACGTAGACGCTGACGAGACATCTCTAGTAAACCAAAGCGACTGATTTTACCGATTTGTACACGAGCGCGGTCTTGTTTTACGCTGTCTTTTAAGCGATTTTCAACTTCACGTTGATGTTTTGGCGGTGTCATGTCGATAAAGTCGATAACTAACAGGCCACCTAAGTCGCGAAGACGCAATTGACGTGCAATCTCTTCTGCCGCTTCTAAGTTAGTATTTAGTGCCGTTTCTTCGATATCGCCGCCTTTAGTTGCTTTCGACGAGTTAATGTCGATAGAAACTAAAGCTTCGGTTGGGTCAATAACGATTGAGCCACCTGAAGGCAAACGCACTTCACGTTGGAAAGCAGACTCGATTTGGCTTTCAATTTGGTAGTGAGTGAATAAAGGTACATCACCTTGGTACAACTTAACGCGTTCTACAAAGTCAGGACGGAATAGCTCAATATGTCCTTTGGCTTCGTTAAAGACGTTTTGGTTGTCGATGATGATTTCACCGATATCACGTTTTAAATAGTCGCGAATTGCTCGGAATACTACGTTACTTTCTTGGTGAATCAAAAACGGAGCAGGGCGGCTCTCAGACGCTTGTTGAATCGCATCCCAGTGCAATAATAGCGCTTTTAAGTCGTATTCTAATTCTTCGTAAGATTTACCAACGCCAGCTGTACGAACGATAAGCCCCATGCCTTTTGGTAAGTCTAATTTAGACAAAGATGCTTTAAGCTGTGTACGTTCATCACCTTCGATTCGGCGTGAAATACCACCGGCTCTCGGGTTATTTGGCATTAATACTAAGTAGCTACCTGCAACACTGATAAACGTGGTTAACGCTGCGCCTTTTTGGCCGCGTTCTTCTTTATCTATCTGTACGATAACTTCTTGACCTTCTTTGATCACTTCTTTGATGTTTGGACGACCAGAGAATTTGTAGTCAGATGGGAAGTAGTTTCTTGCAATTTCTTTGAGAGGTAAGAACCCATGGCGTTCTGCGCCGTAGTCAACAAAAGCAGCCTCTAAACTTGGCTCGACTCTCGTAATTGTTCCTTTGTAGATGTTGGCCTTTTTTTGTTCATGTCCTGGGCTTTCGATGTCCAAGTCATAAAGTTTTTGACCATCAACCAACGCGACACGCATCTCTTCTTGTTGCGTGGCATTAATTAACATACGTTTCATGTATTTAGCTCTTTTTCAAAAGCCACGATACATGCATTTATCGCTGCACTTACATATACCTAGGCGCTGTGTAGTTTCTCAACTAGTTGGCTTGCTCCATTGCAATCATCTCGACTGTAATCAAGGTTGTTAATTCTTTAGAGTTCAGAATTCGTTTTCAGTGCCTGTTTGCTAAATAAATACAAATAGGTTTCGTGGCACAGTTTATATTAACGCCTCGTTATGGCTTGGTTTTAAGACTGGTCTGAACGGTTAAAGTAGAGGGTAATATATTACTCGCATTACCATACTTAGGTGGCGTGTTGGTCGGTCGACTAGGTTTTCAAAAGTACCTTACTTTAGTACTTAGCTTTATCTATTAACTCTGATATTATCGCGTCTTCCGAACCCTGCTCCGTTACATGACTCTTACGTTCATTACCTGAGGCAGTTCAATCAGTATACTTATGTAATGACATAAGCTGCGCTATTATCGTTTGCAAATCGATATATAGCAACTGAATTGACCGGTTTATTTAATTTAAATTTAAACATCTGGATGATTTTTGCACAATTATGACTGAGAGCACCGTTAATTACCCTAAAGTACAATTTGTTGATATCGATGAGACATATGCAGGTCAGCGAATTGATAACTTTCTTATTACCAAATTAAAAGGTGTTCCGAAGAGTGTAATTTATAGAATCATTCGAAAAGGCGAGGTTCGTGTAAACAAAGGACGCATTAAACAAACCTATAAATTGTCCTTTGGTGATCAAGTCAGAATTCCTCCTGTGCGGGTAAGTGAAGATAAAACACCGCAAGTGTCGTCTAAAATGCGTCAAGTTCAGGATATTGAAAAAGCGATTATCTTTGAAGATAAAACTTTAATTGTATTGAATAAACCGTCTGGCATTGCTGTTCATGGTGGCAGTGGTTTAAGTTTTGGTGTAATTGAAGCACTAAGAGCACTGCGTCCTAATGAAAAAATGTTGGAATTAGTGCATAGATTAGACAGAGACACGTCAGGCATTTTATTGGTCGCAAAACGTCGTTCTGTTTTAGTGGCATTGCACGAGCAGCTTAGAATTAAAACCATGAATAAGGTTTATTGGGCGTTAGTGAAAGGACAGTGGAGCGACAAGCAACAGTCGGTTCAAGAGCCGTTACATAAAATTAACACTAAGTCCGGTGAACGAATTGTGGTTGTTGACCGTGAACAGGGTAAAAAATCGTGCACTTTATTTGATGTGTTAGAAAGGTTTGATGGCGCCAGTTTGGTTGAAGCGCGTCCGCAAACAGGAAGAACCCATCAGATTAGGGTCCATACAGCTTGTAAAGATCACCCAATTGCCTTTGATGATAAGTACGGTGACCGCGAGTTCGATTCTCAAATAAAAGCAAGTGGGATCAATCGATTGTTTTTGCACGCCAAAGAAATTTCTTTTTTCCACCCAGTATCAGAAACGACGGTTCGATTTGAAGCTCCGCTAGACGAACAATTAGAAAAAGGGTTAGCACACCTTAGAGCGAACTCTGACTCTTGAGCAATTTAAAACTTTTCGTTATGACGGCATTGGCGTTGTTGGCCTTTGCCGGCAACTCTATATTATGCCGTTTAGCGCTTTTGCCTTATGATCCGACAACAGACAACCTGCCGATAGACCCTATCAGCTTTACTTCGGTGCGTTTGTTGTCAGGTGCTATTACACTCATGTTAATTGTGCTTGTACTAAATCGCTCTAATACTTTGAATAATAAAGGTAGTTGGTTGGGGGCGTTTTATCTATTTATGTACGCTATCGCCTTTTCATTTGCATATGTCTCGTTGGATACAGGTGTTGGCGCACTGATATTATTTGGCTCAGTTCAGATAACCATGATTGTTTACAACATGACCAAAGGTCACAAACCAAACGCTATTGAGTGGTTCGGCTTATTACTGGCATTTTGTGGTTTGATTTACCTAGTGGCGCCAACACTATCTTCCCCTTCATTTATTGGTTTTTTATTAATGCTCATGGCAGGTGTTGCGTGGGGCGCTTATACCATCGCCGCTAAGGGCGTTAGCTCACCGTTGTTAGTCACTCGAACGAACTTTATTAAAACAGTACCATTAGTCATAGTTGCAATCGTCATAACTTGGTTTTTCTCTGGGTTTACCTTGAGTACCAAAGGGGTAATGTTCGCAGTATTGTCTGGCAGTTTAGCCTCCGGCGTCGGTTATGCTCTTTGGTATGCGGTAGTTACGCACATGAAAACAACACAAGCCGCAGTACTGCAATTACTAGTTCCAATTATTGCTGCACTTGGCGGGGTATTGTTTGCAGGTGAAGAAATCACCGTACATTTGATGATTTCGTCATCGTTAATATTAGGTGGCGTATGGTGTGTTGTTTTATCAACAAAAATATTGAGTAAGGCCACTAATTAGTAATAAAGGTTATATGGAACCTTTGATAGTTAGTATTAAAGTGATTGTTGTTCTAGCACTGAATATCCAAACGCGTTGAATAATCCAACCAGCTTTATTAAAGGTAAGCCAACTAAAGTATTTGGATCTTCACCAACTAGTTTTTCGAACAAACAAATACCGAGCGCTTCACTTTTAAAACTACCGGCACAGTTATATGGCTTTTCTGCATGCAGGTAAGACTCTATCTCTTCGATAGTTAACTTTTTAAAATGTACCTCAAATGGCTCAACTAAAGAGTGGGTTTTATCGGTCATAGTATCTTTTACAGCCAAACCGGTTAAAAAGGTTACTTTATGACCAGAGAAAGAAGATAGTTGAGCGACTGCATTTTCGTGAGTATGCGGCTTCCCTAATATTTGGCCATTAAACAACGCTACTTGATCTGAGCCAATAACTAAGGCGTTTTCCCATCGTTCGGCCACAGCACCTGCTTTTAATATTGCCAGTCGTTCAACCAATTCAATTGCGGTTTCATTGTTTAATGGCGTTTCATCAACAAGCGGCTTGTCAGTTTCGAATGGAATATTAAGTTTGCTCAAGATCTCTTTACGAAATGGTGAAGTAGATCCAAGTACGATAGTTGGTGCGTTAGCTGGCGGTGAATTTAACGGCATAATTAGCTCAAAAAGTTATCAATTTGTTAATTTGTGTGAAATTTAACGCGAAGTTTAGCTTTTTTTCACTATTCATACTATTTTCTTTTGACTATGAAGGTCACTAACTATATCATGCGCGCCCTATGCAAAAGGTGAAAATTCCTATCTCGATCGAACCAGCGAAAGCTGCACTCAAACGAATGACCTATGATGGTATAATCGTGAAGGGTGGACTGACTCGTTTAGCCGAAGTGGCTAACGTGTTGGATGATCATATAACAGCAGCTATAGAATGTGGTGTAGACCAACAGGGTTTAGTTGTTGTTAAAGGCAAAGCGTCGGCCAATCTTGAATTGACCTGTCAGCGTTGTGGTGGTGATTTGGAACTTAGTGTTTCAACTGACTTCATTTATACGCCAGTACGCAATGCTGCCGAAGAAAGCGAAGAGCCAATACCTGAAGCATACGAAGAAATCGAGTTAGGTGAGTATGGTGAAATTAACCTTATTCAACTTGTCGAAGACGAATTAATGTTGGCGCTGCCGATTGTAGCAATGCATGAACCAGAAGATTGTTCTATTACTGAAAAGGACATGACATTTGGTGAGTTAGCGCCAGAAGCTGCGGATGAGAAAAAATCGAATCCGTTTGATGTTTTAAAACAATTAAAGAACTAGGAGACGGCAATGGCGGTTCAAAAAAGTAAGAAATCCCGTGCTAGACGTGGCATGCGTCGTTCACACGATGCGCTAACAGCAGAAAACCTATCTGTAGATCAAACAACTGGTGAAACTCATCGTCGTCACCACATGACTGCAGACGGCTACTACAAAGGCCGTAAAATCAAATAAATAGTTAAGTAAGTTCAGGCTGCTTAATTATGCGTGATATTCGCATCGCGCTCGACGTGATGGGGGGCGATTATGGCCCCCGATCCGCTATCCCTGCAGCAATAAAAGCTGTAGACAAATATCCCCATCTACATCTTTATCTTTGTGGCCACTCACAAAGCATTCATTCTCTATTAAATAAACAAAATGCACTGTCTCATCCGAGATTGACTATTGTTCATGCAGAGCAAGTTGTGAATCAAGATGAACGTCCTGATTTAGCTCTTAGAAGAAAAACTCAGTCATCCATGCGTAAAGCGTTGGAGCTTGTTGAACAAGAACAAGCTGATGCTTGTGTGTCTGCAGGTAATACAGGTGCTTTATTGGCGATGGCTCGATACATCTTAAAAACCTTGCCTGGCGTTAAACGTCCTGCACTGGTTAGCGCGTTGCCTACATATGAAGATGAAAAGGTGTACTTACTGGACTTAGGTGCCAACATACACCAATGCTCTGATACCTTATTTCAATTTGCAGTAATGGGTTCAGTTATTGCCAGAGAAGTTGAACAAATAGAGCATCCAAGAGTTGCATTGTTAAATGTCGGTTCGGAAGAGATAAAAGGTGGTGATCACTTAAAGGCAGCTGCCCAGCAGTTACAAGAGTGTGAAGACATTAATTATGTCGGTTTTGCAGAGGGCAACGACATATTTTCTGGTAAGGCGGATGTTATCGTATGTGATGGCTTCGTCGGCAATGTTGCTCTTAAAACCATCGAAGGTGTTGCTAAATTAATCATTTCGAAGATAAAAGCATCAAGTGAACAGTCTTTTATCAGTAAACTACTGGCTGGATTGTTATTACCCGGCATAAAAACCTTATTTTCTCGAATGAACCCCGACCACTACAATGGTGCAAGTCTGGTAGGATTGCGCGGAATTGTAGTAAAAAGTCATGGAAATGCGTCGACAAGAGCGTTTTACAGTGCGATAAAAGAAGCTGTAAAAGAGGCGCAGAGACAAGTACCACACAAAATAAAAGACAAAGTGGAACAAGTTCTCAACGAAGAGAACAAATAAAATGCTGATTGCAAAGAGGGTTCATGTATTCAAAAATTACGGGAACAGGTAGCTATTTCCCTGAGGCTGTTCGTACTAACAAAGACCTAGAGCAGATGGTTGAAACCTCTGATGAATGGATTCAAGAACGAACTGGAATGAAAGAACGCCGAATTATCGGTGAAAATGAAACACTTGCTTCTATGTCTGTAGAAGCGTCAAAAAAAGCGATTGAAGCCGCTGGCGTTGATTTGTCAGAAATTGACTTTGTCATAGTCGGAACGACGTCCCATCATAGAGCTTTGCCAAGCGCTGCATGTGAAGTGCAAAGAGACTTAGGTCTGAAATCAGGCATTCCAGCTATGGATGTTGCCGCTGCGTGCTCAGGCTTTTTATATGCATTAAGTGTGGCGGATACATATATCCAAGCGGGTAAAGCGAAAAAAGCATTGGTTATTGGTGCTGATTGCTTGAGCCAATTGGTGAGTCCAGAAGACCGTTCTATGGTTATACTATTTGGTGATGCCGCAGGCGCTGTTGTGCTAGAGGCTTCAGAAGAGCCAGGTATCCTCTCAACTCATATTCACTCAGATGGTAGTTATACTGAACTTCTTCAAGTTGGTATGCCTAGACGCGGAGATGAAGCGTCTGTTCATACATCTTGGGGGTCGATGGAAGGCAACAAAGTGTTTAAAGTTGCAGTTTCTAAACTTTCTGAAATTGTAGATGAAACTCTAGAGTTCAATAACTTACAAAAATCAGATATTGATTGGCTGGTACCCCATCAAGCCAATTTAAGAATTATTTCTGCGGTTGCTAAAAAGCTGGATATGTCGATGGAACAAGTTGTTATTAACTTAGACAAATACGGCAATACCTCGGCGGCAACCGTTCCTACAGCTCTCGACGAAGCCATTCGTGATGGCCGAATTCAAAAAGGTCAAACGCTAATGTTTAATGCATTTGGTGGTGGCTTCACTTGGGCGTCTGCTCTAATTAAGTATTAAATCAATTTGAGACAATAAAATGACAAAAGCAATTGTATTCCCGGGTCAGGGCTCACAATCGGTTGGCATGTTGGCCGATTTACACGAATCTTACCAAGTTGTTCGTGACACATTTAAAGAAGCTTCTGATGCGTTAGGTTACGACATGTGGTCACTCGTAAGCGAAGATGCTGATGGTAAGTTAAACCAAACAGAATTTACCCAGCCTGCGTTATTAACGGCATCGGTTGCCGTATGGAGAACATATGTAGAGAAAGGTGGCGACCAGCCAGAGTATCTAGCAGGGCACAGTCTTGGTGAATATTCAGCCTTAGTTTGCGCTGGTGTACTATCTTTGGCTGATGCAGTTAAGTTAGTAGAAAAACGCGGCCAATATATGCAACAAGCAGTTCCAGCAGGTACTGGTGCTATGGCGGCAATAATCGGCTTAGCCGATGACGCAATTGCAAAAGCTTGTGAAGATGCGGCTCAAGGTGAAGTTGTTTCACCGGTAAACTTTAATTCTCCAGGTCAGATTGTTATCGCTGGACAAAAAGCTGCGGTTGAGCGAGCGATGGAGTTATGCAAAGAAGCAGGAGCTAAACGTGCACTGCCTTTGCCAGTGTCTGTGCCATCTCATTGCGCATTGATGAAACCGGCCGCTGATAAATTAGCGCAAGACCTAGAACTATTAACGTTTAATACGCCTGACATTAAAATCGTTAATAATGTCGATGTTGCAGTAGCTACTGATCCAGCCGCAATTAAAGAAGCTTTGATCAAGCAACTATACAGTCCTGTTCGCTGGACAGAAACCATTCAGTATTTTGCGAGCGAAGGTGTAACTGAGAGCTTCGAATTTGGTCCAGGAAAGGTATTGTCTGGATTGGTTAAACGCATTGATAAGTCAGTAAGTTGTGTATCGGTAGGCGATACAGCAAGTCTAGCTGGTTTGTTTGAATAATATTTAAGATTTAAAGAGGATTATAATGTCTTTATTTAGTTTAGAAGGCAAAGTGGTATTGGTTACCGGCGCGTCTCGCGGTATTGGCCGAGCTGTAGCTGAAAAATTGGTAGCGCAAGGAGCGAAAGTTGCAGGTACTGCAACTTCAGAGTCAGGCGCGGAAAAAATTTCAGAATATTTAGGTGACAATGGTAAAGGTTACGCTCTTAATGTAACGGATGCTGACTCAGTAACTGATGTATTAGCGGCTATCAAAGCGGATTTAGGTGACATTGATGTATTGGTAAATAATGCTGGCATTACACGTGATAATTTGATGATGCGAATGAAAGATGAAGAGTGGAACGATATTATCGATACCAACTTAACGTCTATCTTCCGTTTAAGTAAATCGGTTTTGCGTCCAATGATGAAAAAACGTCAAGGTCGTATTATTAATATTGGTTCAGTTGTTGGCACTATGGGTAATGCTGGTCAAGCTAATTACTCAGCAGCAAAAGCTGGGGTGATTGGTTTTTCTAAATCGCTTGCGCGTGAAGTTGCGTCTCGTGGTATTACAGTGAATGTTATTGCCCCTGGTTTTATCGATACGGATATGACTAAAGCACTTGATGAAGGTCAACGTTCTGCTATTTCTGATCAGGTTCCAGCAAACCGATTAGGTGACCCTGATGAAATCGCATCGACGGTTTGTTTCCTAGCGAGTAATGAGGCTGGGTACATAACTGGTGAAACTATCCATGTAAATGGTGGCATGTACATGGTATAACCGTCGAAATCGTGTCGATTTTGATTGAAATGTGGTCGATTGTCACTTATGAGGTTTGACCACAGCGTTATTCTAATTTATAACTTGAATCCGCCATAGGAATAATTAAACTAAGCGCATTCAAAAAAACATTACCTTTTAATTAATAAGGAAAATAACATGAGCATTGAAGATCGCGTAGCAAAGATCGTTGTTGAGCAATTAGGTGTTAAAGAAGAAGAAGTAAAATCAGAAGCATCTTTTGTCGATGATCTAGGCGCTGATTCTCTAGATACTGTTGAACTAGTAATGGCTTTGGAAGAAGAATTCGATACTGAAATTCCTGACGAAGAAGCAGAAAAAATTACAACTGTTCAGTCAGCTATCGACTACATCAAAGCACACGCTGAGTAATCGTACAGATTTATAAAAAGGGCAGCACAAGCTGCCTTTTTTTTCACTTTTAGAACACCACGTCGTTAATATTAGTACGTATTTTCATTGTTATTACGGAAAACAAAATTTCAGGCAATAATGTTAACCCCATTATTGCAATAGTAATTATGCCAATTCGTATTATGGTCAGGAGAAAGAAGTGACTAAACGTAGAGTTGTTGTAACAGGAATGGGCATGTTAACGCCCGTAGGTAACGACGTTCAATCTTCTTGGAGTAATTTGTTAGCCGGTAAAAGCGGTGCTGAATACATCACGCATTTTGATACTGAAAACTTCGGAACTAAGTTTGCAGCTATGTTGAAAGATGCCGACATGTCGGAATATATTCCACGTAAAGATGCAAAAAAAATGGACTTATTCATTCAATACGGGATTGCAGCTTCAATTCAAGCGTTAAAAGACTCTGGTCTTGAAATTACTGAAGAAAATGCAGAAAGAATTGGTGCTGCCATCGGTTCAGGTATCGGTGGATTGGGTTTAATCGAAGATAACCACACTAAATTGATGCAATCTGGGCCGCGTAAATTGTCGCCATTTTTTGTGCCTTCAACCATTATTAATATGATTTCTGGTCACCTTTCCATCATGTATGGATTAAAAGGGCCAAATATTTCCATAACAACAGCCTGTACAACAGGTGTTCATAATATAGGTCACGCAGCACGTATTATCGCGTATGGTGATGCCGATGTAATGGTTGCTGGCGGTGCAGAAAAAGGCTCAACAGAGTTAGGTATTGGCGGCTTTGGAGCCGCACGTGCGCTGTCTGCTCGTAACGATGCACCTCAACAAGCCAGTCGTCCTTGGGACCAAGACCGTGATGGTTTTGTGCTTGGTGACGGTGCCGGTGTGATGGTGCTGGAAGAATATGAACATGCAAAAGCCCGCGGTGCTAAAATCTACGCGGAACTGGCTGGTTTTGGTATGAGTGGTGATGCATATCATATGACATCACCGCCAGCCGATGGCGACGGGGCAGCTCGTTCTATGATGAATGCGATTAAGGATGCAGGCATAAACCCTGATCAAGTAGATTACATCAATGCTCACGGTACATCGACACCAGCGGGTGATATTGCCGAAACTATGGCGGTTAAACGAGTGTTTGGTGATCACGCCTTTAAGTTGATGGTTTCATCCTCTAAATCTATGATTGGTCACTTATTAGGAGCTGCCGGCTCAGTTGAATCTATTATCACGGCGATGAGTTTGGTCGATCAAAAAGTATCGCCAACCATTAACTTAGATAATCCGAGTGAAGGCTGTGATCTGGATTATGTTCCTCATGAAGCGCGTGATGCGAAATTAGAATACGCATTATGTAACTCATTTGGCTTTGGTGGTACCAACGGTTCATTAATCTTTAAAAAGATGTAAGCAAGAAGCTTAAATCTAAATACTTAATGATCAAATTCTGATTATTTGTTAAAAAGCTCAACATGATGTTGAGCTTTTTGTTTATTCAATAGGATCTAATGGAAGTACGATTTTTTGACAACAGTTTGAAAGAACTGTCTGACGAGATCAATTTATCTCAACAACGCAGTTTTTTGTATGGAGATGGCCACTTTACCACAGCTAAAGTAGTTGATGGCTCGGTGTGCTATTTAGATCGACACCTTGAACGACTGAGACAAGCCAATAAACAACTTGGCTTTAACCCCATAGTTTGGAATAAATTGACAGAGTTGATGCTGCAAGTTGCTAGTGATATGACTCTAGGTGTCATAAAAATCCAAATTAGCCGCGGTGCAGCACAACGTGGTTACGGTCAAACATTTTCTACGCAACCTTTAATTGCTGTAAGTACTTCATCCTTGTCAGATAAATGGTTATCGGAGCAGCAAACCCCAACGCCTTTAACTGTCGCGAATACTAAACTTGGTATTCAACCTTTGTTAGCTGGCCTCAAGCATTGTAACCGTTTGGAGCAAGTGTTAATTGCTCGTGAGTTAGAGCAAGTTAATCTTGAAGACGCGTTAGTATTAGATATAAATAATGTATTAATTGAAACCAGCAAAGCGAATGTTTTTTGGTATCATAATAACCAATGGTTTACCCCGTGTTTAAAACATTCTGGCGTAAATGGGGTGATGCGACAGGTCATAATTGATAAAATAGATGTAATCATTTCGCAGACCCAAATGACGACAGTCATAGAAGACGCTGAGGCAATGTTTATTTGTAACGGCTTAATAGGCGTAAGGCCTGTTTCTGAAGTTGCAGGAAAGCAATTGTCGCTTAAACCAGTAGAACAACTAAGAGCTCAATTATAATGGCTGAAAAAGACGAGAAAAAAAAACAATCTCCAAAAAAGAAGAGTGCGTTGTCGCTAGTGATGATCGTCGTTGCTGTTATTACAGTCGTAATTGGTGGCGGTGGATATTTTTATGTTAGCTCTGGCGTAAATCAGACAATAAACAGTGATAAAGTTACATTATTCACCGTGAACAATGGCGAGACTTTGCTGAAGTTGTGCGCTCGGTTAGAAAAACAACAAATGGTTTCAGGTTGTTTACCTTTAAAAATTCATTCAAAAATTTCAGACACCTATACAAAGATAAAATCAGGCACCTACGAAATTGAACCAGAAATGCCGCTTTCGGCGTTTTTGTTGGCTGTGGTTGAAGGGCGTCAAAAACAGTATGCTTTTACTATTATTGAAGGTGAGAATATTTATCAAGTACTTGATAAAATAGATAAAGCTAAGTACTTAAATAATGATCTTAAAGGCAAAAGCATAAAAAAGGTGGCTGAAGCGTTAGATTTGCCTTATGAAAGTCCCGAAGGGTGGTTATACCCTGAGACCTACAACTACGCACTAAACTCGACTGCATCTGATTTATTGAAACGTGCGATTGCCAAGCAGAAGTCGTTGTTAACCTCGTTGTGGCCGGATCGTCGAGGCAACTTAACAATCTATAAACCATATCAAGCTCTTATTTTAGCTTCCATCATTGAAAAAGAGTCATCTGCTGATGCAGAGCGCAGTGTTATCTCGTCGGTGTTTCATAATAGACTACGAGATGGTATGCGCCTGCAAACAGATCCAACTGTGATTTATGGTATTTGGCATGAATACGAAGGCGATATTACCCGTCAGCATTTAAAACAAAAAACACGTTATAACACATATCGAATTGATGGATTACCGCCAACACCAATTGCTAACGCCAGTAAAGCATCACTTGAAGCTGCGTTGAACCCAGCGAGCACTGACTATTACTACTTTGTTGCGTCGGGTGATGGTGAACACGTATTTAATCAAACGCTAGAGCAACATAATCGAGCAGTTAGGAACTACCTAAGAAAACAACGACTGGAGAGTTTAAAAAAGAATAATGGCTAAATTTATTGTCGTTGAAGGACTGGAGGGCGCAGGTAAAACAACAGCGCTAGAGTTGATAAAAAAAGTATTAACAGAAAAAGATATAGAGTTTGTTACAACACGTGAGCCCGGTGGCACGCCGTTAGCCGAAAAAATGCGTGAAATAGTAAAGTCTGAAACCGATGAGGTATTGACGACGGAAGCAGAATTATTGCTTATGTATGCAAGTCGCGCGCAGCTTATTGCTAACGTCATAAAACCTGCGCTGGAGCAGGGGAAATGGGTGCTTGGCGATCGCCATGATTTATCGTCATTGGCTTATCAAGGTGGCGGTAGACAGGTTTCAGATGAACTTATTCTGCCAATACGAAACGCGGTGTTAAAAGGTTTTGAACCAGACCTAACTTTGTTAATGGATTTGGATCCTCGTGTTGGTTTAGCTAGAGCCGCAGAGCGCGGAGCGCTTGACCGTATTGAGCGAGAGCAAATAGAATTTTTTGATCGTACAAGAGCGGTATATTTAAATAACGCGAAACAAAACAACAAGATAAAAGTTATCGATGCAGAGCTGGCATTGCCAAACGTACAGCAACAGATCATTGATGAGTTAACATGTTGGTTTGATGATATACACTAATATGAGTATGTCGATAAAACTTTCTGGATTGCCAGGCCAAGTTAACCAATTAGCTCACGCTTATGTGGTAGAAGGCTATGATCTAGAAAGTTTATTTCAACAATCGCAGCTACTTGCCAAAACACTTCTGTGTTCAAATAAGCAACAAACTAGTGATGGTGAGTTTGTTCAGCCGTGTCAACGTTGCCATAGTTGCGAGCTTTTTGATGCAGGCAGTCACCCTGATTTTACTCTAGTCGAAGCCGAAAAAACTTCGATAGGAGTGGATGAGATCAGACAAACATCGACGTTTTTAAATAAAACATCACAATTATCAGGCAGCCAAGTTGTAGTGCTCAAACAAGCTGACTTAATGACTGAAAATGCTAGCAATGCACTACTAAAAACATTGGAAGAGCCGACAGCTAATAGTTACCTCTTATTGCTCACGGATAAAAAGCGCAAATTATTGCCCACGATTTTAAGTCGTTGTCAGTTTTTAACACTCGACGGACTGTCAAAAAAACAGCTTAAAAACAAATACCCTGACTTGCCAGATTATGTCATAGGTTTTAGGTATCAATCAGAATCGGATTTAATTCGATGGCAAGAAGAAGACAAGATTGCGCAATTTGAGCAGGTGTTTAGTTTGTTTATGGGCTGGTTAAAACACACTATCTCAAGTCCATTATTGATAGCAAAGGTTGGAAATGACCAAGAGTTACATGACTTTTTGATGTATTTGTTAACCCGCAGAATTCGACAACTTATGATGAAGACGCAATATGTGCCTCAAGCTACGAAAGCTCAGAAATTGCTCTCACATTACCACACCAGTCACACAAATATTGTAGGTGTAAATAAACCTTTAGCATTGAATGCCTTGTTAGCTGAAATAATAACGTTAGTGAATTAACTGGATCCCAAATTAGAGCCTTTAAATTAGGGCTTTTTCGTTTGAACCCTTCGTGATGTTATTTCACTAATCGCTTGTTCAAGAACAAATAAATCTATATTACTTTCCAATGTCTTATTATTCGAAAACGCTTTGCTTTCAATAAACTGACCGTTGTGGAATAACAACGAACTGTCTTTATATAACACGTTAAAATAGCCATCGTTGTAGTTACTCAGCGTCGAGTTTGTATGCAACAGTGCTACAGGCTTGTCTATTAAATTTTGTTTAACAAATGCCATGCAATCCAGTTGATTGGCTAGGTATGAAGCTACAATGTTTTGCGGTTGTAAAATCTGCTCTGATTGGGCAACGTCATTAAAACCAATCAAGTAGATATTAGAACGATAAAAGACATCTTTGGTGTCTTTATCAAAAAATACGTAAACACGGGAATGAGTACTGTTTTTATATTGCGTAGGTAACTCGTATACACCGTGATGTACTTCGACGGAAATCTTGTCACTGTCAATGTGGTGGTTAATTTCAAGCGGTTGGCTGCTATCCATATTGTGATAGAGTCCCGGTAAGCCCGTGCTAAAATTAAACACTGCGGTATCTAAGTCGCGGCTCAGGTTGAAATGATGGTGATTTTGAAAGTGAATATTATTTTTAATTAACCACTGATTGACTGACTCTTCATTCGACTTTTCAAGAAAAATCACATTTAAATTAGGGCTGTCAGCAATATCACACTGCACTGGTTTAATGGTCTTACTAGTAAAGTTGGTTGAATTTATAAATGCCCGTTGCAATTGAGAACGCTCATATTCATCGATGTCGATTAATTGATATTCTGCTAACAGAGTTTTAGCCGTTAGTGGGTATGAAAGCGGAAATAAGTTACTCTGTTTGGCGATATCAGCGTTTAGTGTAGCATCGGCTAACATGTGAGTTAGGTGACTTACAAAAAAACAACTAACTAGAGTTTTTGCAATTAAATTTTTGTGGCGGATACTTTGCAGCTGCTCAATGCGTTTCCACGTAAAATTACTTAACGTAAATTGATAAATAAGAACTGCGACAAAAACAGCGAGTATTAACAACCAGTAACCGTCCCCCATCGAAGCAACGTAAATGTCCTCTACTTCTCTCAGTTGTGAAAGGGATGACGTTGATAAGTGATAACCTAAACCTCGATAACTTAATACATCCAAAAACAGCAACATTTGAAATATCGATGCCATAGCCGCAGAAACTCCGCGTATATGCCTTTTGTATGGAAATAAAGTGACGATTGGGAATATGGTTAAGATAAAACAAGCAATCGATAAAAATGCAAAATGGCTTATCCAGCTAATCGCCAAATATGCCCAGCCAAGAAACGTGTGTGGTAGAGAACTCGCGCTTATATAAAAAAATGAAAAAATTAGGGCTAACAACAAGTTACCGAAGGTAAACCAGTGTCCCCAAGCCAATAGATTAAAGGGCCGATTTATTTCATTCTGGCTTTTAATATTGATCAAAATGGTTTGTCTCTATAGCTGAGCTAAGTCGTTAATCTTGCAAAGACGACAATAACGCATCGGAAAAACTTTGCGCAATGGTCTTTTTTTGCTGCTCAGGTACGTTGTTATCAATAATATTACTGACGCTATTGCCGAGGGCTATTAGTGCTAAGTCGACCGGGACTTTTTTGTCTTGGATTAAATTTAACATCTCGTCGACTAAATTATTAATCTCTTCGTTTGAGTATTTTGATATGATTGGCATAAATATGTTCTTAATAGCCTGGCAATAATGAATATAACCAGATGCTAACATAATAAAATGATTAGGATAAAGAATGTCGTTAACAGTTAATCAATTTTCAATCGCTTTTTACGAAAAAAGAGAAGGAACCGACTTTTCGACCAAATGGGCGGTGATGACTGATAAAAGCTTAGATAAAGCTAATTCCTTTGTTGAACAACTGCATACCGTTTATAACGCAAAGCCGAGTAAAAGTTATGCTGCGTTTAGTGATGAAAAAAATACAGCGTTTTCGCATCGATTGACCAGTTACCTAAATAGCGAAGTTGAATTTGACCATGTATCAAAAGATACCTTACAGTTATTTCAAGCTGAACTGGAAAAGTATGAATTTGAAGAAACTGGATACTTGCTGTTAATCGATTATGAACATGTGGCTACCCGCTATTTTATGGTGGGCGTGGTTAATTTAACGGAACACTTTTCTGTTGACAGCGAGTTTGGTATTCAGCGTTCAATGCATTTAGATTTAAATAAAATCCAGCTGGCGGCCCGTATTGATGTTAGTAAGCTAATGCACTCTGAGCAAGATTTAAAAGCCATATCTTTTATTAAGGGCAGGGCTGGCCGCCAAGTGAATGACTTTTTCATGGACTTATTAGGCTGTACAGAAACCATCAATGCGCGAGCTCAGAGTAAAGAGCTGTTGTCGGCGATTGATGATTTCATGTCCAGCGAGTCATTAGCGCCGGAAGAAAAAGCCGAAACCCGTGAGAAAGTATTTGAGTATTGCACAGAACAAATATCTGCAGGACAAGATGCCGATATGTCGCAACTAAATAACACACTGTCTATGGTTACCGACAGTGAATTTGCTGACTTCTTAGGTCAGCAAGATTACGATTTTGACGAAAAAGTAACGTTAGACAAGTCAACGGTTCGTAAATTGGTTAAATTGTCAGGTTCGGGCGGTGGAGTTTCGGTCTCTTTTGATCGAATATTGCTAGGTGATCGAGTTAATTATTCACCTGGTACGGATACCTTAACTATCAAAGGAGTTCCTACTTCGTTAAAGGCGCATTTATTAAATGAATTTGGATTGGAATAGTATGAATGTAAAAGCCAAATTAAATCAAAAGATACGAGATAAGGCGATTAGCCGTGCACAAACTCGTATTTTATTGGCTGGGAAAAAGCCTGAAGATTTTAATGCAGACGAACTGGAGATCATCGTGAAAGAGGAAGAAGAAAAAATCCTTGGCAGCGCAAAAGAAAAAGGTTTGTTAGTGTTAGTTTCTTTATTGGGACTTTCCCTCTGGAGTTAAGTTTTGTTAAATCAAATGGTTAAGTGGACCGTCATAATAGGCTTGTGGCGCAAATACAAACGTCACGTTTCTGCTACCTTACTGTGTTTAATTGCATTGATATTGATCACTTTATTTCATCAAGACTTCATTGAATTTAATGATAAATCTCAGACGCCTTATTTAGCGTTATCGTATGTCATAAAGTGGGTTTCTTATTTAATTTGTATAATCTTGTATTGGCTTGCGATTGCTAAAATTAATCGAGCGGCTAAGTTTGATTCCACGTTGCACTCAATGATGAAAAGCAAAAAAACACAGCCGGCTACTAATACAAGTATTAACGAAGGTCAAAAACTAGAAGCTCCAAAAAGAGATCCGTTTGCGCATCTACGAAACAAAAAAACACTGCGCTCTAAAGCTGACTTTATTATTGAGAGCGATAAAAACAATTAAGAAAAAAGTTGATAATTCTTCTATAGTGTTGAGCAATGCTCGATGTGTAACGGTCGAATAAGGAACGTATTTATATGACGTGCGAATACCAAGTTACTTGCGGTAACTGTGAAGGTGATGAAAGGTTAGGTTTTGAATTTACAATGGCATTTCAACCGATAGTTGATGTGCAAAAACAAGAGATATTTGGTTATGAAGCGCTTGTTAGAGGGCTTAACAACGAGTCAGCATACTCGGTTATTTCTCAAGTAAATGAGGATAATCGGTATTTATTTGATCAAACGTGCCGCACCAAGGCTATTACGCTTGCCGCGCAACTTAAAATGCAGTCAATGCTAAGTATAAACTTTTTACCAAACGCTGTGTATCAACCAGAGCGCTGTATTCGAACCACACTAGAGTGTGCTAAAGCTAACGATTTTCCCATTGAAAATATAATGTTTGAATTTACTGAAGCTGAAAAAGTGGAAGATACTCAACATATTAAACGGATTGTACAGCACTATCAGGGAATGGGATTTACTACAGCCACCGATGACTTTGGAGCCGGATATTCAGGATTAAATTTATTAGCCGATTTTCAGCCAGATATCGTAAAGCTGGATATGGAGCTTATCCGCAATATTGAAACTGATCATGCGCGGCAGGTGATAGTTAGAAACTGTATTGCCATGATGACTCAACTGAATGTCACAGTTTTGGCTGAAGGGATAGAAACGGAAGCTGAGTTGAATTGGATTAAAGACGCAGGCGTAAAACTGGTTCAGGGGTATTATTTTGCAAAACCCGAGTTAGAAAAATTACCAGATGTTCATTTCAGCAATTAAATGATTTGTGTCGCTTGTTTTAAAACAAGTGACACTCTTGTAAATCGCCAAACTTTTGCTTTTAACCCGTTTCTTTTATTTAGAGCATCGAACTTCAAATTATCGAAAATCAAAGGCGCTGATTTCTTTCAAAGAACCAATTCGCTGAATCGTCATATTAATATCACATTCTTTGGTAATGATGCTGGCAGAAGATACATCGGGCAACATCGCCAGATACTGCCATGCACAGTCCCTTTTTCTGAATTCTTTAAACTCTTTCACTGAACGTTTAAACGCAGCAATGGCATCTCGTCTACCTGAGGTTGACGCTGACGATTGTAATTTAAGTTCAATGTTGGTTTCCCAAGTTGTCAGTTCTCTGTGGTATTGTTTTACGACGGTGTCTAAACATTGTGAATAGGTCACTACGGTTTTGTGCCGCTCTTGACAGTTCAGAATTTCAGGCACTTCATACAGGGTTACACTGTCGATTGCCATGGCAGGTAACGTCATGAATACAGTGAAGCAAATGGTAACTACTTTTCTGAACGAAATAAAAGGCAAAATAATCTCCTAGAGATTGACTGTAAAATTAAGGTAAAACTTTTTTAAATGGTTTCACTACAGAGTTAGCGTAGACTCCAGCCGCCAGGTATGGGTCGTCGTTTGCCCAAGCTTGTGCATCGGTCAAAGAATCAAACTCCGCCACCACTAAAGACCCTGTGAATCCAGCTTCACCTGGGTTTTCTGCGTCTATTGCCGGTAAAGGTCCAGCGATAAGCAAGCGTCCTTGTTCTTTTAGTTGATTCAGTCGGGCTAAATGTTTTTCTCGAGTAGCGAGTCGTTTTTCTAAACTGTTCTGAACATCTTCAGAGCAAATCATGTAATACATTGATTGAGTCCGTTTGGGGAAGTTACAACTGATGTGTAAAGAGATCTTGCAACAAATCTAGGAAAAATCAAGGTTATATGCAGACACAATTCAAATTACTTGTTAGCATCCTCTCGTTATAAAAAATAATAATTATAAAAAGAAGGAATAAGTATGAGTGCTGGAAGAGAGCATTTTTCCTCAAAGTTAGGTTTTATATTAGCGGCCGCAGGTTCAGCGGTTGGAATCGGCAATCTTGTTGGTTTTCCCGTTGCAGCAGCCAAAAATGGTGGTGGTGCGTTTTTATTAATTTACGCAATTTTTGTTATTTTGATCTGTCTACCGGTCATGATGGCGGAAATGGCTGTTGGCCGTCACACCAATAAAGACCCGCTTGGCGCTTACAACGAGTTATCTGAAAATGATACCAAATGGCAGTTTGCTGGATGGTTGGGCGTCATAACACCGTTTATGATCGCGGTGTTTTATATGGTGGTGACAGTTTGGATATTTGGTTATTTGTATCAAGCGGCTACAGGTAATTTAGCTGAACTTGCTGATCCGAATACCTTTGGCGCATTCATAAACAGTTCGACCTTATTTGTTTATATGTTGGTAGTCGTCGCGATTACTGGTGCGATTTTAATCGGTGGTGTAAAACAAGGGATCGAGCGAGCGGCTAAAGTTTTAATGCCGGCGTTATTCCTATTGTTAGTGCTTTTAGTTATTTACGTATTAACTCTCGATAACGCTATGTCTGGTGTGTCATTTTATTTGTTACCTGATATGAGCAAAATTACAGGTGAAGTGATTAGTGGCGCCTTGTCTCAAGCCTTTTTCTCTTTGTCTTTAGGTATGGGTATCCTAATTACTTATGGCTCCTATATGAGCAAAAAACAAGACATCGCAGATTCATCTAAATTGGTTGCTTTGACTGATACGTCTGTGGCGTTTATTGCTGGTTTAATGATCTTGCCAGCGATTTTCAGTTTCGATCCAGAAATCGATCCAAGCACGCTTTCTGATTCTTCGGTATCTTTAATTTTTGTCTTATTACCTAAAATATTTTTATCGTTGCAGATGGATATTGGTTACGCTGGGGCGAGCGCCGTTGCTTCTTTGTTCTTCTTATTAGTCTTCTTTGCAGCGATCACTTCTTTAGTTTCTATTATCGAGGTGCCTAATGCTGCGTTGATGGAAAAAACCAAGGTGTCACGTAAAAAGTCGCTATTAACTCTAGCGGCGGTCATGGTGTTTTTAAGTGTATTAGCTTCAATGTCATTTGGTATGAGCGAACCGCTAACTAAGTTGGTTCATTACGCGGGGGCGGATAAATCATTGTTTGACGTAATTTACGATGTATTTTACGACACTGTGTTGCCGCTAAATGGCTTGTTTATCTGCTTGTTTGTAATGTTCCGATGGAAAAAAGCGAACTTTAATAAGGAATTAACTGAAGGATTGGAGCAGGGCAGTCATAAGATGTTTTTAGCGTATTCTGATTTTGCGTTAAAAACCTTCATTCCAGTGATTTTGGCGGTAGTGTTCATTAATACCGTGGCGATTAAGTTCTTTGGTGTGCATTTGTTCTTCTAGTAAGAAAAAGCCATCTTTATAATGTTATGAAAACCGAAGCAACTTGCTTCGGTTTTTTTGTACATGGATGGTAACCCATGGACGGATAGTGTAGGGTTTTGTACAAGGATGTACTTATGCCCCGGCAGATATCCGGAGTGCGCTGGAGATATTAGGAAAAAGTCGGTTTAATTGAATTAAAATAGTACGTCAATAGAGTCGACGCTGGCAAATGCGTCTTGTTTTAAGGCGTTTACTCGTTCTTCTTCGGTTAATATGCCAGTAAATGGTGTGCTACGTCGCATTCGTCGCATTTTTTGCGAATCTTCGGTCATTGCTTCGATAAATGTAGTGGCATTCTCTCTGAGCTCTAAGATACTTTGCCAGGTAATATAGTGTCCGTAACCCATGCTGCCGTTATCACGCTTTTCTTCTAACCTACTTTTTACTTGGTCAACAAGTATGGGATGTGCGATTAACTTCTCTGCTATTGCTCGATGTATAACTATGATTTGACGATCAATATTTTCGTCTTTGATACCCGTTTTTTTTACCGCATAGGTACGTTTACGTTTTTGTTGTCGAAATAGGCTGCCCATTAACAAAAGTCTCTTTTAGTTACCTAATCCATTAATTAAAAAATTCAGTATACCTCATTAAGTCCAGTTTTCAGGGTGCTAAAAATGACTACCTATTCATTCGTTCACATAGGAAATTTTAGTTACACTGAGAGTAGTATCAAGGTCGATATTAAGGAATAACATGAGTCAATACGCAACTCACGATGAATTAGCACTGAGTGAAGTGATAGAGCAACGAAAAAAAGATTGGCGTGTTGGTGCCATAGTGTATCAAGTATTGGTTGACCGGTTTGCACCAAGTAAGAAGTTACCCGAAAAGTCATATTTGTATCCTGCACCTAAACTACTTAAAGAGTGGACTGATGTACCAAAACACGGAAAGTATATTGAGTCTGAGCGCTTGTGGAGTCATGAAATTGAGTTCTGGGGCGGTGACTTAACCTCACTGTCGCTACATATTGATTATATTAAGCAGCTTGGAGCTGATGTCGTTTACCTTAATCCTATTCACTATGCTTATACCAACCATAAATACGATGCACTGGACTTTGATCGTATTTCGCCGGAGTTTGGTACTGAGCAAGATTTGGCTCAACTGCTTGAAGTCTGCCATCAGTCTGATTTAAAAGTCGTACTAGACGGTGTTTTTAATCATATGGGGCAAAATTCAGAAAAATTTCTCAGTGCTAAAAACGATAAACAAAGCCCTTATAAAGACTGGTTTTATTTTTCTGAACATTACCCTAGTGGTCATAGAGCTTGGGATAATGCAGTAAATTTACCAGAGTTAAATTTAGAAAACTTAGCAGTTAGAAAGAGTATTTATCTTGATGAAGATTCAACCGTGCAACGTTTTTTAAGAATGGGAGTCGATGGTTGGCGACTCGATGTTGCTCATGATATCGGGTTCACTTACTTAAACGAGCTAACAGACTGCGCTCATCAGTCACACAAAGACAGTTTAATCATTGGCGAAGTCTGGAGCTTTCCTGAGCAATGGCTGTCGTGTTTGGATGGCATAATGAATCTGACCATGCGTCATGTGATTTTACAAAGTTGCCAAAATAAAATATCCGCGAGAATGGCCAATTTACAAATTGAACAAATAGTTGCACATAGTGACTATGAGGGGTTATTGAAGTCTTGGTTACTGCTTGATAACCACGATACGCCGAGACTGGCTAATGAACTTGGGGATTTTCAACTGAAAAAATTAGCGCAAGTACTGCAGTTTTCATTGCCCGGATCTCCAAACTTATATTATGGCTCTGAACTGGGTATGACAGGAGGGGATGATCCAGAAATGCGTGCACCTATGCGCTGGGATTTAGTTTCTGACAATAATAAGCACTTAAAATGGCTTAAGAGTCTGATGCAAATTCGTAAAGAAAACTGCGGGTTATCGGTCGGTGAATTTAAAAGTATTCATTCTGATAACTTAATATGTTTTTTACGATACACGGAGAAAGTCGAAGACGCTTGTATTGTAGTGGTAAATCCTTCGGAACATTCGGTTACTGAGCAACTAATGCTCCCATATTCAAAATTAATGAATATGGGGGCGTTTATCGAATTGATTGGCGATTATCCGCATCAAGCAAGGATATCGGCGTCGTTTTTAGGTGTTGATATGCCGGCCAAAACCGCCGCTATTTTTAAACCACAAACCAAAGCTCAATCGGGATATACAACGTATAAGCGAGTTTGGTAGTACTTAGTGTAAACGCTCTGGGTTAACGAGCGGCTGCTTGTATTGTTTTAACGATAGAAAATAGTCCATTGGTTCTCGATGGGCTTAAATTTTTACTGAGTTGCAGCTGCTGGAAGTAGCCTTCAATGTCAAATGATAAGATCTCTTCCCGTGTTTTATTATTATAAGCCGCCAATACAATAGCAATTAAGCCCTTAACTATTTTAGCGTCAGAGCTAGCAGCTAGCTGTAAGTGGTTGTTATGCCATTGAAAGTGCAGCCAAACATTACTTTCACAGCCTTGTACTAATGCAGAATCAGATTTCATTTCCTGATTTAGGTTAGGTAACTTTTTACCTAACAACATTATCGTGCGATAACGGCTATCCCATGAAGATTGTTGCGCAAGTTGCACTAGGATCTCTTTTGAACAAAGCTCAAGGGTTTGGGAAAAGTTACTAATTTGAGCTGTTAAATCTGTCATTCTCTATTCTTAATTGAGTAATTCAATGGCGCTTTTTAGGGCCGATATAAATCGGTCAACATCGGTTTTATCGTTGTAAATACCTAGAGATACACGGTGAGTACCATCTACTTTTAACGCCTGCATTAATGGCATGGCACAGTGATGCCCGGTTCGAATTGCAATATTTTGTTCAGATAATAATGCAGAAACGTCTGCTGTACTCTCTTCTAACACCTTAAAAGAGGCTACGCCAATGTTTTTTTCTGTATTACCGAAAAGTTGAACTTCGTTAATTTTTTTTAATTCGTCTATCAAGTATTGAAATAATTGCGTCTTGTTTTTCAAAGCATATTGGAATATCGAACTTTCGATAAAATCAATGGCGGCACTTAAGCCAAAAATCGCTGAAATGTTTTGTGTGCCAGTTTCTAATAATGCAGGAATAGGGCGAAACAATGTTTCCTCTATTGATACGCGTTCAATCATTTCGCCACCAAACTGATATGGCTGTATATTTTGCTTAACTTTGTTACTTATATATAAAACACCAAGTCCCATAGGACCATACATTTTATGTGCTGAAAACACATAAAAATCACAACCCAAATCCGAGACATTAACTGGTATATGAGCAATGGCTTGAGCGCCATCTACTAGTGTTGTGGCACCGGTATCTCTCGCTAATGATAATAGATGATGAACTGGCTGAATATTACCAAGCGCGTTGGAGCAATGTTGAATCGCCACCAATTTAGGATTTGAACGTAATAACAGCTCATAATGTTCTAAGTCAGGCGAGCCATCAGGAAGTATGTTGACTGTCTTAAAATTGGCTTGTTTAGCTTTTGCCAACTGCTGCCACGGGACAAAGTTAGCGTGATGTTCTGAGCCTAATACGACGATATAATCCCCTGGATTGATATTGTGATCTCCCCAAGCTTTTGCTAGCAAATTGATGGCGTCTGTTGTTCCTTTGGTCCAAATAATATCTTGCGGCGATGGTGCGTGGATAAAATGCGCTACTTTATTTCGAATAGCTTCATATTTAGTAGTTACCTCATTTGCCGTTGTATAGTTTCCACGATGAGCATTGGCATTTGAATGTGTGTAAAACTGCGTTATTGCCTCTATCACACTGTTCGGTTTTTGAGTGGTTGCCGCAGAGTCTAAATAAACAATATCTGGGTTATTGGAAAAAAATGGAAACTGCTGTTTGATACTCATTACATCATGCCCTTTATGAAGTTTTGCTATGATAATTGAAACTTTATAGTTCGACAATTTTAATAACTTGACTATAGGTCATTTATATCCATGACCAATGGTCAATTGATATTTCGAGACATAAAAAAAAGCAGCTTTCGCTGCTTTTTTGTGGCTTGCCAAACTTATCGTTTGTCAGCTGCAACGTAATCTCGTTTCGCTGCACCTGTGTACAACTGACGAGGACGTCCAATTTTTTGACCTTCTTCACTAAGCATTTCGTCCCAGTGACTGATCCAGCCGATAGTACGAGACATAGCAAAGATAACAGTAAACATAGACGTTGGAATACCAATAGCTTTTAAAATGATACCAGAGTAGAAATCTACATTCGGGTAAAGTTTTTTGGAAATGAAGTATTCGTCAGATAAGGCGATATCTTCTAACTTCATTGCAACATCTAATAATGGATCTTCAATGTTCAACGCTTCTAATACGTCATGACATGTTTGACGCATAACCTTCGCACGAGGGTCGAAGTTTTTGTATACACGGTGACCAAAGCCCATTAAGCGGAATGGATCGTTTTTGTCTTTCGCTTTAGCAACAAACTCATCGATACGGTCAACAGAACCAATTTTTTCTAACATAGTTAGACATGCTTCGTTTGCTCCACCGTGCGCAGGACCCCAAAGTGATGCTATGCCAGCCGCAATACATGCGTAAGGGTTGGCACCAGAAGAACCTGCTAATCTTACTGTCGAAGTTGATGCGTTTTGTTCGTGGTCTGCATGCAACATGAAGATCTTATCCATCGCATCAGCTAGCACTGGGTTGATTTTGTAATCTTCTGCAGGTACTGAGAACATCATATTCAAGAAGTTTTCTGAGTATGATAATTCGTTACGAGGGTAAACAAATGGTTGACCAACGCTGTATTTGTAAGCCATAGCAGCAATAGTTGGCAATTTAGCAACTAAGCGATACGCACTGCGTTTACGTTGTTTAGGGTCTGTAATATCTAAATCGCTGTGGTAGAAGCTAGACATAGCGCCAACAACGCCACATAACATCGCCATTGGGTGAGCATCAACACGAAAACCTTGGAAAAAGTTTGCAATTTTTTCGTGAACCATAGTGTGGTTAGTGATGGTCTTTTTGAATTCTTCAAGCTCTTCTTCGTTTGGTAGTTCACCGTGAAGAAGTAAGAAACATAATTCTAGGTAGCTTGATTGCTCGGCTAATTGCTCGATCGGATAACCTCGGTGTAATAACACACCTTTGCCACCGTCGATGAAAGTGATTTTAGACTGACATGATGCCGTTGCTAAAAAGCCTGGGTCGTATGTAAATACACCCTGAGCGCCCAATGTTCTTACGTCGATTACATCGTTACCGGCAGTGCCAGACATGATTGGTAATTCAAACGCTTCTTGTCCTGTGACTTGAACCGTGGCCTTTTTATCCGCCATGCATGTTCTCCTCAAATAATTGTTAGTTTTTTATAAATTCGTTCGATAATGAACTGAACGAATTGTAGTAGGTCGTTTCAAACCGGAACATTGTAACTATAAAATAGAGTAAAAAGTCAATTTTATTGCACGAATGTTTAATAATTATTCATAACTTTTTGATGTTAATTAGTTTTTTAATTTAGGTTAGTTAAATTCCTTGAATTGGTAATACCAAAATTGGTTATTAGTTAACCGTATGAACAAGTTGTTGATAATTTAACAAAACAGCAATTGATATATGGCGTATCGCTATATATACTCCTGTCACTGCGAAAACTCGCAGTAAGTTTTGCAATACCGATTCTTAGTATTAGCGAATTTTAATAATTATTGACATTCAACTTTGGTCGTATTGCATCATTTAGGTGTGAATGTTTTATTCACACTCAATAATTATAAACAGCTCGGATAGGCATGTAACGTGAAAAAACAAAGACCTGTAAATCTAGATCTGACAACAATCCAAATGCCAACGACGGCAAAAGCTTCAATCCTACATCGTATTACTGGCGTCGCTTTCTTCTTCGCTTTAGTGTTCGTTATCGTAGTATGGGCTATTTCTTTGCAATCTCCAGAAAGTTTTGCGTTCGCAAAGTCATTAATGAATGGGGTTATTGGTAAAGTTATCGTTATTGGTTCATTGGCAGCACTTTCTTACCACATTATCGGTGGCCTTCGTCACTTAATCATGGATATGGGGTACTGGGAAGAGTTAGAGTCGGGTAACCTAAGCGCCAAGATTGCGATCGCAATTTGGTTAGTAACTGTAGTATTAGCTGGAGTGTGGATATGGTAATTAATCAAGCTTCATTGAAAAGAGACGGCGTTCAAGATTACGTATCTCTTCGCGCTACTGCGTTATTCATGACAGCCTATGTTATTTTCATGTTAGGCTTTTTCTTGACAACCCCAGTTGTTACTTACGAAATATGGTCGGGCCTTTTTTCAAACATAGCGGTTAAGGTATTTACCTTTATCACGTTACTGTGTGTATGGGTCCACACTCGCATTGGTTTATGGCAAGTACTGACGGACTACGTTAAGTGTCCGAAACTTCGCTCTGTACTAAGTTTCGTTCTCAATTTATTAGGCTTGGCTTACTTAGTTACCGGTCTATTTGTTTTGTGGGGTGTTTAAGTGAGTATCCAAGTTTTAGAATTTGATGCCGTAGTAATCGGCGCAGGTGGTGCGGGTATGCGCGCTGCTTTACAAATCTCAGAGTCAGGGCAGTCTTGTGCACTGATCTCTAAAGTATTCCCAACTCGCTCTCATACTGTATCTGCTCAAGGTGGTATTACAGTAGCATTAGGTAATGCACACGAAGATAATTGGGAATTTCACATGTATGATACGGTAAAAGGTTCTGATTATATCGGTGACCAAGACGCTATCGAATATATGTGTAAAACCGGTCCAGAAGCTATTTTAGAAATGGAAAATAAAGGTTTACCTTTTTCTCGTTTCGAAAATGGTAAAGTGTATCAACGTCCCTTTGGCGGCCAGTCGAAAAACTTCGGCGGCGAGCAAGCAGCTCGTACAGCAGCAGCGGCTGACCGTACAGGCCACGCTTTATTACACCTTTTGTATCAACAAAACGTTAAAAACAAAACGACAGTATATTCAGAATGGTATGCGCTAGATATCGTTAAGAATCAAGATGGCGCGGTAATTGGTTGTACAGCAATCGATATCGAATCTGGTGAAGTGGTATTCTTCAAAGCACGCGCAACTGTTCTTGCAACTGGTGGTGCAGGCCGTATTTACGCTTCTACAACGAACGCGCATATTAACACTGGTGACGGTGTTGGCATGGCAGTACGTGCTGGCGTAGCATTACA
>JABXID010000015.1 GCA_013373245.1 Gammaproteobacteria bacterium
TACCGACAGTTGGATGAAAATGAGTTAAAGGCACTAGTGTGCCGGTTTGTCGGCGATGACGTTGGCACCACTAAGTTTGCTTTATTTAACAAGTTAAACAATCGAAAGCTAATCGACAAACCTATTTATAATCAAAAGTTACTTAACTTCACAGAGCAAACTCTAGCGAGTGTCATGGGTGCCTCTTCCGCCCGGCTGGTGTTGCACTCTGCATTAGCTGGTCGCGACATCGCATTAGACGAATTGGCCTTGTTGGTTGAGGACGCGTCATTACAACGTCAAGAGTACAGTAAAAACTTATTAAAAAGTGCGATTGAAAATGCCAGTGAAGGTATTTCTATTATTGATGGCGAATTGAATTTGGTCGCTTGGAACCGACGTTATGTTGAATTATTTCAATACCCAGAAGAGTTAATGTATGTCGGATGTCCGATTGAAAAGTTGATCCGGTTTAACGTTGAAAAAGGCTTAACCGGCCCTGGTGATGTTGACCAGCAGGTAGCGAGACGAATTAATTATTTGCAGCAGGGCAGTCCGCATAGCTCAGAACGAACTCGCAGCGATGGCAGTGTTATTGGTATTCAAGGAAACCCGCTGCCGGATGGCGGCTTTGTCATGATGTTTACTGATATTACTGCGTACCGACAGGCTGAGCAGATGTTGAAAGAAACCAATTGGGACTTGGAAAAGTTAGTGACCGAGCGCACTCAAAAGTTGGCGGAAGCGAACAAAGCACTGGAGATGGAAAAACAAAAAGCCGAACAAGCTCATGTGAAAAAGAGTCAATATTTAAAAGCGGTCAGTCACGATTTGATGCAGCCTTTAGAGGCGGCGAGACTTTTCACTTCCGCTTTATCAAGCCAACCTGATTTGACGGAAACTCAACAAAGACAGGTCAGTAATATTAACGACTCGTTAAAAGTGGCGAATGATTTATTGTCTAACTTAGGCGAAATAGCGCGAATCGAAAGTGGCAATATCAAACCGCAACTAGAGTCGTTTGCGTTGCAATCGTTATTTGATGAACTTTGTCAGGACTATTCGGCATTTATTCAAGTGCAAAATATTCAATTTCGTTGCGTGAAAACCCAAGTTTGGGTCAAATCTGACCGTCATTTATTGCGCCGTATTTTACAAAATTTATTGGGTAACGCGTTGCGGTATGCAGCCAATGGTAAAGTATTGCTTGGTGTTCGCAGAAAAGATCAGAAGGTGCAAATTCAAGTATTGGACAATGGACCTGGAATACCAAAAGAAAAACAACATTTGGTATTTGAACAATTTACCCAGCTAAATTCGGACAACACCGAAAGTAGAAAAGGTCTGGGACTTGGTCTTAATATTACAAAAAGCCTTGCGGAGTTGTTGGTTCATCCTTTGTCTTTAGTTTCAAAAGAGGGACAAGGGTGTAAGTTTTCTATTGATGTGCCTGAGACTTTGCCAGTATCTGCGACTTCAACACCAAGTTTTGTGCCACAGATGAACTTACAAGGTGTTACCGTCATGTGTATTGATAATGATCCTGACGTGTTAAAAGGCATGGTTGAGTTACTTTCAATGTGGCAATGTGATGTTATCAGTGCATCTTCGACAGAAGAAGCTAAAAAGCTGTTTGCAGAGCGCGCTGATGAAATTGAAATAGCCCTAGTAGACTATCAGTTAGAGCATAATCGAACCGGTATCGAGCTGATCGATCAGTTGCGAGCCCTTCGTCAGCAATACCTTCCAGCGATTTTAATCACAGCGACTACAGAGTCAGATATAGAAAGCAAAGCTAAACATGCAGATTTAGGATTTATGCGTAAGTTGGTAAAACCAGCGGCGTTAAGAGCAATGATGAATGCTAAGTTAGCTGATAGTTTACGCAGACGTTATGTCGAATAACTTTCTACAAGTCTCTATTTGAAAGCTGTTCCTAGATTGTGAGCAAACTTTGAGTTTTTCTTGTTAGCGTTATTTTTGATGTAAATAGTGGCTGTTTTCTCCTAAACTTCTTCATGTTTTTAAGCATAACAAAGAATAATAATATGCAGTCATTTATCAAACCAATAGCCGTATTAGGTTTTACTTCAATACTTGCCGCTTGTGGTGGAGGAACCGGCGACGATTCTGGTGGTGAAACTCCAGAACAGCCAACCAATACAGCTCCAGTCGCGAACGGTGGAACAAGTCAAACAGTTACCGCCGGCTCAGAGGTTTCGTTAAATGGCTCGCAAAGTTCAGATGCTGACGGTGACTCGTTAACTTATAGTTGGTCGATTACCAGCCAGCCAAGTGGCAGCACTGCGACTCTTACTACAGGACAGCAAGCTAATGCCAGTTTTACTCCTGAGGTGTCTGGTAGTTATGAGGTTACATTAACAGTCAGTGATGGCACCGCTACTGATACGGCGACCGTAACTATTACGGTTAACGCGATAGTTGAACAAAATGCTGCACCTATTGCTAATGCTGGTAGCAACCAAGCGGTTGTTACGGGGACTCAGGTAACTTTAAATGGTGACCAAAGTTCCGACGCCGATGGTGACAATTTGACTTACGGCTGGTCAATTACTAGTCAACCAAGTGGCAGTAACGCTTCTTTGAGCAATTCAGAACAAGTAACAACGTCTTTTACACCATCGTTAAGTGGCAATTATCAAGTAAGACTTACGGTAAGTGACGGCACGGATTCAGA
>JABXID010000136.1 GCA_013373245.1 Gammaproteobacteria bacterium
ATCAGCATTTACCGACTTTATCCAAAAATATACGATGCGTTAATTTCGATAATAATAAAAAAGCACGGCGAGCCGTGCTTTTTTTATATCAAACAGATATCGACAAATTAAAAGTCATCAACTGAATGTTGATACAGCTCATCAGCGCCCGACTCTATCATCGCTTTTAAACTGTGGATTTTTGGCAATAAACGACTGAAGTAAAAACGCCCTGTTTTCAATTTAGATGTTTTTAACTGCTCGTCACTCACGTTGTTTGCAGCTACCATCATTTTCGCCCACATATAACCATACATCACGTAACCAAATAAATGCAGGTAGTCGACCGATGCTGCGCCCAACTCGTTTGGATTAACAGCTGCTTTTTTTAGCACATCGACAGTCACTGCCGATAACACATCAACGGCTTCCGTTAATTGTTTGAGTTCTTTTGGGAAGAGTTGTTCGTTTTCCTGAGCAAAGGCAATCACTTCTTTTGCTAACGTATTGGCGGTAACGCCATTGTCCATCGCCACTTTACGACCGATTAAGTCCAGCGCTTGCACACCGTTTGTGCCCTCATAAATTTGGGTAATACGTGTATCACGCACAAGCTGCTCTTGTCCCCATTCGCGGACATAACCATGACCACCAAATACTTGCTGACCGGCAATAGTCATTTCTAAACTGATGTCCGTCATAAATGCTTTAGCGATTGGCGTTAGCAATTGCCCTTTGGCGTTGGCGATTTTAGCGACATCTGCATCTTCATCGTACTTAGCTTTGTCTAGTTGAATCGATACGTAAGTAGTAAATGCTCGACCCGCTTCGTTCATCGCTTTCATGTTCAATAACATGCGACGAACATCAGGATGGACAATAATTGGATCAGTTGCGCCTTCGCCCATTCGTGGGTTGCCTTTGCCTTGACCTCTGTCTAATGCATACGTCAAAGCATTTTGGTAAGAGCGTTCTGCCGCTCCTAAACCTTGTAAGCCCACCAGCAGTCTTTCGTAATTCATCATGGTAAACATGCAGGCAAGGCCTTTATTGATTTCACCGACCAGATAACCTTTTGCGCCATCAAAATTAATTACACATGTCGCGCTGCCGTGAATACCCATTTTGTGTTCGATTGAACCACAGCTCACGTTATTGTTTTCTCCGCTAGAGCCGTCTTGGTTAACATGTCGTTTAGGCACTATAAACAAAGAAATTCCTCGTGACCCCTCTGGTGCGTCCGGAAGTTTTGCTAATACTAAGTGAATAATATTTTCAGTGAGATCTTGTTCACCGCCTGAAATAAATATTTTGCTGCCTGTGATGTCATACGAACCATCGCCATTATCGACAGCTTTGGTTTTTATCAGGCCCAAATCTGTGCCTGCGTGTGCTTCGGTCAAACACATACTGCCAGCCCACGTCCCTGCATACATATTAGGTAGATAAGTTTCTTTAAATTCATCAGACGCGTGCGCTCGAATTGCTAAACATGCGCCTGCCGTCAACCCCGGGTATAACGCAAACGCTAAGTCTGCGCTACACATCATTTCTTCATGCATGGCGGCTAACGACTTTGGCATGCCCATGCCGCCATACTCTGGATCGCCCGCCAGGCCAATCCAGCCACCTTCTGCTACAACATTAAATGCATTTTTATAACATTCTGGTGTTGTGACCACACCTTCATTAAATTGCACACCTTCTTCATCGGCGGTTCTAGAAAACGGCGCAATTGCTTGTTCCGTTACCTTGGCGCTCTCTTCTAAAATCGCTTTTGCTGTGTCTGGATCGATAGCTTCTGCCAAAGTCGAGTTCGATTGCCAATATTCATCGGCTTTAAATACGTCGAATAAGACAAAGTTCATGTCTTTTACTGGCGCAGTATATTGACTCATAGTTGGGTACTCTTTTTATTTATTCGTTTTGATTCGGATTATTTATCGAAAACTATACAATATTGAAAAATTAAAACAAACGTTTGAATTAATCTTGTTGATTTCTACGTTAGTTTATTGAATTCAGTTTAGTAACAATTTCTTATCTCTGGTAATCTGCCACTTGAAAAATTCAAAAAGAAACTAGAGCCATATTATGAAAATTTGGGTTGATGCTGATGCCTGCCCCGTGCAAGCAAAAGAAATATTGTTTCGAGCGGCTGATAGAACAAAAACATTGGTCACTTTTGTTGCCAATCAATACATCAAAGTACCGCCATCACCATTTATCCGGATGCAACAAGTCTCATCAGGTTTTGATGTTGCAGATGACGAGATCGCAAAACAGGCCGCTGAGAATGATTTAGTGATCACATCCGATATTCCGCTGGCGTCAGAAGTTATCGACAAGGGCGCGCATGCTTTAAACCCGCGTGGTGAGATGTACACCACCGCCAATATAAAGCAAAAACTTAATATTCGAGATTTTATGGATACGATGCGAGCAAGTGGCGTGCAATCAGGCGGGCAGGCAAAATACAGCGACAGAGACAAACAGGAATTTGCGAATCAATTAGATAGATTTATTACAAAAGCGAAACTGCAAGGCTAAGCAGTTTCACTTTTACCATTTTGAATTAGCCTAGGGAGCTAAGTTACTTACTTTTTTTCGATTCTGACTTAGGCAACACCACATACTGACCGACAAACTCAGCCACCGGTAACGTATCATCTAATACTTCCACTTTTACCGTAATCCGTGCTTTTTGCTTTTGCGTTAAAGGCGCGAAATCCCCTTGAATGTTGTCAAAATGAGCCACTGATCTAGGCAGTTCTGTTACTGGCTTATGGTAATGGATATTTGCATCGGCCAACATAATGTCGCCTTCAAAGTCTTGTTCTCGCATCATTAAATGGACAAGTCCCCACCCCGTTAACGTCGCCAGCGAATATATACTGCCAGCAAACATAGTGCCGTGTAAGTTCATGTTCGGATTCAAAGCCGCTCTGGTTTCAAATGTCGAACCTGTGTATTGGTATACTTTAATACCCATCAGTTGAGTGATAGGAATTTGTTGATGCCAAATATTCTGTAAATCGATACACCATTGCGGATTACGAATGATCACTTCGATCTTATCTAACGTTTTACACATTTGTACATGCGGAATTGAACCAAAGATCTCAGGCGCATCGCCGGTCACTTCATAACCCAAATTTTCATAAAAATTGGTCGCACTGGTTCGAGCATTTAAAATCACTCGTTCTACGCCTTCTTGCGTGGCTATTGCTTCAAGTGATTCCAGCATCATGGTCGCAAGACCTTTACGTCTATGCTGTTCAATCACCGCCATATAGCGAATTTGGCCTTCGTCTGAACTCACCAGGTGCAAACGAGCTACACCCACAACTTTTCCATTTTCATCTTTTACAACACGGTGCCAAGCGTGTTGTTCGTACTCGTCCTTTTCCGAACCTCTAGGTTGTTGCAATGGTGCTCTTAAAACCTGCCAACGAACCTCATAATATTCTTCCCACTCTTGCTCCGTTTGTGGTGCAACTATTTGATACATCTTTAGCTCCCCTGCATTTCTCGCTAGACGCGTGAAAAAAACTATTTATAGTTATTATAACGTAATGAGCTCGCAGCTCTTTTTAATCAATTTGTTATTTATACCAATGGCGTCTTTAACAAACATTGAAATGGTAAAGAAATGAAATTAGCGCAATCACTAAGCCCTGACAATAGCGATCGTGTGTTGTTCTTCAATAAATCAGAAAATGGAGTTGTTGCTGTATACGCTAACCAAAGCGCAGTATGGCTTATGGTCAATGGTGTCTTACAAACGGCAATTGAATTGAATACGCCGTACCGTCCATTGCTGCCTCATTGTTTTGTCATGATGCTGCCTTTGCTGCACGATAAAGAGCCGGCTCGAGTTTTAGAGTTAGGCGCAGGCGCAGCAGCTCTGCAACGCTACTTAACATTTAGCCATCCATCAGTAGCCATAAAAAGTATTGAACACAATGAAATCATTATAGAGGCAACAAAAACCTGTTTTCCTGAATTTGCTGCATTAAATATTGTTCGCGATGACGCCTACCATTACGTAGATGAGATGATAAATACATCGAAGTTATTTGATTGGGTGATGGTTGACTTATTTTATGGCGCAGACTCGCCATTGTTAAAAAATACCGAGTCGTTTGTAAAAAAGTTACATAAATTAGTAAATGATCAGGGTTGGTTAATCATTAACTTACTAACAAATGAGAAAAATCAACTGAAAAGCATCACTGAAACCGTTGCTGAAACCTTTGCACAAAAAACTTTTTTATTTGCCGTTCCCGACATGCAAAATCACATCTTAATGTGCAAAAAATCGGGGAGCTCAATATTTACCTTCCCCGATGAAATAGAAGTTCACAACTTAGCGCTGCAAATTTAAGTCGGCGGTTACTCATCTGAAGACAGTTGTTTTTTTAATACTTCCAAGTCTTGTTCCAACTGTTCCAATTTTGCACGAGTTCTTGCCAATACTTGAGTTTGCACATCAAATTCTTCACGACTAACTACGTCTAGCTGACTAAGTTTGGATTGCAAAACCGCCTTTACTTTTTCTTCGATATTGTCTGCAATATTTTTAACACCTGGAGGAATTGCATTAGTCACTTGTTCTGCAATTTGTTCTATTTTTTTTGCGTCAATCATATCTGCTTTCTTTTTCTGCTCTGTTTGTATGTGTACATACTAATAAGATTTTTAAATAAAATCTGCCTTTTCTAAGAGAGAAAAGACCGAATTACTAAAAGTTTAAAAATAACCACACAGCCAATGTAGATATAGCTGCATAAATTGTAAGACATTAACCATGTTAAAATGTAAGATATAGCTCAAATAGCTCAATAAAAATACATTTACCTACTGAAATTTATACAAATTATCGAAATTGAATACATAAATTGTAAAAAAAAATTAATTTCTACTTGAGACTTTTTGTAAAAAAAGTACATTAATCCGCGTTGCCACCGAAGTGAAAACAATACGGAAAAGTCTCAGGAAGAGTCGTGGTAAAAGAATTAGGTGGAGTGTGTGCTAGGGCTCCCAAGGATGATTTAATAAAGTGCTATGATGGCCGCAAATTAACAAAGACATATACGGATATTACAAAAAAAGAATACGGATAATTAAAAAGTGACAGACAAGGTGTCGTGCGTTCGGACGGATTTTCGAAATACAAATAGGAGAGGTGTCAAACTTTAGTTTGAATCCCCAATAAAATTTAAGGCGATTTGTTGTCACACAGTCGCCTTTTTTATTGCCTGAAATTTCCATTGGTATAAACACCATTCTCTAGTAAAATTTCATCATTCAACTCAAATCATACGGATCTTCCATGACTCGCCAAAAGAAAAGTAGAAAGATTGGCCAAATAGGCGTTCGCAAACAAGATGCGCGCCCTGAAAAACCGAAACAAGACATCCGTCGTAAAAAAGCGCCAAAAGGACAAAAATCCGGTAGCCGCAACAGTTTAGTTGAAGAGAAATCATTAGTAGGCTCAACAACTGAAGGTTCAGGCCCGAAGAAAAATAGCAAACTGGGCAGTAAAAAACCGATTGATCTGTTACCAAAGCAAAAAGCAGTTCAAGCAGAAAAACCAATTCAACACTCTACTAAAAAACCTGAAGTGGTGTTGAAGAGAGTTAAACAGGACACCATAACACCTGAACAAGAGTTAGCTCAGTTAGAAAATGATGAAAAGCTGATTGAACTGGCGGAACGTGTTGAGCAAGGCGAATTGTTAACTGGTAAAGACGCTAAATACTTTAACAAACACATGGCCAGGTTTGACGAGTTACTCGATATTTTAGGCATTGAAGACGAGTCCGAACAAGACGAAAAAACTGATGAAGTTGACAACTTAGACGCTAATCAGTGGGACGATTTACTTAAATAGGAATACAAATGTGGTACGCGATCATCGCACTGGCCTTCGTGCTTGTTGCGGCTTTGGCATTTTATGCCGGTCAATTGTTATGGAAAGTAAAACAACAACAGCAAGCACAGCAGCAGGAACGTGCAAAAAAAATTAAATATTTAACCGACAGCATTGGCCACATAGCCAAAGCTATGGATGCTGAACAGTGTGAAATATCAGAAGGTGTTTTGAGAATTTGGGTATTATTGGATCACTACAAACAGCAAACGGCAGGTGATCAAAATTACCAAGAACTTTATAAAGGATTCGCAAGCCTATATGAAGTGATTAAAGATATGCCAACCCACGATGCGCGTAAAAAATTAGGCAAGCAAGAACGCTTTAATCTTGATGTGCGACGTTGGGATGCAGAAAAGGAATTTGCAGAGTTAATTAAACAAGACTTGCAAAGCATACTTGAGGCGTTTCCAACCACATTGGACAAAAAACTAGCCCCAAGCGAAATGCAGTAAATTAAAAACTCTGTAGCCCTAATTTTTGATAGGAGGATTAGCAAGCGTAACACTTTGCTAATCCCTTTCAGATTGAAGCCAGCTCAAAGCCTCTTTCGTATCACCAAAATTTTTAATTGATAATTTTTGTTTATTACCTAGCCCCTCAATCAAATCTTGTCGGTGCTCATATTTATTGCAAATACGAGCCACCTTAAAGCCGTCGATTATTGTTTTGAGACGATTCATCAGTGGCACCAATTCAGTCAGCGGATATTCCAAAGAAATTTGCGCTGCATCGAGCATAATTTTATCACTGGAGTAACTTTTTGCTTCAGCGATTATTTCTTTATACATGTCTTCCACTTGTTTTGGGTTCGCAATACCTTTTGCTATTACACTGACAAAACTGTCGTCAGAATAACTAATTTTATAAGTCAAAGGGGTTTTCATACTACTTCTTAACTAAAAACAACGAACAATGACACTTTAAGAGATCAGACCTCTTATCACTATAGGGGATATTCTTAAACGGTCGTATAAATCGATTGTTTGATGGATAAGTAGTCGCCATTATCCCTTCTAATTTAAGTAGTGGCTTTATATTATACGCATAACAATTTAATTAAGTTCATTAGCTTTTCGATACCTTCCTTGGTAATCAAATATCTTATCTTGAATTTGCCAATAATGTTTCTGTTTACGAGCCACCACAAAATCTGGTGCAGTAAGTTCAGTTGCTACTGCCAACGCATCTTTCGCTGAAATAATTTTAACTGGCTCGCAGCCTTGACGATACCGTCGCCCAAATTGACGATTAAATAGCTGCTGTTGTTTTTGGTTATCAAAATAAAAGCGCTCAGTAACTTCGATACCGTCTTCGTCGTGATAACAAACAATCACACTATTATTGTCGGCTGCCGTCATCGTCATTCCAGCACAACGCATTACCAATGCATTTTTTAGTTGTAAGGCTGCTTTTAGTTTGTCATCCGGATCGGTGATTGCCTTACGACACGAATGACACTCTCGAGCCGCAATATCGTTTTGTGCATTGCAATATTCACACTCTTTAAAACGAAAACGATAATCACATTCTTCTTTAATAACCTGGGCCGAAGTTTCTTGTTCAAAGTACCCTTGGCATTTACGGCCATAATGTTCGATGACTTGTCCGCTATTATCTTTAATTCCCCAAAACGAATTGGCAAAACCACAAGCCGGACAAAATACCTGTACTAGCTCAGACTGCCCGTTTGGCTTTTTTTCACCAACTTCTGGATAAAAAATATTGATGCCATTGCCAGCATAATCAATGACCATACAATCAACTTTACCATCCGATAATCGTAACCCTCGCCCGACAATTTGCTGATATAAACTGACTGATTCTGTTGGTCGTAATATAGCAATTAAATCAACATGAGGTGCATCAAAGCCTGTGGTGAGAACCGATACATTGACTAAATACTTAATCTGTTTTTGTTTGAAACCCTGAATAAGTTCATCACGCGCTTTTACCGGAGTTTTCCCTGTGATCAAAGCAGTACTGTCAGACAAATAACCAACAATTTCTTGTGCGTGTTTTACTGTAGAAGCAAATATCATTACACCTTGGCGCGACTCTGCTAGTTCAACAATTTGCTCAACAATTGCCTGCGTCACCCTAGGGTATTTAACTAATAATTGATTAACTTCATTTTCATTAAAGTCACCCTGGGCATTTGAAGTCAACGCCGAAAAATCGTACTGAGCCACTGGTGCGTCAATTAGTTTAGGAGGCGTCAAATACTTATGTTTGATCATGTAACTCAGTGGTAACTCATAAATGCATTTAACAAATGGCCTTTGCTCTTCACTTCGTTTAATACCGTGGTAATGATATTGGTATATCCAACCTAAGCCCATACGGTAAGGTGTGGCCGTTAATCCTAATACTTTCAAAGTTGGATTAATCGCGACTAACTGCTGAACCAACTTACCGTATTGATTGTTGTCGGTTAAATCACTAACACGATGGCACTCATCAATGACAACTAAGGAATATTCGTTGGCAAACTCTGTTAAATTTCTAACCACAGATTGAATGCTAGCAAAAGTCACTTGTTGTGTGGTTTGCTTTAAATTAAGACCTGCAGAATAAACGCCAGACTTAGTGCCTGCACTTGAAGAGTATTGGCTGAACTTTTGATGATTTTGTTCTACCAACTCTTTAACGTGAGTTAACACCAAAATTTTTCGTCGTGCTAAACGAGCAATTTCAGCAATCACTAAACTTTTTCCTGCGCCTGTGGGTAAAACAATAACAGCTGAATCATTGCTTTTACGAAAATGCGACAAAACTGCATTTACAGCGTCTTGTTGGTAGGGTCTCAGTTGAAACATTTATCCAATAATGACCTATGATAGTATGAGCAAACTAAATGACTGGTAATTCCAACATTTCAAACTAAAACAATATGTTGAGTAAAATACCCAGTAATTTGAAATAATTATTTACACTTTCCAATTTGAATATAACATTTATTTACAAATGGTTAGTCATACATATAGATAATTCTACGTTAAGATAACCTTAACAAATTTTAGGGGAAAACTTATGAATAAAAAATGGATCAAGGTTGTCGCACCGATTGCACTGCTTGTTGTGGGTGTAGGTGGCATGAATGTTATTGGCGCCTCTGGTAAAAAAGAGGAAGAAAAAAAAGCAGTAGATACTCGCCCAACCGTTCAAATTAGAGAAGTTAATTCACTCAATCATCAGGTTATTATCACCGGCTATGGCGAAGTAAAACCTCTTGAAACAACAGAGTTATCGGCGCAAGTATCTGGTGAAGTTGTAAAGTGGCACCCTAATTTTGTTGCCGGCGGCTTAGTAAAACGCGGCGACGTGTTATTTGAAATAGAAAAAGACGCTTATCAAGCAGCATTTCTGCAAGCAGAAGCTCAATTATCGCAAGCGAAAGCAAATCTTATCGAAGAGCAAGGTCGAGCAGATGTAGCAAAAAGTGAAGCGCAATCCATGCCTGACGCCAAAGTCACCGACCTATATTTAAGAAAGCCGCAATTAATGACCGCTAAAGCGCAAGTTAAATCGGCACAAGCCGCATTAAGACTAGCACAGCGCGACCTAAATAATTGTACTGTGGTTGCACCATATAATGCTCTGGTTATCTCTCGTAATTTAGGGGTTGGACAATTTGTCTCAACTGGGGCTAAGGTTGCCCAAATACATAATATTGAAGTCGCTGAAGTAGTTTTCCCTATTGCCGGGTTCGACAGCGCATTTTTACCAGAAACCTTGTTAGGTCTTGATGCTAATGTTGCTACAGAAGGACGATATACCATGAGCCGCTCTGGCACTATTGTTCGTGATCTTGGCGTTATTGATACCGATACCCGAATGAGTAACGTTGTGGTACGTATTGAAGATCCTTACAGCATTAACAGTGACTTACCTAAATTAAGATTTGGACATTACGTAACAGTTACCTTTAACGGCCAAACGTTAAATAATGTATTCCGCTTATCACAAGACTTAGTTACCAATAATTCGGTTTGGATTGTAGGTGAAGAAAATAAGCTTGATAAAAAAGATGTAGAAGTGCTTCGCGAAGAAGGTGAGTTTTTCATCTTAGGCAACGGCTTATCCGAAGCGGATAAAGTAGTATTAACCCTGCCAGAGTATCCACAAAAAGGTATGGAAATTAAGATTGCTGGCTTAAAAGATGTCGCGAGTTCTGAAACGGACAACACTGAATTAGCCATTGCTGCACCTGCAGTGGCAAATGAGGAATAAGACATGAATCAAGAGTCTAATTCGCCAACTAACCAAGTTAATCATGACACTGCAGACTATGCAGAAAAACAAACTGGCATAATAGCTTATTTTGCCAATAACTCAGTTGCTGCTAATTTAATGATGTTTTTCATCATTATTATGGGAATCGTTAGTTATTTTACAATTCAACGCCAGATGTTTCCCAATGTAGAAATTAACTACATTGAAATTTCGGCGTCTTATCCGGGTGCGTCTCCGCAAGAAATTGAAGAGAGCATCATGATTAAAATTGAAGAATCACTAAAAGACATTACCGAAATCAAAAAGATTTGGGCAAGATCTTTTCGTAATTCAGGACGAGTGACATTAGAAATCAATCCAGATAAAGAATTGTCTGACGTATTAGACAAAGTAAAATTACGTGTCGACAGTATTGCTACCTTCCCTACCGCAATGGAACCGGTCACGATTTCTCAAATAGAGTTCAATCAACAAGTGATAGAAATGTCATTAGTTGGTGATTACCCACTTACTGAACTTAAGCCGGTCGCAAAGCAAATTGAAGACGAATTATTACAGTTAAACAATATTTCACTAGTTAATTTGCAGGCGCCACCGGAAGAAATCGGTATTGAAATTCGTCCCGAGGAACTGCGCAAATATAACTTAACCTTATCAGATTTAACCCAAGCGATTCGCAGACACTCTGCAAACTATTCGGCAGGTCAACTTAAGACTGACTCTGGTGTTATCACGGTTCGAATTGAAAACCAGTATTACGACGGTGAAGAGTTTCGTAATATTCCTGTAAAAGTGGGAGCTAATGGCGCAAAAGTGTATTTGAGCGACGTAGCTGTCATTAAAGACGGCTTTGTTGAAGGTGAGCGCTACTTTAAATACTCAGGTAAAAACGCCATCTTTATGGCCGTTAATGCCACAAAAGACCAAAATACAATTCCTGTTGCTAAATCCGTAAAAGATTACATTGAAGCAAGAAATAAAACTCTGCCTAGTGGTATGGAGCTGAAAGTACTAGTCGACATGACTTACTACCTCAATGGCCGTTTAGACATGATGTTAAGCAACTTGTTACAAGGCTCTATTTTAGTCGCGCTCATGTTAACTATCTTCCTACGTTTTAAATTAGCGGCTTGGGTAATGGTTGGCCTACCTGTTTGTTTTCTAGGCGCAGTGATGATGATGCCAGTATTTGGTGTCACCATTAATATCCTGTCTTTATTCGCATTCATTATGGTTTTAGGTATTGTCGTTGATGACGCGATTGTCATTGGCGAAAGCGCCTATACTGAAATAGAACAAAAAGGCGGCGGCGTTGAAAACGTTGTACGTGGCGCAAAACGTGTAGCAACTCCTGCAACGTTTGGTGTATTAACAACTATCGCTGTTTTCGCACCATTTGTTATGACCAGTGGTCCAGAGGGAGCGTTCTTCTTCAACATTGCTGTTGTTGTTATTCTGTGTTTAGCGTTCAGTTTGATTGAATCAAAACTTATTTTACCTGCGCACATCGCTCACACTAATTTCAGCCCTATAAACCCCGATAGTTGGCGCGCCAAATTCAACAAAAAATTCTTCCATTTCGTTAATGTGAAATATAAAAACTTTTTAGTGAAATGTACCGAATGGCGCTGGGCAGTATTAATGGGCTTTATCGCTTTACTGATGATTAGTTTCGGTTTAATTCAAGCAAATTATGTGCGTATGGTACCGACTCCAAAAGTACCGCATGACTTCCCTGATATTCAAATTGAGATGAATGAAACAGTGTCAGATCTTGCAACGATCGATGCCCTAAAAACCATAGAGCGTATAGTGTTAGAGATCGAAGAAAAAACCAAAGCAGAAAACGATGGTCAAGGCATGATCAAAGATATTCTTGCGTTTAACCAGGGCCGCACTGAAGCCCGATTGGTTATCCCGCTAGTTGATGAAGAGTTGCGTCCATTTGACACATTTGAGCTAGCGCGTCAGTGGCGTGAAGCCATGCCTGTTATCCCAGGTATGAAATCATTCACAGTACGTGACGATGTTAATGGCGGCGGTAATGAGGGTGAATTTGGTTACCTGTTATATGGCTCTGAGATTTCGACGTTAAATACTGCGGGAC
>JABXID010000188.1 GCA_013373245.1 Gammaproteobacteria bacterium
GATATCACGAAATATATAATTGGCTATTACAGCCAAGTTAGGCCGCATCAACATAATGGCGGTTTAACACCAAACGAGTCAGAGAAAAGATACTGGCTAAACTATAAAACCGTGGCCAATTTAACTTGACCACTACAATTGATCTATCACTCAAAATTAAGTCTTTAAAAAGAAATTACCAAGTTTTTAAAACAACCCTCTCGTAAATCTCATTTTTAAGGACTATAAAATGAAAAAAGCACTTTCTATGGCGCTTGTTATAACAGCTTTATGGGGCTGTGATAGCGATGATGACGATAAAAAAACACGGCTCCTGTCGCAGCGAGTATCAGCTTAGGCAGTTATAACAACGCCGAGCCGATTACATTCACTTCAACTACTTTATTATCTAATGCGACTGATGCTGAAGGCGATGAATTAACACTGACAAGTGTAACTGTGAGCCAAGGTTCAGGCTCTATTACAGAAGAAAGCGGTACTTGGACCTACCCCCCTGGAAGACAAGAAGTAGGTGCAATACAATTTGCGTATCAAGTTTCAGACGGTGAACTAATTGGCCAAGGGAGTGCAAGTTTAACTATTATTTATCAGAGCAATGTAAGTGTTGCTTCGCTAGAGGGAGTTAAGGTTTATGGCTCATTTCGCGATGCTTTAACTCGTAATTATATAGGTGGGTTACAAGTTACACTTAAAGTAAATGGCTCTGAACATACAGCGATAACGTCACCATCGTCAGGTTCTGTTTCATTTAGCAATGTCCCAACGGATTCAGAATATTTTGTGTCAATTAAAGATCCAAATGGCGTATATGCGCCAGACTTTTTTTCTAACGTTACACCTGATTTTTCGAATGACGTTGATGGCAACCCTATTGTAGAGCCTCTCAATCAACTGATAAAAGTTACAGACTTATATAAAGGTATCGTCACAACGATTACGGTAAAAGATATTTCTGGTGGCACACCAATTGAAGGGTTGTCACTCTATTACGATGTGACTGCCATTGCTGAAAGCAACGGCGCGATGGTATCAATCGAGGGGACAGATATTGTCGCTTCAGAAACATCGGGCGTTTATTCGTTTTTGCTGCCAGATAATGATCAAGAATTTGATATTAATGTTCAACAATTGGTTGATTCTCAAGGAAATAGTTATCAACCTTTTCGAGGTGAGCTCGTTAATGATTTACTAACGACTGTCACACCAGGCTCCAATCTGAGTTACTACGTGTCTTCATTAAGCAATACTGAATTTACAATTGTTTATCATTTAGTTGATGAGGAAGGACACGCGTATGATGCGGGTAGTATTTTAGTGGTTAGATAACTCTAACACGGGTGCTGCTGAGTATTGGGGTAGGGTTGCTGGAACCACAAACGAATGTTTTCGAGTCGTAACAAAAGCCGATATGTCACATACTAGGATCATCGCACCGATTGACGAAGATGGAGATGGCTTTGACGATGTGAATACTAAGTTAGGAGCAGATTCGGAAAGTGCACTCGGAGTGTTAAACAATATCAACCGCGGTTCGTTCGATACCAACAAAGAGCTAACTTTGGTTTATCCATTGGAGCGTATTAACTATGACGAATCACTACAAGCTGAGATTATTAGTGACAATGATAATTTCCAAGTTAATGGACTTGCTGAAGTAATAATAGCTTTTGATCGACCTGTAGAGTTAATTCATGGTGTACGTCAAACCTACGATACTTTAGTTGAGGCAGAGGTATTGATATCGATACAAGATACAGCGTTAATTTTCGATGCCAACAAGGTAAACCAAGCTACGACGACACAAGGTGAAGCTTCGCTAGCATTAGATAATACGACAAATGTGTATACCTATAAAAATGACGACGGCGAAGACGTAACTTTAGATTTAGGGCGTGACTCAACTGACAAAGTAGCTTCGACATACGTTACAGATTACAAAGTAGAAACAATCACTAGAGAGTTGGCTAGTTCAGAGTACTCGCTAAGTGCTGGCGGCACTTTGTTGACTATTTCGTTAGATTCGAGTGGGTTGTTGGCTGATCACACGTATGATTTTGAAGTGGCAGTAAAAGGTGTCCTTGACAATAACCCAGCGGCATTTATGACGTTTAGCAAAGTGGCTAAGTCGAATGCAACGACTGCGTTAGCTGATTTGTTAGTTGATAACTTCGATTATAAAGATACAACGACTTATGATCCTTCTGGCTCGACTGATGAAAGTGATTTACCTAATCAGACAGATCACACTGATAAATTTCGCTCGTTGAACGTTGGTGTGACAGGCGCAGATCCTGCAGATAAAGCTCAGTTACAGTATTTGTTATATACCGATAGTGGTTTTGATACGCTAGCTGAATTAAACGTTGATAATGCCATTAATCAAAGCCGTAATGTTGTTTATTTGGTTTCTAAAGCTAAATTATCCGGTTCGGTGCAAGCGGTTGAACAGGTTGAAACTGACTACATTAATGATGCTGATGTGTCGGAAAAAGTAGTTTCAAGCAGTGATTATTTTCGACTAGACATTAATGATGCAAATATCAACGACAATGGTGACTTACAGCAATTTATATCGGTATCAAGCAGTAAGCTATTTTTGTTTTGATAAACCGTCAAATCACGGCGTAGACGATTTTGCTATTAGTTCGGCTTTAGGGGTTAGCGTAAGTTCTGGTGCTGCGATTTCGGAAGAAGGTATTTACTATATTTACCGATTGCCAATTTCGTTACAAACTAGTGGTTACATTGAAAGTGTTACTCTAGATTTTGATGTTGAAGTAAACGGTGCTAAATTGACTGGACGTGAAGTGCTTGCCGTTCGATAGATAATGTAGCGCACTTTAATCATGTGGACAGCTCGCATAACGCGAGCTGTTTTGTTCCTGCGTATACATTGTTATAGAAGTACTATGTAGGTGTTCTGATTTATTAAAATATTAAGTCTGAGTAATTTTTGTTATCGTTAAGGCAGAACGCAATAAAAAAGCTTGATGACTATCTCTAGTCCATCAAGCTTTTCTCTTACAGCTTACAGCTTACA
>JABXID010000131.1 GCA_013373245.1 Gammaproteobacteria bacterium
AACTTATTGATATAAATAATAGTTATCTCAATTTCCAGATTGTTTATTGAGAAAATAAGCAAGAAAGTGTACCTTTGCACTCGTTGTCTTATGACTCACCACAATTACGGGAATATTGAGGCATTCGCTATTCAGCCAATGTCTAAAAAAGGAATATATATGACAAAGCTACTACTATTTCTAGGTCTACTAATTAGCTTTTCTGCTACTTCAGGAATTTCAATTATCGTTCATCCATCTAATCCTTGGACAATCGATAACAATGACATTAGCACCATTTCGAAAGTGTTTTTAGGGAAAAGTAAGTCGTTCGACGATTCACTAATCGCTATTCCAATTAACTTGTCAGAAGAAAACCCTAATCGAATCGCATTTGAAAAAAGCGTATTAAATAAATCCGCTAACCAAATGAAAGCCTATTGGTCAAAGCTAGTATTCACAGGGAAAGGCACGCCACCACAAGAAATTAATGACGAAACAGAACTGGTAAAACTGGTCAGCAAAAACCCAAACTTAATCGCTTATGTTGACGATGAATTAGTTAATGAGCAAGTAAAGGTTATTGCAACGTTTTAACCACAATGGTTAAAAATAAATCACAACAAAAAGCCACTGGTTAAAAAGTAACTAATATTACTGTTTAACCAGCGGCTTTTTTATAGTTCAATGTCCCTAACACGTTAGTGACTGCATTGAGACGGCTTCAATAATTGAAGCCGTCAGTATCTAACTACTATATCGCTTCGATTTCAGCAAATTGCTCTTTAAGTTTTGCTAGCTGAGTTTCGTATTCAGCCATCTTAGCTTTTTCTTTAGCAATAACTTGCTCAGGGGCGTTACTTACAAACTTCTCGTTCGATAACTTACCCGAAACACGCTTTAGCTCTTGCTCTGCTTTCTCCATCGCTTTTGATAAACGAGCCAGCTCTGCGTCCTTATCAATCAGGCCAGCCATAGGAATTAACACATCCATAGCGCCAACTAAACCTGATGCTGAAGCCGGTGCTTTTTCATCTGCAGCCAACACATTAATGCTCTCAAGTTTTGCCAACGATTTTAAGAATGACTCATTAATGTTTAAACGCGCTAAGTCTTGTTCAGAGGCATTGCGCACAATCACATTAATTGGTTTGTTTGGCGATAAATCCATTTCGCCGCGAATATTACGAATAACCAAAATGAATTGCTTTAACCACTCAACATCGCTAATCGATTTTTCGTCTACTAGCTCATCGTTATAAACAGGGTAGGCATTTAACATGATGCTTTCACTATCAAGGGTTTTGCCAGTAAGCGGCTGCACTCGCTGCCAAATCGTTTCCGTGATAAACGGCATGATAGGGTGCATCAGTCGTAACAACACTTCCAGTGTTTCAACCAATGTTTTGCGAGTTGCACGTTGCTGAGCTTCAGAGCCAGAGTTTAGAACTGGTTTGGTCAGTTCTAAGTACCAACCGCAGAACTCATTCCAAGTGAAGTCGTATAATGTATTCGCTGCTAAGTCAAAACGGTAAGCGTCTAAATGACCTCGTACTGTTTTCACAGTACTTTGCATTTGACCTTGGATCCAACGATCTGCCAATGAATATTCCAATTCGCCAGAGCCTTCAGCGCCAATAGACAAAGTAGCACCGCAATCCGCGTCTTCAGTATTCATCAATACGTAACGACTGGCGTTCCATAGCTTATTACAGAAATTACGATACCCTTCTAAACGCTTCATGTCCCAACTGATGTCACGACCTGTTGATGCAAGCGCTGATAAAGTGAAACGCAATGCGTCGGTGCCGCTGGTTTCCATGCCATTTGGGAACTCTTTGCGAGTACTTTTTTCAATTTTCTTGGCTAACTTTTCTTGCATCATATTGCTGGTGCGCTTTTCAACCAATGCATCTAGCTCAATGCCGTCGATAATGTCTAATGGATCAATGACATTACCTTTCGACTTAGACATTTTATCGCCGTTTTCATCACGGATAAGGCCAGTCACATAAACGGTTTTGAAAGGCACTTGTGGTTTACCATCTTCATCTTTAATGAAATGCATGGTCATCATGATCATACGGGCAACCCAGAAGAATATGATGTCAAAACCAGTAACTAATACATCGGTTGGATGGAAGGTTTTTAAATCTTCAACATTATCTGGCCAACCTAATGTCGAGAATGTCCAAAGTGCTGAAGAAAACCAAGTGTCTAAAACGTCATCGTCTTGACGCAATTTTACGTCGTCCGCGATATTATTGTCAGTGCGTACTTGCGCCTCTGATTGACCGACATAGACTTTTCCAGATTCGTCATACCATGCTGGAATACGATGCCCCCACCACAATTGACGCGAGATACACCAGTCTTGAATATCGCGCATCCAAGCAAAATACATATTTTCATATTGTTTCGGCACAAATTTAATGTCGCCGTTTTCCACCGCTTCAGTAGCGGTTTTGGCCATTTGCTCAACACGAACATACCATTGGTCTGTCAACATAGGCTCGATAACCACACCACCACGGTCACCGTAAGGTACAGTTAAATCGTGTTCTTTAATTTCATCGAGTAAACCAAGCTCTTCCATCGCAGCGACCACAGCTTTACGCGCAGCAAAACGCTCTAATCCGTGGAATTGTTCCGGA
>JABXID010000051.1 GCA_013373245.1 Gammaproteobacteria bacterium
AAACATTTCTTTTCTAAATCTTATTTTTAAAATACACTACTAATTAGTCAATTTCACCAATAGTTGAATTATGAGCCAATTTAGAAACAAAGATAACTTAATCGGACAAGCCAATTCATTTCTTGAAGTTTTGGAAAAAGTATCACTACTTGCTCCGCTCGACAAACCGGTACTCATTATTGGTGAACGAGGTACAGGTAAAGAATTAATAGCAGCCCGGTTACATTACCTATCACAACGATGGGATCAAAACTATGTCACCCTGAACTGCGCTGCGTTAAACGAAAATTTATTAGAAAGTGAATTATTTGGTCACGAGTCTGGTGCTTTTACGGGGGCAGGCAAGCGTCATGAAGGTCGCTTTGAAAGAGCAAATTCAGGTACGTTGTTCCTGGACGAATTGGCTAACACTTCTGGATTAGTGCAAGAAAAGCTATTACGTGTTATTGAATATGGTGAGTTTGAACGTGTCGGTGGTACCAAAACAGTTAAAATTGATACTCGCTTAGTGTGTGCTACTAATGAAGATTTACCGGCTCTTGCCGAATCAGGCGAATTTCGTTCAGATTTACTTGACCGTCTTGCTTTTGATGTAATCACATTGCCTCCGCTTCGAGAACGTCAAGAAGACATTTTAGTATTGGCGGAACATTTTGCTATTTCTATGGTAAAAGAGCTTGGTTGGGAATTGTTTTCTGGTTTTTCTAGAAGTGCAAAAGACATGTTAATGTCTTATGACTGGCCGGGTAATGTACGTGAATTAAAAAATGTTATTGAACGAAGCGTATATAGAGCGGCCAATCCTCACGTGCCAGTACATGAGATAGTATTAGATCCGTTTGCCAGCCCATATCGACCTCAAAAGAGAGTTAAAACACAAGACCGACAGTCCGCTAAAGTATCAACGATAGAAACCAGTTCTCCTGAAATAATCACGCATAGTGAAAACTCAGTCGAGAAAAATCACGTCATTGCTCCGCAATTTCCTGTAGACTTCAAACAAGAGAGTCAAACGTTTGAAATTAATTTAATTAAAAACGCGATGGCTCATTGTCAGTACAATCAAAAGAAAACCGCCGAGCAATTGGGTGTAACCTATCATCAGCTCAGAGGTTATTTGAAAAAATACAATCTACTGGAAAAAGGTTTTGAAGATTAACATCTCAGAAAAGTTGCAAAAGATGACTACGAAACTCTTAGCAAACGTCTTTGCAACTGGTCTTTTTGTCTTTCTTGCTGGCTGCCAACCAAAGAATGAAACTAACCTGCTAGCAAATACCTTGTTGTATTGTAGTGAAGGTTCTCCAGATTTGTTTAACCCACAGCTGGTTACCTCGGGCACAACCATTGATGCTGTTTCTAACCAACTTTATAACCGCCTTGTAAAAATAAACCCTCAAACTGGTATGGTGGAATCAGATCTAGCGCGCACTGTTATTATCTCTGAAGATAAAATGCGCTATCGTTTTTATCTGCGGGCTGGCGTTGAGTTCCATACGACGGATTACTTTACCCCAACTCGAACCTTAAACAGTGAAGATGTTGCCTTTAGTTTTGCTCGAGTGTTTCACTCCAATCACCCATATAATAAAGTTGGCGGCGGCTTTTATCCGTTTTTTGATGGCGTAGAGTTTGCGCAACTTGTCGAACAAATAATTGTAGTAGACGATTTAACCATCGAATTTCGCTTGACCGACCCGCAAGCTTCTTTTCTAGCCAATATGGCTACCGACTTTGCCATTATATTGTCTGCAGAATATGCAGAGCAGTTATCAGAGCAAGGGCTCGAAGAAAACATAGATCATTATCCGATTGGCACAGGTCCATACAAATACGAACATTACGTGACCGACCGATATATCCGTTACAAAAAACACGAAAACTATTGGGCAAGCCAACCTAACTTTGAGCAAGTTATCTTTGATATCACGCCAAATAACTCTAATCGTGTTGCAAAATTATTAACCAAAGAGTGCGATATTTTAGGCTACCCTGGCGCATCGGACGTCCAATACTTGGAGAATAAAAACGGCATTGACATAGTAGAAGCCAGCTCAATGAATGTCAGTTACTGGGCATTTAATACCAGTGAGCCGCCGTTCGATAACCCTATGGTAAGAAAAGCGTTATCTTATATTGTTGACCGCGATGCGATTATCGATGCTGTGTATCGAAATCATGCTGAGCCGGCTTCAAGTTTGCTCCCTCCCAACAACTGGGCATATAAAAAAATAGACAGGAATTTAGACTTTTCTATCGAAAAAGCAAAAGCCATGTTAACCGAAGCGGGTTACCCGGATGGTTTTGATATGGATATTTGGGCTATGCCAGTGCAACGTGTATACAATCCAAATGCAGGTAAAATGGCAGAAATTTTACAACAAAACCTGTCATTGATAGGCGTTAACGCCAATATCGTAACATACGACTGGGGCACATTTAGGAAAAAGCTAGCGCAGGGGGAACATGATAGCGTACTTATCGGCTGGCTTGCAGACAACTCTGATCCTGACAACTTTTTTCGACCTTTGTTAAGTTGTGCAGCCGCTTTTTCAGGCTCGAATCGCAGCGCTTGGTGTAATGATGAATTTGACTCAAAAATTTTACAAGCGCTCAGCATCACAGAGCCAGAGCAGCGTAAAGCTTTTTACCAAGAAGCAGAAAACATATTGTTTGAACAAGTGCCTTTGGTCCCTATCGCTCACGCGGTTCGTTACCGCGTCAACCGAGATAATATTTCAGGTGTAGAACTTAACCCTTATGGCGGAATAAGTTTCGAAAACGCCAAAAAGCATGCTAAAAAAACCGATAAAACAACTCGAGCAAAAGAGGGTAAAAAATAATGTTTAATTATTTGTATCGTAAAACCTCACTTTTGTTATTTATCAGTTTTGGCATCACGGCGTTTGCTTTTTCACTTTATTATTTGTTTCCTGGCGACTTGCTAACAAATATGACGGGAATCACCAATATCACCGAAGAAAATTATCAGTTCCTTGCTGATAAATACAAAATAAACGAGTCAATCATCACCCAATATTTGGCGTTTTTAGAACGCTTATATCAAGGTGACTGGGGCGTATCTATCAATACCGGTGATAGCATTTATCAATTGATTTTTAACCTATTGCCCGCGACGATTGAACTGGCACTATACGCGTTAATATATAGCTTTATCGTGGCAATTCCATTTGGCGTGTTATCCGCTTCTGAATCTCACCCGTGGTTAGACAAAGGCATCTTGTCTCTATCATTAATTGGCTTTTCCATGCCAATATTTTGGCTGGCACTTATCATCACCTTTATCTTTTCTATTTCTCTGGGGTGGTTTCCAACCTCAGGTCGATTGAGTTTAGTTTACGACATTCCACCGGAGACGGGCTTCATATTAATTGATATCTTAATTTCCGACGTGCCATATAAAGCAGAGGCGTTTTCAGATGCGTTAGAACATTTAGCGATACCAACCTTTGTTCTTGCGGCGTATCCAACTACGGTGCTTATCCGAAGCACTCGACAATCAATGAAGTCGGTAATGCAAAAAAGTTACATAAAAGCCGCTAGAGCAAAAGGCTTAAGCACTTGGCAAGTACTTAAACGACATGGTTTAAGAAACGGATTATTACCTGTGATCCAAACCTTGGGGATACATTTTGGCACTTTGATCACGCTGGCTATGGTTACCGAGGTCATATTTGCGTGGCCGGGATTAGGAGCGTTATTAGTTGATGCCATACATCAACGCGATTTTACAACAATCCAAGGCGGCCTATTAGTGATCTCTGCGTTGGTCTTTTTGGCTACCATTTTATTCGATGTGCTTTATATGATTTTTGATCCACTGGCGAGAATACGCGGTCATGGCAAAATTTAAAATATTTTCAACGCCAATTAACTCATCGCCACTGAAACAGTTGTGGCGAGCCTTTCATCAGAACCACTTTGCATTAGTTGCCAGCTGGGGTTTGATGTTTATGGTATTTATAGCTATTTTTGGTGGACTACTGGCGCCCTACTCACCATACGTTCAACATCAAGATGCGTTATTGATGCCTCCTGCTTGGCACGATGAAGGTAATATCCGCTTTATGTTCGGCACCGACGCATTAGGTCGCGATATCCTTTCCCGTATTTTGGAAGGTACTGGATATTCCTTTGGCCTAGCAATTATCGCTGTATTACTTGCATTATCAATCGGCTTTTTTATTGGTACTATCGCCGGTTTTAGTAAAGGAGTTAAAGCCAGTTTTTTAAATCACATTCTAGATGTTGCGCTTACGATGCCTTCATTACTTATCGCCATCGTTATTGTTGCAATTTTAGGACCCGGCATCAGTAATACGTTTTGGGCTGTTGTGCTTGCGATGTTGCCACAGTTTATTCATCACGTTCGAACTGAGATTTCTGAATTGCTCGACAAAGAGTTTGTTGTTGCTTATACCCTTGATGGCGCTAACAAATTCCAAACGTTTCGGTTTGCCTTATTACCAAATATGATTGAAAGGCTAGTGATTTTTTCGACCATGGCGATTTCTTCGGCCGTGCTAGATATTGTTGTCCTTGGCTTTATAGGCATTGGTGCGCAGTCACCTGAGCCTGAATTAGGTGCTATGATTGCTGATAATTTAGATGTGTTTTATTTAAGTCCGTGGACCGTTATGCTGCCAGGTATTGCATTGTTTTTGTGTATTTTGTTTACCAATATCGTCGGTGACGGCTTACGTCACGCCCTCAAGAAACGAAGAAGGCAGTAACTTTACGTGCGTTTATTAGACATTAGAAATTTGAACATTGAGTTACTAAACCTAGACCAACCGGTCAAAGCTGTCGAATCGGTTAATTTTTCGATGTACCCGTCTGAGGTGAGTGGTTTAATTGGTGAGTCCGGCTCAGGTAAAAGTCTGATAGCTAAGGCCCTTGTTGGCGTGCTCAATAACCGATGGCAAGTGACTGCGGATCGTTTTCATTTTATGGGACAAGATCTAAATAAAATGTCGATGCAAAAGCGTAAAAAAATCATAAGTGAAAACATCGCCATGATTTACCAAGAGCCGCGTCGATGTTTAGACCCAACATCCAATATATTTTCACAGTTAGAAGAGTCATTACCTGAGTCGTATCACAGTGGTTGGTTTAATTCTAAGAAAAAAGAGCGCGTTAGAAAGTGCATTGCCTTATTGCATAAAGTCGGCATTAAAAACCACAACGAGGTATTCCACAGTTATCCGCACATGTTGTCAGAAGGTGTATGCCAGAAGATCATGATTGCCATGGCCATAGCCAAACAACCGAAATTGTTAATCGCCGATGAGCCAACAACAGCATTAGAAAGTTCAACATCACTGCAAGTCATTAAGTTATTGCGCAGTCTCAATCAGTTAAAAGACATGGCGGTAATATTCATTACTCACAACTTAAACTCAATCACCAGTTGGGCAGACACCATCAATGTTATGTATTGTGGGCAGTTGATAGAAAGTAGCTCTACGAAAAAAATATTAACGGCACCAAAACATCCATACACCAAAGCATTGTTTGATAGTGAGCCTGATTTATCGGAACAGCAAAATAAAAATCGAACCAAGTTGTATGCGCTAAAAGGCACTATTCCAACGTTGCAACATTTACCGATAGGTTGTCGCCTTGGCCCTCGCTGTCCAAATGCTCAAAAAGCATGTGTCATTATCCCTGAGCCGAAAAAGATCAAGGGCCAAACATTTCGCTGCCATTACCCGTTAAACATTAAGGAACTTAAATAATGCCGGTGAAATTGTTAGAAGTTAAAGGCTTATTAAAAAGCTTTAAGGACAGAGCCCATTGGTTAAACCGAGGTAAAGACGTAACCATAGGTCCAGTATCATTTCACCTAAACAAAGGTGAAACGCTAGCCATAGTCGGCGCAGCAGGCTCTGGAAAAAGTACAGTAGCCAAGCTACTAGCAACTGCTGAAACCGCAGATGCTGGCGAGCTTATATTTGACGGTGAAACTGTAGATTGGCGTAACTCATCTTTTTTCACGCAAAATATCCGTATTATTTTCCAAGATGCATTAAAAAGTCTAAATCCCGCCGTAAAAATTGGTGAGCAATTGGAACAAGTATTATTGTTCAATACTAGGCTGGATTATCAACAGAGACAGGAAAAAATACTAGAAGCCTTGAGAATGGTTGGTTTATTACCTGAACATGCGGAGTATTACCCTCACATGTTTTCAGGTGGACAAGCACAACGGATTGGCATAGCCCGCGCACTCATTTTAGATCCTAAAGTGGTTATTATTGACGAAGCATTAGCGCCTTTAGATCCGTCGTTACGAGCACAGGTTGTTAACTTATTGCTCGATTTACAACACCAAAGAGGTTTAACCTTTGTTCTCATTTCCCATCAGATTTCGCTTATAAAATATTTAAGCGATCGGGTGCTAGTAATGGACTCAGGGCAAATAGTTGAACATGGAAATATTGAAGAGATCTTTGCTCAACCAAAACACCCGGTCACAAAAAAGCTGCTGTTTGCATTGGATATGTAACTTAATTAAAAGTGACACACCGTACAATCCAGCAGCTTTTCTAGCTATTGATTTATAAAACTTACCTTAGCGGTAGCTCTACGCTTTCAAACATTTTGTCTACTTCTTCTTGATTACGAAGTAAACATGCTTTTTCCACCACATCTCGGGTTAAGTGAGGTGCAAAACGTTCAATAAAGTCATACATGTAAGTACGTAAAAAATTACCTTTTCTAAAGCCAATCTTTGTTGTCGATGCATCAAAAATATGACTAGCGTCAATAGCAACTAAATCTGTATCAGAATTGTCCATGGCCATAGTCGCCACTACACCAACACCGATTCCCATTCTTACATAGGTTTTAATAACGTCTGCGTCTGTTGCCGTAAATACGATTTTAGGCTCCAATCCCTTATCTGCAAAGGCTTTGTCTAACTCAGAACGGCCTGTAAAACCAAATACATAAGTAACTAATTTGTACTTTGAAATATCATCTAAAGTGATCTTACCGGCCATTTTTGCCAGTGGATGATCTTTAGTCACCACGATAGAGCGATTCCAGTGATAACAAGGCAGCATGACTAAATCGTTATATAAGTGCAATGCTTCAGTGGCAATGGCAAAGTCGGCTTCACCTTTAGCTGCGGCATCAGAAATTTGTGAAGGAGTGCCTTGATGCATATGTAACGATACTTTTGGATATCGTTCCATAAACCCTTTAATAACATCCGGAAGTGCGTAACGAGCTTGTGTATGGGTTGTCGCTACGTTGAGCTTACCTTGATCTGGCAATGTGTGCTCACGTGCAACCGCTTTGATGCCATCAACTTTACTCAATATATCATGTGCTATTGAAATTATTTCTTTACCAGCCGGCGTTACGTGCGTTAAGTGTTTACCACTTCGCCCAAAAATTTGAATGCCCAGTTCATCTTCAAGCATTCTCACTTGTTTACTTATTCCAGGCTGAGATGTATACAAACTCTCTGCAGTCGCAGATACATTCAAATTATGATTTTCCACTTCAACAATGTATCTTAATTGTTGTAACTTCATTCAAAACTCCATTACGCAAAACGTTATTCTAAAATAATATACATTTATTAAAATTTATTCCATTCAAATTTTAGTCTGTTGAGTAATTATTCAAAAATTGATCACGAGAATACGAAATCCGGTAATAAAAAAGACAAAAATAAATTTAATGCTGCACTTAATTAAATGAGAATCAATAAGTTAAAACTACTTGCAGGAAATTGTTCAGCGGATAATATAACTCGAACTAAATAAAGTGGGCCTTGGGTAGTGTTATGGAAAAAAGTAGAGGAATAGATTTCTCCACAGTATTGGCGTCGTCTGTTCATGATATGAAAAACAGCTTATGCATGTTGATCCAATCTATCGAAAGCCTTAGCGCACGAATGTCTGAAAAGAATATCGAAGGGGCTCAAGAACTCGCTCAAATCCACTATGAGGCTGCTCGACTTAACACCAATTTGTTACAAATGCTGGCACTATATCGTGCAAGAAAAGATGCCCTGCCCGTCGATATAGATGAGTGGTACTTAGATGAAGTATTAGAGGAGCTTGTCGCTAAAAACACACTTTATATTGAAAATAAAAATTTAGAGGTTGAATTTGATATTGAAGATGACCTGATGTGGATATTTGACAACGATTTAATATCAAACTTGTTAAATGATATTTTTGTTAATGCAATGCGCTATTGCCAAAAAAAGATTTTATTGACCGCACATGAAATAGACGGTGTACTACAAGTCCAAATTTCTGATGACGGTGACGGCTATCCGGATAATATGTTGTTATCATCCACCAGCCGCCCAGCTGATATCGAACTAAACCTTAGCCGAACAGGCTTAGGTATCTATTTTGCGCAAATGATAGCAAACGCTCATGTAAGAAACGGCAAGACTGGCAATATAGAGTTGCAAAACGGCGGCGCACTCAATGGCAGTGTTTTTACTTTAACACTACCTTAATTCAAAAATATTGTTTACTATGGCAAAACTATTAGGCGTGTAAGTTGCTTATCAAAAAACAATAAAGGCGAAAGCCAAACAGCACAAAACACAATTTGGAGTACTAGATGCTAATTGGGATCATTATTGCTTTAATCATTGGTCTTGTTGTTACAGCAATCGTTGCAAACATTATTCAGCAGCAAAAAGAAAAACAAGAAGCTGAAAGACGACAAGAAATGGCTAAGCACCGCGCTGTGATCGAAGAAACAGAACACGTTATAGCTAACGATATTGGCATACCGATTTCACCGCTCGGCTATCAAGTCCTATACAGACGCGTTTTAAACACGCTCAAAGCCATGAACCGTGTAACACCAAAACATAAAGATATCCTTGCTCGAATTCAAGATGTGACAAATAAACTTGAAGCCAACGATTTTCCTCAAGTAGACAACGAAGCGATTAGAATTCCTGATAACGACAAAATTTTGGTTGTTATGATCCAAGCGCTCAAAAAATATCGCACAATTCTGCGCACCGAACATAACAAAGGCTCTATAGCTGGGCCACATTTTGCGGAAGAAGATAAACGCATTGAACGTTTGCAACTACGTATCAACATTTCTTCGCAAGTTCGCCGCGGTAAAATGGCTAAAAATAACGGCATGACAGGTTCTGCGCGACAATACTTTGAAAAAGCAATGGCGACACTTGAAGCTCAAGTTTATGACGATGATTACATCACCAACTCAAAGGCTGAAGTTCAAAGTTATTTGGATGACATTGCCAGAGAATTAAGTGCTGACAAAGCCGCTAAAAAAGCAGAGTTCGAAGAAGAACAAGATAACTTAGACGCATTATTTGCTCCGAAGAAAAAGTGGTAATCTCAATCACCAAATAAAGGCTCTGACAACGAGCCTTTTTTATATTCAACGTTAAATCTTCCACACTAATTTAATGACCGTCCAAATCAAATCATTTCAACAAGACAACCAACGTGCTGTTAACCAGTTTTACAAACGATTCAAACAAAACGTTAACTGCAATCGAAGTGATAAAATCTATGTAGCCTTGGATAAATCAGCGGCCAATACCGCTATTGTTGGGGCGGTAATCATCCGAAAAACCGATAACTTTTTGTTGTTTAGAAGTTTGTATGTGGCCCCAGAATATCGACGACAGGGACTTGGGGCTAAACTGACCCAACTTGCGTTGAGAGGCATTAAGGAACAGGTCTATTGTTTATGCCAGTCTGAGCTAATTGATTATTATGTCGATCTCAATTTTAGAGCCGCGCATAATATAAAGCTTGAATCTAAACAAATAAACTCGAAAATAAAAAAAGGGTACTGCTTAATGCAGTACCCTTAACCTATTGAAATAAATAAAATAGAGCGGTCTTACAGTTTAGTTTCCAGCTCAGGCAACGCCTCAAATAAATCCGCTTCAAGGCCATAATCGGCTACTTGGAAAATTGGCGCTTCCGGATCTTTATTTATAGCAACAATCACTTTCGAGTCTTTCATGCCAGCTAAGTGTTGAATAGCACCAGAGATCCCAACCGCAATATATAAGTCCGGCGCAACAATCTTACCTGTTTGACCTACTTGCATATCGTTCGGGACGAAGCCTGCATCAACCGCGGCTCTTGAAGCACCTACTGCGGCTCCTAATTTATCAGCGATGCCTTCTAACAATGTGAAATTGTCACCGTTTTGCATGCCGCGACCACCAGAAATAACCACGCCAGCGGCTGTTAATTCAGGGCGCTCAGATTCTGTCAGCTCCTGTTTCACAAAGTTTGAAATACCTGCATCTGCTACAGCTTCTAGTGAAACAATCTCAGCGCTACCGGTTTCAGACACTTTATCAAATGCAGCTGTACGCACAGTTATAACTTTTTTAGCATATTCCGACTGAACTGTTGCGATAGCATTTCCCGCGTAAATTGGGCGTTTGAAAGTATCTGAACTCACCACTTCAATAATATCTGAAATTTGTTCAACATCTAACGCAGCCGCTACTCGAGGCATAAAGTTTTTGCCGGTAGTTGTGGCCGGAGCAACAATATGTGAGTAGTCATCAGCTAAATCAACCACTAAAGGCGCTAAGTTTTCTGCTAAACCATGTGCTAATAAATCATGGTCTGCTACCAACACTTTAGACACCCCCTGCAACTTGGCCGCGTGTTCAGCTACGGATTGACAACCAGCGCCCGCGACTAATACATGAATATCACCACCCATTTTAGTGATCGCATCGACCGCTTTGTGAGTATCAAGCTTTAATTCCGAGTTATCGTGCTCTGCTACAAGTAACGTTATCATGCGATCACCTTTGCTTCATTTCTTAACTTTTCAAGTAATTCGTCGACTGATTCAACCATTACACCACCCTCTCGTTGTGATGGCTCCTCAACTTTTAGCAGATTAATTTTACTCGATAATTCTAAGCCCATATCAGCTGCAACTTTAACATCTAGAGGTTTACGTTTTGCTTTCATGATATTTGGTAAGGATGCGTAACGAGGTTCGTTTAAACGTAAATCTGTCGTAACAATAGCAGGTAAGTTAAGCGATACTGTTTGTAAACCACCATCAACTTCACGAGTTACCGCTACTTTATTATCTTCAACAACAACCTCAGAAGCAAACGTACCTTGTGGACGGTTTGTCAATGCAGCAAGCATTTGTCCAGTTTGGTTATTGTCGGCATCGATGGACTGTTTACCCAAAATAACAAGTTCAGGTTGTTCTTCTTCGACCACTTTTGACAACAACTTGGCAACCTGCAGTGAACCTAAGTTCAACTCTGTGTCGATATGAATAGCTCGGTCTGCACCTAAAGCCAACGCTGTACGCAGTTGTTCGTGACAGGATTTGCTGCCAATGGAAACCACTACAATTTCAGTTGCAGTGCCTTTTTCTTTAAGTCTTACGGCTTCTTCTACAGCTATTTCACAAAATGGATTCATCGCCATTTTAACGTTAGTAAGATCGACATCTGTGTTGTCGGCTTTCACTCGAGCTTTGACGTTATAATCAATAACTCGTTTAACGGGTACTAGGACTTTCATTAATACTCCTGTTTAAGCGCTTCAGCATATGAATATACAAGGCTTAGTGGTTTTAATTCAGTTGTTTTTATTATGCGGCTAATTTAATGATAGTTTACGTTAACGTCAACAGTAACTTGTATTCTCGTTACAGGTATTGTGTAAACTATGGTTTATGAATGGAGTAATAGTAGACAAAAATCGTAAATTTGTCGGGGATGTCATATAAATTACAAAGCGGTATCTGAGTACCGCCTTGCATTATAAAAGTATAGAAGCGAAGGTAAAGTATTAAATACTAACCCTAAACACTAACAATACTGTCTTATTTCGCTGTAGTTTATTCGCATCAACTTCAAGTTGATGCCCATGGGCTTTGAGATAGTTTTATTCCATTTCAAAGCCCGCTTCTTGCCAGGCCATCATGCCACCTGCAACAGAATAAACATTGTCGAATCCCATAGTCACCATTGACTCAGCGGCCAATGCAGAACGAGCACCAGAACGGCAAATTAGATACACACCTTTGTCGTTTAGACTTTGCAAGGGGTTACCTTCTTCCTTTACCGCAGGGTGATTGGCCAAATTCATTTCCAATATACCGCGAGGTAAGTTAGCCACTTTTGGAATGTGCCCTTGAGAATACTCTCCGGGCTCTCGTACATCGATAACCACAATGCCTGAGTCCATTTGCTCTTTTAACTGTTCAATGGTTACTTCTTTGATGTTTGACTTAGCGGCTTCTACTAGTTGTGCACTATTTTTTATCATTTATTTGGTTCCTAATTGACTATGTTTGTTTGCCACTGAATTGACAGATGCGCTTCTTATCGCCGGCGAAAAGCTAGTTCGTATTCTCAACCTAGGGCGAATAGGCGTTAATGGCCATTCTCGCTTTTTCGCAGTGATCACACAGACGCTGCCACCTTTTGGCAACAGCCAATGCATAAATCGATTAAAGCGCCCTTGCTTTTGCCAGTTTGCTTTTTCCGAAACGAGGCTGGAGTAACATGCATATTGCACATCAGTTAATTCAAATCCCAATAAATGTAACCAATCTTTTACTCGTGCGATACTAAATAATCGAGATTTTTCGAATACTGGTTTCGATTTAAAGGGCCATAATTTAGCTAGAATAAGCAAAGACCAAGGATTAAAAAGTGTCAATATTAAGGTGCCACTTGGTAACAGAACTCGATGAGCTTCACGCAACACTTGGTGTGGGTCAACGCTAAACTCTAATACATGGTTTAATAATGCTAAATCAACGGAGTTGTTTTGCAGAGGTAACTCATCATATTCGGCAATAATACCTGCTTTACTTATGTCATTTGGATGAGACAACACGTTAATTTGATGTTCAATCAAGCTGTCTGAGCAATTTAATTCACTGGAAAGCGCACCTACCCGAATAAGGTGATGACCAAACGAAAACTTTAGCTTTGAGCAAATTAACTCATTCTCTAATGTTCGAACGGCGTCACCTGTCGGAATTTGCTGCCAGCTGGTTAACGGCTCTCCCCAAGCGTAGCCTAAAGCGGGTTTCATTCCTAAGTTATCTCCTACATTGCTGCACTATCACATTTATATGATTTAAGCTTATGACTTGTGTCAAAATAACACAATATTGATTTCACGAGCGAGTCGGCACTGTTAATTTAAGTAGCCGCTCTTTTCTCAAGAATGTAATTACTAATGAGTTTTTTATGTCGAACAACTACCAAATCTTCCGTATTGCCGCGTTTTCCGATAACTACATTTGGGCCTTGGTGAACGACAAATACTGCGCCATTGTCGACCCAGGCGAGGCCGCTCCCGTTATTGAATTCTTAATACACAATAAGCTAACTTTAACGGATATCTTGATAACCCATCATCACCCAGATCACATCGGTGGTATCGATGAGTTGCAACAGCGTTTTGCCCCAATTAATATCTTTGGGCCAACATCAGATAGATTTCCAATGGTGACTCAACCGTGTATTGAAGGTGATGTCATCAACCTCAGTGCGAACATAGAGCTTAACGTTCTTGAACTGCACGGACACACCCGAGACCACATCGGTTATTACGATGTCCAACATGCCTTTGTTGGCGATACGCTATTTTCTGCTGGTTGCGGTCGATTGTTTGAAGGCACTCCAGAGCAAATGTTTGAGTCTTTACAAAAACTGCAAAGACTTGGAGACGATATCAAGGTATTTTGCGCGCATGAATACACCCAAAACAATATCAAATTTGCACTAGTTGTTGATCCGAACAATACAGCTTTACTTGAATACCAACAAAAGGTCCGCACATTACGAAACAAGGGAGCTGCAAGTATACCAACCACCATAGGCATTGAGCGTCAAGTTAACCCATTCCTGCGCTGCCATGACAGATCAATAAAACACAATATCGAGCAACATTTTAATTCAAACGGCGATATAAAATCAGACACCGAATATTTTGCACTTTTACGTCAATGGAAAGATAATTTTTAAGAAATCGGCAGATTGTTTGGCGCTTAGATTTTAATTACGTTAACATTTGCCCTTTCACGATCCACGTATTGCTCGCGTTGGTGATTTACTCAACAAGCGGCAAACGAGACTCTTTGGATTTATATTAATTTCAACCATTGTAGATTTATGCCAAAAAATATAACGACCACGTTTTTAAGTTTTTCGTTTGTTACGCTGCTCTCAGCTTGTAGTGCTACTCAAAATGAAAATGTATCTAATCGCAGTTCACTTGAGCTGCCAGTTCAATCTGAAATCGCACAATTACCAAAAGACGTCGCTTCACCAGAAGATGTCGTCGATGCATTAACCTTATCAGCCATCTTAAATGAAGAAACGCCTGAGCCTGAAGTTGTCCAACACGACGACGTATGGAAACGCATACAGTCGCAGTTGACTATGGATGTTCCACAAAACAGAGCTGTTGTAGCTGAACGAAACTGGTACGTAAGGCACCCTAGTTATTTTGAGCGAATATCAAAACGTGCAACACCGTTTTTATATTTCATTGTTGAAGAAATTGAACGACGTCAAATGCCAATTGAGCTTGCCCTTTTACCAATAGTAGAGAGTGCATTTGACCCTTTTGCATACTCACACGGCCGCGCGTCTGGTTTATGGCAATTTGTGCCCGGCACAGGCAACCGCTTCAAGTTAAAACAAACCTGGTGGTATGACGGACGTCGTGATGTTATTGCAGCAACACATGCAGCATTAGATTATTTATCCTTTTTACACAAAACGCTTGAAGGTGACTGGCTAAATGCCATCGCCGCATACAACTCTGGCGAGGGTAGATTGATACGTGCCATTAAACGTAATCGCAAGAAACACCTACCAACGGATTTTTGGTCATTAGACTTGCCACGAGAAACATCAGCCTACGTTCCAAAACTATTGGCATTAGCTGATATTTTAAAAAATGAAGAAGAATTTAATATCACTTGGCCGCGTATCGCAAACGAGCCTCACATAGACGTGGTAGATGCCAAAGGCCAAATTGATTTAGCTAAAGCAGCTAAATTAGCCGAGATGGAGCTGAATGATTTACACCAACTTAACCCCGGTTACAACCAGTGGGCGACTGACCCTAAAGGCCCTCACAAATTTGTAGTACCAGTGGACAAGGTGGAAACCTTCAAACAAAACTTGGCTAACCTTCCTAAAAACGAACGTATGTCATGGTCTCGTTACATCGTCAAATCTGGTGACACCCTTGGCTTGATAGCGCAAAAATTTAATACGTCGCTTGCCGTTCTTCGTGATGTAAACAACATAAAAGGCAACATCATTCGAGTGCGCCAGGCACTGCTTATTCCAACATCTAGTAAAGCTTTGGAGGAATATAGCCTGACGGCGGATAATCGCTTAATTAAAACGCAGAGCAAAAAACGCGCGGATAAAAAAATCAATTACACTGTGAAGTCTGGCGATACCATGTGGGATATCAGCCGAGATTACAAAGTCAACGTCCGTAGCTTAGCGAAGTGGAATGGTATGGCTCCAACCGATCCTATCAAACCGGGACAAAACTTAGTGATTTGGCAAGAGGAACAAAAAACAACAAGCAGTTCTACTAAAAAAGGTGTTGTTCGTTCTGTATATTACAAAGTACGCAGTGGTGATTCGCTTGCTCGTATAGCGCAGAAGTTTAAAGTTAAAGTGACTGACATAGCTAAGTGGAACAATTTAAACATGAAAAAGTATCTGCAACCTGGACAATCACTTAAACTATACGTTGACGTAACTAACACCTAATATTATAAAGGACTTATGCATTAAACCTCGCATATGCCTAAATGCGTTAAAACAAGAAGTTAGTTATGAAATTGCACTCGTCGATGAAAACATTAATATCAGCCGTTTTTCTAATGAGCAGCTTTACTAGTTTTGCCACTTTCGAACATGTTGGCAAGCTGGTCATTGGCTACGAGACTGGCCAACTCATCGAAAAAAACTTTGTTCTTGCGTACCGTGATAAAGGAATGGATCACGAATTTCAAGTTGGCGACAATACCTTTAAGGTATCCGGTAAACCAGATAGTTATTCCATCGCTATGGTGATGAGTGAAAAAGAACTTGTTTGGATTAATGAGTTCTCCAGCAAATACTTTAAAACATTTAAGTTGGACATTGGCGACTACAAATTTAACTTGAAGAAAAAAGTATATAAAGAGCCGGTTAAAGGCAATTACGTGTTTTCCTTAAATAACGTAGATTACTTTTTTCAAAAGCCTGTAGCCCAGTTAACGTTCAAGTTTGGCGAAGATGGCATCAAAGAAATAGAAGTGGACGGAATGGTGGCAAGTATTGGCATAAACTCAGCCGAGTCTGATGACTGCAGTGTATACCCAGAAGGTTCTGACGAGAAAAAAGAGTGCGAATTCATCAACAACTAACCTCATATAACTCAAAAATAAAGCCGCGTTTTATAAATAAGTCATATCGCGGCTTTTTTATATCTAAAATAGTGTTTATAGCAATACTGCTGCTATTGTACTTACTCGCCATCTTCACCATTAACTAAATCGGCAATGTGACGCAAACGCTCGCTAGCAATACAATTCACTGTATCTCTAGGGTAACGTCCACGACTTGATAACTCCCCAGCTGGTTTTCCTGTTAAAATACTCACCGCGTCATCTACTTGCTCGACTGCGTATATATGAAACTTACCTTCAGCTACCGCTGCGATCACTTCATGGTTTAACACTAGGTTAATACAATTAGTTTTTGGAATTATCACGCCCTGCTCTCCAGTTAAACCCCGCGCTTGGCACAGTTTATAAAACCCCTCTATTTTTTCATTCACTCCGCCAATGGACTGCACTTGTCCGTGTTGATTGATAGAACCAGTAATAGCGATAGATTGATTTAGCGGGATATGCGTAATAGCCGAAATTAAAGCACACACTTCACCTAAACTGGCGCTGTCACCGTCAATATGACCATAACTTTGTTCAAGTGCGATGTTGGCAGAAAAACACAAACTAAAATCTTGCGCGTATTTATTACCTAAATAACCATTGAGCAACATCACACCTTTCGAGTGAATCGCTTTGCCTAACTCTACTTCGCGTTCTATATCCACAATACCATTTGAGCCAGCATAAACTGTAGCGGATATGCGCGCCGGAGTACCAAACACCGTATCACCGATTTCCAAAACGGTTAATCCATTTAGTTTTCCGACTTTGTAGCCTGACGTGTCAATTAAGATCTGCCCTTCTTGAATGTCTTCCAAAAACGACTCACTGATTTGCCCAGTTCTATACTGTTTACCTTTTAATGATTGTAATACATGGCTGCGTTCAATGGTCTCAGCACCGGCTTTCTTAGCATAAAACTGAGACTCACTGATCAACTCCAATACATCTGCAAATCGCGCTGACAACTTGTGTTGGTGAGACGCTTGTCTAAAACTGAATATTAATAGTTCTTGCAAAGCACTAGCGGCTATATTGAGTTGATGTGCTTCAGCATATTGTTTTACCTTGTGAACAAAACCATACAAAGCTTTGTGATTCACCGGAATATAATGTTCAAAATCCGCTAAAACCCGAAACAACTCATTAAATTCGTTGTCGTATTCTTGCATCAAATAATACAGTTCTCTACTGCCCATTAAGATCACTTTGATATCAAGCGGTATTGGTTGCGGATTTAAGCTCGAAGCATTAACAATGTTGGCCTCACCTGAAAGCGACTCCATTTTAACTTGATGGCTTTTAAGGGCTAATTTTAATGACTCCCAAACCGCAGGCTGTTGCATCAATTTATCCGCTTCAACCAATAAATACCCACCGTTGGCTCTGTGTAGCGCGCCGGCTCGGATCATACGATAACCGGTATAAACAGAGCCTTGAACAGAACTGTACTCAATACGGCCAAAAATATTTTGAAATGTAGGATTGGGCTCGTATACAATTGGCGCACCTTCATTGTTGCCATGTACATGCAAAATGTTAGGGATCAACTGGTCTTCGAATACTTTGCTTACGTCAATTTCTTCTTTTTTTTCATCGTCAGGTTCATCAGCCAACAGTTCTAATATCAACTCGATCAATGTCTCGCGCATCTCGCGGAAAAACTTAACGATTCCCAATTCAGACGCGTATCTATGCTCTAAATCTTTCAACATAGGACGCAAGGCCGATTCGATCGTCTCTTTACTTAACTTCCTTTGTTTTTCAGAGGCTTCACGTTTCCACTGTGGTAATTCCAACAAACTTTCGTTGAGATACACTTCCAAGTCAGCAATCAGCTCATAAAAGGTTTGCCGTTGCTCTTCCGATAATTGTGCAAATTCACTGTCATTAATTGGTTTGCCGTTTACAACAGGTGCAAAACTGATTGAACCTTTTTCTTCGTACAACACCACGTCATGTTCAAGAGCTTTCGCTTCAACACGCTCTAGCGCATTTTCATATTTATTATTGAACTCACGCTCTATATCACGCTTTTGCCTTTGATAAGATGGAATGTCAAAAGCGGCAGGAAACGTATCTAACAATTCGTCGATAAATTGCTCAACTTGCTCCACCAACTTTTTGCTCTCGCCATGCGCAAGTCGAATGTAGACTGGCGCTCGATTATCATCAAAGTTATTTACATAACACCATTCGTGTGGTGTCGGTTTTAATTTAGCAACCTGCTGTAAATGATTATCTATCAAGGTATGTCGCCCTGTAGCAGGCTCTCCCATAACAAATAAATTATACCCGGTCATTTCCATATCTAAACCGAATTCCAGCGCTTGTTGCGCTCTTTGCTGACCAATAAAGTTAACGTTAGTGTCGATGTCCATCGACATCAATTGGTCTATTTCGTCGGTGTCGAATGAAGGGGCAAGTTGTGAAGGTTTTAAATTGAACGTCTTTTTTACTTCCATAATGACCAATTTGTTCCAGATATGTTTCAGGTATAGAGCTTATAGCAATTAAGTCAACGACTTATAGTATTAACTGTAGACTAATATGGATGTCCTTTGAAGTTATAAATTAAAACCATAAAAAAGCCGTTATTTGACGGCTATCTACTTGTTGAAAAATCCGTTCTTGGGTATGCTTACGCCCCTATTTTTAAAGCACGTTTTCAACAAAGTCGTCCGCTAGTTTCCAGCATAAAATTAACGTTCTGACTTTACCGGCTTAGTTGCGAAGAAAACAATGATGTTTTACAACAAATTTAATCAATGTGATGCTGTCACAGTATCAATTATTACGATGTAGTTTTGAGAAAATAAATGCAAACAGAATATAACCACCAGCAGATTGAGCAAAAAGTTCAAAAGTTTTGGCAAGAAAATCAAACTTTTAAAGTAACCGAAGACGAAAGCAAAGAGAAATTTTACTGCTTGTCGATGCTGCCATATCCAAGTGGTCGTTTGCACATGGGACATGTTCGTAACTACACCATCGGCGACGTTGTCTCTCGTTTTCAACGCCTAAATGGCAAGAACGTAATGCAACCTATGGGTTGGGATGCGTTTGGATTACCTGCTGAGAACGCAGCAATTAACAACAAAACTGCGCCTGCTAAATGGACCTATCAAAACATTGACTACATGAAAAACCAGCTAAATAGCTTAGGTTTTGGATATGACTGGGATCGTGAAGTTGCCACCTGTTCACCAGAATATTACCGCTGGGAACAGTGGTTTTTCACCAAACTTTATGAAAAAGGCCTAGTCTACAAAAAGACTGCGACGGTGAATTGGGATCCTGTAGACCAAACTGTATTAGCAAACGAACAAGTTATTGACGGCCGCGGTTGGCGTTCAGGTGCGCTCGTTGAGCAAAAAGAAATTCCACAATGGTTTATTAAAATCACTGACTACGCGGAAGAGTTATTGAATGACTTAGATCAACTTGAGGGTTGGCCTGAGCAAGTAAAAACCATGCAGAAAAACTGGATTGGCCGCTCTGAAGGTGCAGACATTCAATTTGATTTAGTTGATGAGTCAGGTGATTTAAAAGCAGCTGGCTTGGACACATTAGAAGTGTATACAACACGTCCAGACACACTACTAGGTGTAACCTACGTTGCGGTTGCGGCACAACATCCATTAGCGTTAAAAGCGGCTGAAACAAATTCTGAATTGGCTGAATTTATCGAAGATTGTAAAGCGCAGTCGGTTGCTGAAGCTGATATGGCGACTATGGACAAAAAAGGCTTCGACACAGGTTTTAAAGCAACTCACCCTATCACAGGTGAAGAAGTACCTGTTTGGTCGGCTAACTTTGTTTTAATGGGTTACGGTACAGGTGCTGTTATGTCTGTGCCTGGACATGATCAACGTGACTTCGAGTTCGCTACCAAATACGGTTTAACAATTAAACAAGTTATTTCAGCCATCGATGGTGACGAAGTTAACCTTTCTGAATCGGCTTACACGGAAAAAGGTAAATTAGTTAACTCAGGTGAGTTTGACGGCTTAGAATTTTCGGACGCGTTTGCCGCTATTGTCAACAAATTAGAACAACTTGGCAAAGGTAACAAGACGGTTAATTACCGATTACGTGACTGGGGTGTTTCTCGTCAACGTTATTGGGGCGCACCAATTCCAATGGCAACATTAGAAGATGGAACCTCTGTTCCTGTGCCAGAACAAGATTTACCAGTCGTATTACCTGAAGATGTGGTAATGGACGGTGCGTCATCACCAATTAAGTCAGATCCTGAGTGGGCTAAAACAACAATTAACGGCCAAGCGGCGTTCCGCGAAACTGATACTTTCGATACGTTCATGGAATCATCTTGGTATTACGCGCGTTATTGCTCACCGCAGTCTGACGATCAAATGTTAAATCCAGAGCAAGCGAATTACTGGTTGCCGGTTGATCAGTACATTGGTGGTATCGAACACGCTATCCTGCACTTGTTGTATGCCCGCTTCTTCCATAAGTTATTACGTGACGTAGGATTGGTTGAATCTGACGAACCGTTCAAGCGTTTATTATGTCAAGGCATGGTATTGGCAGAAACCTACTACCGTGAACAAGATAACGGTGGCAAAGAATGGTTCTCTCCACAAGACATCGACGTAGAGCGTGACGATAAAGGTCGCGTAACAAAAGCTTGGCACAAAGAAGATGGCCAGCCGGTTGAATCTGCGGGTATGTCAAAAATGTCTAAGTCAAAAAATAACGGTATCGACCCACAAGCGGTTATCGATAAGTTGGGCGCAGACACAGTTCGTTTATTCATGATGTTTACTGCACCACCAGAACAAACTCTAGAGTGGTCAGATTCAGGGGTTGAAGGCGCACACCGTTTCATCAAACGTGTTTGGAAGTTAACAAACGATGTTATTGATGCTGGCTTAGTTAAAGAATTAGACAAGTCTGCTTTAAACAGTGATCAAAAAGCATTACGCCGTGAATTGCACAAAACGATTGATAAAGTAACCGACGATTTAGATCGCCGAAACACTTTCAACACAGCTATCGCCGCAGTTATGGAGCTGATGAATAAGTTAGCAAAAGCACCTCTTGATAGTAACGAAGACAAAGCCGTGTTATTTGAAGCAATGCAAGCCGTTGTTTTAATGCTAACACCAATCACACCACACATGTGTCACGAACTGTGGCAAATGTTAGGAAATGAAGGTGATGTTGAAAATGCGCAGTGGCCAACGGTTGATAAAACTGCCATGGTAGAAGACGAAAAGCTTATTGTTGTTCAAGTAAACGGCAAAGTTCGCGGTAAGATCACCGTAGCTGCTGACGCTGAAGAAGAGCAAATTAAAGAGCTTGGCATGGCCGACGCCAATGTTGCTCGCTTCTTAGAAGATAAAACTATTCGTAAAGTTATCTTCATTAAAGGCAAACTATTGAACATAGTCGCAAATTAATAACCGTTTAAATTATGGTTAATGCCAGAACGTTAAATCGCGTTCTGGCATGTTTGCACAACCTTTGTTACTGTCGGTAACGATTCAAAAGTTATGACTACCACCCTTTTAACTCACAATTATTGTATTTCGGAATAACGTGACAATATGAATAACAAAGCCATTTTATTCACCATCTTCATTAGTGTTATTGTCAGTTTGACCAGCAGTTGCGGTTTTCGATTAAAAGGTCAATATTATCTGCCGGGATCATTGCAAACGCTTTATGTTTCCTCAGAGCGTAAATTCAGCCCCCTTGCAACTCAAGTTAAATCTCATTTGATGCAAAACCGCGTTAAATTGGTTAAATCAGGCGCGTCGAACATCAGCGAATTAAAAATACTACCGGAAACGTTCCAACGCCGAAGTTTATCATTGTTCCCTAACGGCCAAGTTGCCGAATACGAACTGATATATGTCGCCAACGCCGAATTACGCCAACCTAAAAAGGATCCTGTAACATTTTCGGTTGAATTAACTCGTGAATTTCAAGACGACCCTAATAACGCTCTGGCCAAACAAAAAGAGCGAGAATTGATTCTAAGCGAGCTAAGAGTTATTGCCAGCGAGCGTATTTTAGCTCAGTTAAACACAGTGCAATAACTCACTCCGATATGAAAATTTACGCCAATCAACTAAACAGTCATTTGCAAAAAGGGTTATCGGCTTGTTATATGATTTTTGGTGATGAGCCATTTCAAATCAATGACTCAAGAGAGCAAATTAAACTTTTAGCTAAATCTACTGGTGTTGAAGAATTTATTCGTCTTACCGACGATGACCAGTTTGATTGGAATGAACTATTAGATCATTGCCAAGCCTTATCATTATTTTCATCAAAAAAATTAATAGAAGTTGAACTGACGTCAACCAAATTAGCCAAAGCCGCTTCGGATGTTTTGAAATTGGTCGCAGAACAACTGACAAGTGATACGACATTAGTTTTATTTGGCGGCAAACTAGACAGCAGCCAAACCCGCACCGCTTGGTTTAAAGCGCTCGATAGCCAAGGACTCTACATTCCAGTTTACGATATCGACGGTCAACACTTAAACCGCTGGCTACAGCAACAACTGCAAAAACATAAACTGCAAATGCAGCCCGATGCTCAACAATATTTAATCGAATTTACCGCCGGTAACTTATTGGCTTGTGCGCAAGAAATTGAAAAAATTGTTATGGCCAGCAACAGCACATTTATCACATTAGATGATGTGAAAAAACTGGTCGCAGATCAGTCTCGTTATACCGTTTTTCAGTTAATGGACGAAATATGGGGCGGACGCCAAGACAAAGCTATTACTATATTAAGCCGACTAAAAAATGAAGAAGTTGAACCTAATATTATTCTATGGGCACTGCAAAAAGACGTTTTGTTAGTTAATGAACTTAATCAGGCAATGCAGTTTAAACAGGATACCGCCGAGATTTTAAAAACGCATAAAGTGTGGAAGAACAAACAAAATCTGTTTATTAACTTAGCGCAAAAGATCCCAACATCTGCATTAACAGCGGCAATTTCTCAATTATCTCAAATGGACCAAGTGCTTAAGTTTCATCAGCATAACGATCCTTATTCGCTGTTCGCTCATACGATAATGTTGTTAACAGGCCAGTTGCAAATGGCGCAAATGCCTTTACCTGTGGTACTCGAATTCGACTAACTGGTTCCTATGACAAACACTATGCCCGCAAAATCAATTATTCTTTATGGTGGCACTTTTAATCCAATCCACCTTGGTCATATTCAGCCAGTTATGCAGGCCGCAGAGCGCGTTCACCCTGAAAAATTAATTTATATACCGTGCAATATTCCGCCTCACAAAGTTCTACCTGATGTCACTAGCCAACACAGATTAAATATGACCAACTTGGCTTTGATGCCATACAATGAACAATCCAAATTTCAAATTGACGTCTGTGATTTTGAGCTTAGTCAAAGCCAAACTTCATACACTCGGTATACCGTTGAGCATTTTGCTAACTTATATCCAGAACATACTTTATATCTCTTAATAGGTATGGATTCACTTTTGCAATTCCATACATGGCATAAATGGCAAGAAATATTAGAGTTTGCCGAGTTGCTGGTCATGCAACGTCCTAATTACGATCAAACTAATAACGAAATTGCTCCGAGGATTTTGGCAAAAACACAGTTTGTTGTTACAGAACAAGTGGATATTTCATCTTCCGAAATTCGAAACTTTTTAAATGAAACAGTAAGCTTGGAAAAAAGTCCATTAAGCTCGAAACCGGAAAGCACTTTTATTCCTGTGCCTGTGTTGGAATACATTAAACAACATAAGTTGTATCTGTAGCTCAATTGCTATTAATGCTTTATTAAGAATTTGCCCTGTACTCTGCTTGTCAGTCCGAGTAGAATTCTAAGCAATTCATTTTTGGCAAAATAGGTACTTTTCAGCGTTGCAAACTCAACAAACATTAGACTTCGTATTAGATAAAATTGACGATTTAAAAGCCCGAGACATTAAGGTATTTGACGTAAGCGAAACGTCTTCTATTACCGATTTTATGGTGATCTGTTCAGGTAATTCAAAAAAACACGTGCAATCAATCGCCGAACACGTCGCTCTTGAAATGAAAGCTATTAATGAAGAAGCTCTCGGAATCGAGGGGATGGACACTGGCGAGTGGGTTCTGGTTGATTTCAGTGACGTCGTTGTTCATGTTATGCAAGAAGGTACTCGTGACTTCTACCAGCTAGAAAAACTTTGGCAGTCCGCGCTTGAATCTAATGAAAGTGCAGGCGGCGAGCAAGAATAACCATGAAGATACAACTCATTGCTGTTGGTACAAAAATGCCGAAGTGGGTTGAAACTGGCTTTGCCGAATATCAAAGAAGATTTCCCAGAGATTGCAGTTTTGAACTGATTGAAATTCCGGCAGGCAAACGCGGTAAAAACGCAGACATTGCTCGAATTTTACAGCAAGAAGGGGAAAAAATGTTATCCCACGTGCCTGCAGGTAACCGCATTGTCACCTTGGAGGTCAATGGCAAACCTTGGGATACCCATCAACTAGCAGGTCAATTAAGCCGTTGGCAAATGGACGGCAGGGATATTAGCTTATTAGTCGGTGGCCCCGAAGGTTTAGCGCCTGAATGTATCCAACGCTCTGAGCAAAAGTGGTCGTTATCGCCGCTCACTCTGCCCCACCCCATGGTACGTATCATAATTGCCGAAAGCTTGTATCGAGCGTGGAGTTTAAACAACAACCACCCTTACCATAGGGAATAGATCAACTACCCATGCGTCGTAAGTCCTACCATATCCAAGACCACTCTGCAGAAGCGAATTTATTTACTCGGCGAGCCATTATTTCATTTATCGCCGCGGCAGGGCTAATACTGGTGCTGGTTGTGAATATGTTTCACTTACAAATTAATTCCTACCAATCGTACCAAACACGTTCAAATGATAACCGTATTAAACTGCAACCTATTGCGCCTAATCGCGGCGTCATTAAAGACCTTAATGGCAAGGTGTTGGCAAGCAATGAACCAAGTTTCAGTTTAGAGATCATCCCTGAACAAGTTAACAACATGGATGAAACACTGGCAGCACTGCAACAGATCATAGAGATCAGCGAAGAGCACATCACGGTGTTCAAACGGGCGATTAAATATCGTCGCCGTTTCAAAAGCATGCCACTTAAAATTAGACTAACCGAGCAAGAGGTCGCTAAGTTTTCAGTGAATCAACACCGTTTTCAAGGGGTATCCATTGAAGCGCGTTTAACTCGTCATTACCCATTTGAAAAGTACTTTACTCATGCAGTTGGTTATGTTGGAAAAATTAATAAACGTGACCTAGAACGTTTAGAAGAAAATGAACAAATTCAGAACTATACCGCCACGCGAAGCATAGGTAAGTTAGGTATTGAAAAATACTACGAATCGCAATTGCACGGTATTACTGGCAGTGAGAATGTTGAAGTAAATCATCGCAGTCGCGTTCTACGTCAGTTAGATGTCATCCCACCAAAACCGGGCGCTGATCTTCACCTGTCGATAGATGCCAACATGCAGAAAAAAGCCCACGATGTATTGGATGGTAACCGTGGTGCGATTATCGCCATGGATCCGAGAGACGGCGCGATATTAACGTTTTATTCCAACCCAAGTTATGACCCCAATTTATTTGTCACAGGCATTAGTCAAACTAACTACTCCAAGCTATTGAATTCAAAAGACAAACCTATGTTAAATCGTGTAAGCCAAGGACAATATCCGCCGGCATCGACGATAAAAATGCAATTGGGTTTACTCGGCTTGGACAAAGGTTTGGTCACGACCAACTCAACCGTATGGGATCCGGGGTATTGGAAAATCCCCAACATTGAGGTGCAACGCCGATTCAGAGACTGGAAACCTGGCGGACATGGCCACGTAGATTTATTGACTTCAATTAAACAATCTTGTGACATTTACTATTACGATTTGGCCTACCGCTTAGGCATAGATTCAATCAGTGAGTTTGGCAAAAAATTTGGATTTGGTAATTTCACCGGCGTCGATCTTTACGAAGAGTCAAGAGCAATAATGCCCTCAAGGCAATGGAAACGCGACCGCTTTAGACAACCTTGGTATAAGGGTGACACGATTTCAATTGGTATTGGTCAAGGCTACTGGACAGCTACCCCGATACAACTGGCCATGGCGACATCCGTATTGGTCAATAAAGGTAGAGTGGTCGAGCCCAAAATCGTTACTGGTATTAGTCAAAATGGTGTCTATTCTGAAACGGCCACAAAATACAGAGAACCGGTCACAATAAAAAATCAACGCCATTGGGACGCCATTCTAAAAGCAATGTACGAAACCGTTAATGCTATTGACGGTACCGCTCGAACAGCATTTGCTGGCGCCGTTTATTCGTCCGCTGGTAAAACAGGCACAGCACAATTATTCAGTTTGGCTGACGATGAAGAGTATGAAGAAGAAAGCGTCGCCGAACGATTCCGCGACAACGCTATGTATGTTGGTTACGCACCATTTGAAAATCCGACAATAGTGATTGTGGTCGCAGTTGAAAATGCTGGCGGTGGTGGTTCTAATGCGGCGCCGATCGCTCGAGAAATGCTCGACTTGTACTTTGGTTTAGGGTTGTCTGGCAGACGTCACATAACTCAACAAAATGACGCTATAGGAGTGCCCAGTGGTACAAACTGAAAATGAACGCCGACAAAGCTCATTGTGGTTTCGCTTTCACATTGATCTGCCTTTGTTGTTAGGTATTCTGACATTAATGTTGATCAGCATTACGGTAATTTATTCTGCAGGCGGGCAAAACGTCGACATGGTTATTCGACAAGTAATGCGACTTGGAATTGGACTTGGTGTCATGTTAGTCGTCGCCCAGATCTCACCATTTTTTTATCAAAAATGGGCACCACACCTGTTTGTTGTTGGCATTGGATTTTTAGTTGCTGTATTACTTGTTGGCGATATGGGTAAAGGCGCACAGCGCTGGTTAAACCTTGGAGTGGTTAAATTTCAACCTTCTGAGATCATGAAACTTTCCCTGCCCATGATGATGGCTTGGTTTTTAAGTAATTACACTTTGCCGCCCTCGTTCAAAAATACAATTGTCGGTTTCACTATTATTGTTATCCCTACATTATTGATTGCCAAACAACCCGACTTAGGAACCTCATTGTTAATTGCAAGTAGTGGTTTTTTTGTTATGTTTTTGGCCGGATTACGCTTTCGAATTTTAATTGGATTATTCGCTGGTGCTGCAGCGTTTTTGCCTATCCTGTGGTTTTACTTAATGCATGACTATCAAAAGCAGCGTGTGCTTACTTTTTTAAACCCTGAAAGCGACCCGCTTGGCGCCGGATATCATATTATTCAATCTAAAATTGCCATAGGCTCAGGTGGTCTCGAAGGCAAAGGGTGGCTACAAGGCACACAATCACAGTTAGAGTTTCTGCCTGAGCGGCACACTGATTTTATTTTTTCAGTCCTCAGTGAAGAGTTTGGTTTCATAGGTGTACTGGTGCTATTGGCCGTTTATGCCTTTGTTATTGTTCGAGGTTTGATAATAGCGGTTCGCGCACAAGAAGCGTTTACCAAGTTACTCGCTGGAAGTTTAATTTTAACGTTTTTTGTTTATTTATTCGTCAACATAGGCATGGTGTCTGGGTTACTACCTGTTGTTGGCGTACCGCTGCCTTTAGTCAGTTATGGAGGCACGTCAATAGTGACGTTAATGGCCAGCTTTGGTATTTTAATGGCGATTGCCACCAATAAACGATTATTAGCAAGTTAAATGAAGTTCGTATTTTCTATTCTAATCATCTTTTTACTTAATGCCTGTAGTACAGGGCGTTATGCTCAGCGCCATGACAGTGCCCCCATTCGCCCGCCAACCTCGCTTGAATTGCAAGACGCCGTCGTTACCGATGAACCAGTTAGCCGAGGCAATAAACCCTATGTGGTTTGGGGTCAGCGTTACGTGCCACTGACGGAACGTAAACCTTTTCAACAAACAGGTATAGCCTCATGGTACGGCAAAAAGTTTCACGGCCACTTAACATCGAATGGCGAAGTGTATGATATGTACGGCATGTCTGCGGCCCACAAAACACTGCCATTACCGACGTATGTAAAAGTGACTAACGTGGCAAACAATAAATCCGTCGTCGTTAGAGTAAATGACCGTGGTCCATTTCATGAAGATAGAATTATCGACTTATCCTTTTCAGCCGCATATAAAATTGGTGTATACGACCACGGCACAGCAAAGGTAAAAGTTGAAGTTCTACTTCCTGAGCTGCAACAGAAAAAAGCCAATGAATACTTTGTTAAAGTCAGAGGACTAAAAAGCCAAGCCGATGCCCAAGAGTCAGCAAAAGGATTATCATTTATGATTGATAAGCCTGCAGCCCTTTCCAAAGACGGCGAACAATACGCGCTTGTATTTGGTTCATTTAATCAACTTAGCTACGCTGAAACAGTCGTTGAAAAAATCAAGCAATTTGGCTTTTCAGACATTTCGATAGAAACCTCAAAACCTTAATAATCTTAAGTTGAAAATGCCAAACTCCAGCAAATTACAGGCGGGTCTACTTGCCTCGATACGGCTAAATTATAAGCCGCTAGGCTGGACTTTACTGCCCTCGATGTGGATAATAGCCCGCTTAAAATTCACTTATACCAATTGTCATAAATATTTAGTTTCCACTGGATGATTAAAATATTTATGACAATTGGTATTATCTTTCAAATTAAATATTGCGGTATAAAATGAAAAAACTATTGTTACAACTGGTCTGTATTTCGTCCCTTGCAGTTTCATTTATTTCATCAGCCAAGTTCCTAGTTCCTAACCCGCCTCCAATCAACGCCAAAGCGTTTATTTTGATGGACTACGATACGGGGAAAATAATCGCGGAAGAAAACGCTGATGAACGCCTTAACCCATCGAGCTTAACTAAAATGATGACCAGTTATGTCATCGGTAAAGAATTACAAAGTGGCACCATAGCATTAACAGACATGGTGACCATCAGCCGCAATGCATGGGCTAAAAACTTCCCAGACTCTTCAAAAATGTTCATTGAAGTTGGTAAACAAGTTTCGGTAGCTGACTTAAACCGCGGCATTATCATTCAAAGTGGTAACGACGCCTGCGTAGCAATGGCAGAGCATATTGCTGGCAGCGAAGATGCATTTGCACAATTAATGAATATGTACGCCGAAGAACTAGGCTTAACCAACACTCATTATGTAAATAGCCACGGTTTAACTGCCGAAGGCCACCTAACTTCTGCTCGTGACATGGCCCTTTTAGGTTCTGCTTTAATTCGTGATGTTCCTGAAGAGTACGCTATCTACAAAGAAAAAGACTTCACCTTTAACAACATCTCGCAGTTAAACAGAAACAGTCTATTGTGGGACAAGAGTTTAAATGTTGATGGTATTAAAACTGGGCACACTTCAGCTGCAGGTTATTCATTAGTATCTTCAGCAACAAAAGGTGACATGCGTTTAATCGCAGTTGTTATGGGTACCGCGAGTGAACGAGCTAGAAAAGTCGAAAGCAAAAAGTTATTGAACTACGGCTTCCGTTTTTACGAAACACTGACTGCATATGAAGCTGGTACTGAGTTCGCAAAACAACGCATTTATATGGGCGACAGACCGGAGGTTCGCTTAGGCATTAACCAAAGTACGCCTATTACAATTCCTCGCGGCTACCGCGAAAAGTTAACCGCTGAGTTTACACTTGATAAAGAGTTAAAAGCTCCTATCCGTAAAGGCGAAGTAGTAGGTACCTTAGTTATAAAAATTGAAGATGAAACCATCACTCAATACCCATTGGTAACACTTGATGAGGTAAATGAAGGTAGCTTGTTCCAAAAACTTAAAGATTACGTGAAACTGAAATTGGATTTATAATTTCGGCCTAAACCTTGATTTTGAAAAGCCGATCCCACAGATCGGTTTTTTCGCATATAGATATTGTAAAACCGCACATTTATAAAGGGTAAATTGATGGCTAAACAACCCGTTAAAGATACAAAGTTCGATGAACTACTCGAGTTTCCTTGCCTACAGACGTTTAAAATCATGGGCTTAGCGCAAGACGACTTGCCATTAAAAATTATTGAAGTACTGCAGCAAATTGCCCCAGGTGACTACAGCCCGAAAATTAAGCCGAGCAGCAAAGGTAATTATCATTCAGTGTCTCTATCTGTCACGGTTACCAGTAAAGAGCATATGGAATTGGTTTATAACGAGCTCGGCAATATTGATATCGTACGAGTGGTTCTGTAAATGACCACTGACATCAACCAGCAACTGATTGTTCGACAGGTTGACATTAATGACTACCAAACTATTTGGCAAGCCATGCAAGACTTTACCGATAACCGCAATGAACATGTTATCGATGAGCTCTGGTTGGTTGAACACGCGCCGGTCTTTACCCAAGGGCAAGCGGGGAAGGAAGAACATTTGCTAAATACTGGTGATATTCCTGTAGTCAAAGTCGACCGAGGTGGCCAAGTCACTTATCACGGACCGGGACAGTTAGTGGTTTATTTATTACTCGATCTCAAACGTCGTAAATTGGGTGTTCGCGATTTAGTAACAAAAATCGAACAGTCCATTGTCGACTTGCTAGCTAAGTATCAAATTACAGCTTACGCTAAGAAAGACGCACCAGGCGTATATGTTGATGACAAAAAAATAGCGTCACTTGGCTTACGTGTGCGCAGAGGCTGCAGTTTTCATGGCTTAGCACTAAACGTAGATATGGATTTAGAGCCATTTTTACGTATTAATCCATGTGGTTATGCTGGCATGGAAATGTTACAAACCAAACAAATTAACGGTCCGCAATCAGTGGCGATTGCGGGCGAAGAATTAGCTGCCATATTGGCAAACTCATTAGCTGCAACCGACACGAAACACTTTGTTGGTTTGCCGAGTTAACACAAATAAACAGGCTTTATTAATGGCTAGAATCAAAACCTCTGAATTAGAAGCAGGCGTTAAATTACGTGATGCTGACAAAATGGCACTAATCCCTGTAAAGGTAATGCCTTCAGAACGTGAAACCATGTTGCGTAAACCAGACTGGTTAAAAATTCGCTTACCTAAATCAAGCGAGAAAATTGATAACATCAAAAAAGCGATGCGTAGCCAAGGTTTAAGCTCAGTTTGTGAAGAAGCCTCGTGCCCTAACCTGCCAGAATGTTTTAATCACGGCACCGCTACATTTATGATCTTGGGCGATATTTGTACTCGCCGCTGTCCATTCTGTGACGTGGGTCACGGTCGACCGTTACCACCAAGCGCTGAAGAACCAGAGAAACTGGCGCTAACGATCAAAGAAATGGGCTTAAAATATGTTGTGATCACATCCGTAGACCGAGATGACTTACGTGACGGTGGCGCTCAACACTTTGCTGATTGTGTTACTGAAATTCGTAAACACAACCCAGGCATTAAAGTAGAAATCTTAGTACCTGACTTCCGTGGTCGCATGGACATAGCACTAGAAATTTTATCGACCTCGCCACCGGATGTATTTAATCATAACCTGGAAACTGCGCCGCGTTTATATCGTTTGGCTCGTCCAGGCGCAAACTACAAATGGTCTTTAGAGTTACTTAAGCGCTTTAAAGAGATGCACCCTGAAGTCGATACTAAGTCAGGATTAATGGTTGGTTTGGGTGAAACCAATGAAGAAATCATCGAAGTATTAAAAGACTTACGCGAACACAATGTAGACATGTTAACCGTCGGTCAATATTTACAGCCAAGTAAACACCACTTAGCAGTTGACCGTTACGTGCCGCCAGCTGAGTTTGATATTTTCAAAGCTGAAGCAGATAAGCTAGGATTCAAACACGCGGCTTCTGGACCGTTCGTACGAAGCTCATATCACGCAGACAAACAAGCCGCTGGTGAAGAAGTGAAATAATATAAAGCTTGTAGTGTGGCATGACTTGCAAAAAAAGGTTAAGTGCATACTTAACCTTTTTTATTCTTAATCACTGTCCCTAAATTTGTCAGAGTACATTGTTCTTTAAAGAAATACTGCAATTGACATTTCCAGCATCAGCTTTCTTTTAGCCACTTAAAGTTTAAACACATACTGGTATTTGTTTAAAATATGTTACACACTTTGCCTAGTTAATAAATTAATTGGCCATTGGGGCAGTAATTAAATGAGCTGGCTAAAGTTCACAAACTATTTTGCGCTGTCGATATTTATGTCGTCACTGTGTTACGCAAAATCTAGCGTAATCACTGCGTGCATAGATGATCACCCTCCGTACCAACAATTGACGGATCCCCCTGTTGGGATTCATATAAATGCATTGAAAAAACTGGCAACTCTATTTGACGCCAATTTAAATTTTATTAAGTCACCCAATTTTGCCCGTTGCGTCGCATTGTTGGAAAGCGGTAAAGCGGACGTTATTGCGGGTTTAAACATAAGTGAAGAACGCAAGAAATTTGCGTTTTACGCGCCTTACAAGGTTGAAGAATCTCTTGTTGTTTTGTCACGACCCGATTCAAAGTTTAGGCACTACAATGATCTTTATGGCAAATTAATTGGCGTGCCTAGGGGGACAACCTACTTTGCTACATTTGATAATGACCGTTCACTAAATAAAGTATCCATCCCTAGCGTAAGGAATGGTATCAAGATACTTATAAAAGAGCGTATTGATTTGGTGATCACTTCTGAGCTCGTTGCAAAATCTTTGATAGACGAAATTAATGCCCTCGAAATAAAGACCACTGTGATTGAAAGAGTGAACAAAAATAATCAAATTTCTTATTTTGGTTTTAGTAAAAAACACAAACTACCTTTAACCGATGCAATGATCATAGAAAAAACCAAAGCTGCTTTTAATCTGGGTTATTTTACAAATGATGAATCAAACTAAATTTACTTCAATAGCGAGTCTGGCACCTTTAATAATTAGCCTATTATTGATGAGTATTGATGTCCGAGCAGACAACACCCTCATACCTAGAGAGCAACTACACTTCAAACGAATCACAACCAAAGACGGTCTACCTTCGACCTACATTAACACTATTTTGCAGAGAAAAAATGGCCTAATGTGGATTGGAACCAAGGGTGGTTTGGCTCGATTCGACGGTCTAAATATTACCAGCTATCACTACAACCCTGACAATAATAATGGTTTGGGCAGTGATGATATAACCGCGCTTTACGAAGACCATAAACAACAGCTTTGGGTTGGCACCATCAATGGTCTTTACAAATTTGATGATGGTACCAGCGATTTTAATCACATTCCGACATTAGACACTAACCAACCGCTCGTAATATTTTACATAACTCAAGATAATAACAATCGTTACTGGATAGGCACTGACCAAGGCTTATATGTTTTAGATGAACGCCAACAACTTGTTTGGCAATACAAAGTAGAAAACTCAATTAAGTTTATTGGGCAATCATCATCCAATGAAATGTGGATAGGAACGAAACAAGGTCTCTACTTAGTTAATCCAATTACACTTAGCCCAGAAAGCTTGCCATCTAACAAAAATGATCAACTGCCTAAATACAGTCGCCTCAGTATTTATGATGGATTAATTGATAAAGAAACACTTTGGTTAGCGACTAGAAATTGGGGACTGATAAAAATTGACCTAAACACCAATACTATTAGTAACGAATACAGTAAGTATAGCGGCCACCTAAATCACGACAGCGTTTGGACTTTGGCAAAACAGCAAGATGACTTATGGTTAGGATACTTCTACGATGGCATTAGTCGATTTAGCCCATCATCCGAAACCAATCTATCGCACAAATACCATCCACAAATAAATTACACCATCCCATATAACAACGTCAGTAAATTGTACTTCGACAACACAGGTTTACTTTGGATAGCCACCACCAACGGTTTGGCAATTACTGACCCCAAAAATAAATTGGTGCGTCAAATAGGTGAGTATCAAAGCATTACCAATAAACACGTTTGGAGTATTGATAAACATAAAAGTGACATCTGGTTTGGCACCGAAGACGGATTAAATAAGTTTAACCTTACTTCCAACAAACTTACTACTTTCCCAAGTTCAAACGGTGACGGCAAACTGCCAAATACTATTATATGGTCCCTTTATGCAACAAACGAACATGTTTGGCTTGGCACTAATTCTGGTTTACTAAAGTTCAACCCCAAACAGAATTCTGCAACACGAATAACTAATCCAAAAACCTTTGAGCAGTACGGTGACGAAGAGAGTATATACAATGTTACAGAGCATAATAATCAACTGATATTAGGCTATTACAATGGCTCAATAGCGACATTTGATTTAAAAACAGAGCAGTTTATAAACACCTTTTCCGACATTTCGACCGGTTACATAACAAATATAATACCTTTTGAAAGTACTTACATTGTTGGTAGTCAGCATGGTCTAACTATTTTAAATATAGAACAACCCGATAGTTCGCAACGTCTAATTGACTACCACATCACTTCAATGAAACTGATCAATGAGCAACTATGGGTCGGTACATTGTCTGATGGCCTATATCTATTAGAAGTGAAAGACAAACAATGGCAAATCAAAAAGCGCCTTGCTAAAACGAATAAACTACCAAATAACAGCATTAAAGCACTTTCGGTCAGCAACAATGGTGACGTTTGGGTCAGTAGTCGAGGTCTTATATATAAAATAAAGCAGAGTGATTACTCTGTGCAATTATACACTCATCAATTTCACTGGCTAAATATGGAGTTTCATGAAAATGCATCTAGCTTTGCTAAAGACGATCTCATTATTTTTGGCGGCAATGAAGGGATCGTATTTTTTCCAACCGACGCAATCAAGCAACAAACTGCATTTCCACCACTGACGCTGTCATCCTATCTCATTTCCAATGAAAGATATTTTAATATCACGAGCAAAGGTAAAATCAAAATCCCACCAAAACATAAATTTTATGCCTTTAACGTGAGCGCATTAGAGTTTTTATCACCAGAATCTATTGTTTATCAATACAAATTACTGCCTGGCAAAGAGAATTGGCAAACGCTAGAGAGTAGCGAATTATCTCTGAGTAACCTGCCATACAATGAATATGAATTAAAACTCAGAGCGACAAACTCTAACCAAGAGTTTAATCGACAAAGTTTTGATATTTACTTGGATATTATGCCCCCGTTTTGGTGGAGCACATACGCAAAAGCACTCTATGTTTTCCTACTCATTGGCTTTGTGTTATTTCAAATAATGCGTCTAAAACACATGACATTTAAAGCCAAACACGATGCGCTTACTGGCTTACCAAACCGCGAGTATTTGACCCAAGAGTTAACCCTTAAAATTAAAAACGCCGAGCGCTACAACTACAACATTGCGGTTTTATTTTTTGATTTAAATGACTTTAAATCGATCAATGACAATTATGGTCATGATGTGGGTGACAGGTTATTAAAGCACGTCGGTACTCATATCAATCAATGCATTCGAGAACATGATTTTTTTGCGAGACAGTCCGGAGATGAGTTTATACTGATACTTGATAAAATAGCGGATGATGTGGCGCTTCAAACCGCTATTGAACGAATATTATCGGCATTTAATCAAAAATTTACTTATGAACAACAAGAGATTAAATATCAAAGCAGCATTGGTATCAGTATTTATTCTGCTCACAATAGAGTATCGGTTAAAGAATTGATAAAACAGGCTGATACCGCCATGTACAAATCTAAAGTGTCTAAAGAACCATACTGTTACTTCAGACACCCTAGTTAAGTAATATCATCACTGATATTTAGCAAACCACGCAAGTATATTTTCAATCTTGGCGACCATTCGTGACGGCTTTCCTGCTATGCCATGTGGCGAACCTGGCACTCTCACCATGATGGTATCAACTTTACGTAATTTTAATGCTTGGTAAAACTGTTCAGTTTCAGACATCGGTGTGCGTCGGTCTGCTTCACCTGTTAATAACATAGTTGGCGTAGTGACATTACCAACTAGCGACAACGGAGAACGTTGCCAATAATGCTCAAAGTTATCCCACGGCATGCCCGGAAATTGATTAGGAATTTGACCTAAATAACTGTCCGCTGTTAATACTTTTGAAATCCAGTTGATCACAGGTTTCGATACCGCAGCTGCTTTGAAGCGATCCGTCAAGCCAATGGCATAAGCACTGGCGATACCACCTGCAGAACCACCTGCTATGTATAGTTTTTCTTTGTCGATAAACCCTTTATCGATCATGGCATCCACACCACTCATGTGATCGGCAAAGTCGTATTTGCTCGAATATTTATTTTGCAATAACAAGGCGAAACGTTCGCCGTAACCGGTGCTGCCTCTGTGATTGTCATAAAATACAACGTAACCTTCTGCTGCAAAGCGTTGTAGCTCAGCCGTGAAATGCGGACCGTAAGACAAATGCGGACCGCCGTGAATTTCTAGAATTAGTGGATATTTTTTACTTGGATCAAAATCTGGCGGGGTAATGTACCAACCTTGAATTTCTTCGCCATCGATTGACGAGTTGTAAATGACTTCGGAGACCTCACCCAGTACTTTGTGACCTAATACATCTTCATTCAAATAAGTAACTTGAGTATTAGTACCTCTAACATTGGTGTATACATCCGCAGGTCGGTCAGTTTTACCCTTCGTATAAGCCACTACATCATTATTCACGTCAAATGTAGCAAAGGTGTATGGGCGTCCCATTGTGCCACCACCAAGTCCTTGTACTAGCTTTTTATGCTGGGACTTTAAGTCGGTATATCCAATAGTAACCGTGCCTCGCTCTTCCATTTGATAGTAAAGCCCCGAGCCATTCTTATTCCAGTGAATGTTAGACAAGGCGTTGTCGATGTTTTTGGACAAGTTTGTTTGCCAGTCTGCTCCGGCTATGTTTTTGATCATTAAGTAGCGATTGCGATACGCCAGCTTCTTATCGTCAGCACTTAGATAAGCAATATATTTTCCGTCAGGAGAAACCTTCGGGTTATATTCAGCGCCTGGCTCATCGGTAATTTGCTGAATATCACCGTCTAATGTCACTGAGAAGATATTTGATTCACGCGTTTGATACTCCCACTCATCGTGGCGATTCGCTGAGAAAAAGATTTTACGACCGGTTTTCCCCCACGCTAACGCGCCACCATGGTTGTAATTGCCTGAAGTCAATTGTCTCGCTGTACCACCTAGTGCTGGGATCACAAAAATATGTGTATAGGCAGGTTCTAAAATTCCAGCGCCGTCAGCTTGATAACGCGCTTTGGTTACGTACTCTACACTTTCCGACCACTTGGCGCCTTTTGGTTTTTTCGGCATTTTTACGTCGAGCGGTTTATGGCTGTCTTTCACTTTCATTGTGAAAGCTATTTGCTCGCCATCCGGCGACCAAGTTACATTGCCAATCGACTCTTGCACATTGCTCAATAAGGCTGTTTGTCCTGTATCCATCCAGCGCACATAAAGCTGAGACTGACCGTCTTCGTTGGAGATGTATGCTAATCGGTCACCGCTTGGAGACCAGACCGGTGAATGGAAACTGTTTTTGCCAGAAAATAAAGGACGATGGTTATTACCGTCAACATCCACAATCCAAATATTCGAGCGGTTTGTGTCGGTCATTATGTCGCTGGTACGACGCACATAAGCGACTTTTTTACCGTCTGCTGAAACTTTAGGTGTCGCAGCAATTTCCAGATTAAAAATATCTTCTGACTGCAAATATTTTGAAGTGTCAGATTGGGCTATAGTCGACGTTATACTCAAGGCCGACAGCAACAACACATTTAAATAAGATGGTTTTCGAAAATGAAAAGCTGACATGAATTCACTCCAATAAATAATATACGCTCTAACATAATAAACTCAGTTACACCTGTCACTTTAATTATGTAAAACAACAAATTAGTACGATAAGTGACAGTTATCCCATTTCTATTAAATTAGGCCATAAAAAAAATGCAGAAAGTGACCTTTCTGCATTTTCTAAATACAAATAACTCAGAGGTTATTTACGATTTTTCCGCCGCTTTGGCAAAATCACCTGCGGTGAATATATTTAACTCGTCAGTCGCAATATATTTTTTAAACGCAGCATTTACTTCTTCAAGCGTTAACGAACGGATTTTTTGCTCGTATTCGTTGTACCATTCAAGATCACGATTTAACTCGGTATTGTTCTTCAACAACCCAGCGATGTAGCTATCACTCGACCAAGACACACGTAAACTTTTCAATTGACCTTCAATCGCATTATCAAGTTCAGTTTGAGTGAAACCTTCGCTCAGAACTTTTTCAACTTCTTCGTTGTACGCCACTACTACTTTTTTCATATTTTCTGGCGCTGCAATCGCTCGCATATAATAAATTCCAAAACGTTCATGGAAGTCCAATTGCATACCAGAGCCTGTTCCATAGCTGTAGCCCTCTTTCACACGAATACGCTGCATCAAACGAGATGCGAAGCCACTGCCACCAAAGATATGGTTAGCTGTAATCGCTGCATGGTAGTCAGGGTGTTGCTGATTTAGGTCTAGTCTGTGGCCGATAAACAAGGTCGAATTCGCTTTGTCTGGTGTTTCAATCCAGCTATCGACGCCTTGAACATCAGCATATTTAGTATGCATTTTCTCGTAGTCAGTTCCGCTGTTAAAGCCAGCAAATCGTTTCTCTAGTTGTGCAGAGAAAGCCGCTGCATCAACATCACCGACAACGCCAATATGCGCATGTTCAAACGTTAAGTGTTGTTTATATACTTTCTTCAAACGAGCTTGGGTAATTCTATTAAGTGCTGCAATTTCTTCATCTATGCTTTGGAACGCTAAAGGGTGCCCTTTTTTATGAGCGTTTAAAGACTTTCTTAAGGTTGCAACAGCAATAGCTGCAGGCTCATTGCGGTTAGATTCTTTGCCTGTGATCACAGCTTGACGATCGATATCAATCTCAGTTGGTGCAAACTCAGGAGTAGCAAGCATTTCAGCAACGAAATCCAATGTCTCAGTTAGGTTTTCTTTTACTGCTTTAATGCCGACATTGATCTCACCTAACGTGTTAGTACTGATATTAATTGATGCCTTCAACTCATCCATTTTAGAAGCGATCTCAGACTTAGAGTATTTCGCATTGCCGCTGTACAACAAGCCCCCCATCAATTTAAAGTCCTGCTCGTAGCCTTTCAAAGAATTAACATTACCTGTTGGTAAAGTCATTGAAATTTGTACTTCGCCACCTCTGAGTTTTTTCGGGTAGATACTGACTTCTGCACCTGTCGACCAATTAAACTTCTGAAGACGCGCTTGGATGTTTGGTACTGTATTGTCGTAAACCTCGCCAGCTTCAATGGCTTCACGACCTTTGTAGTCTTTTAGCAGTTCGTCAATACTTTCAGCTTGAGTAATTTCTGCTCTCACTGGATCTTTAGTTGGAATAAATCGGCCTATGGTTCTGTTGCTTTGAACTAAGTATTTCTCCGCGACCATTTGCACATCTTCAGCTGTCACTTTTTCAACTAAATCTCTGAAATAAAAGATGTAACGATAATCGCCCATAGCGATAAATTCAGACAACTCCATACCTACCGAGGTTACATTTCTTAAACCTTCTTCGGTTTCCTTTAAGATTGCAGCTTTTGCTTCTTCCACTTCTTTTTCAGTGATCTTCTTAGCTGCTACTTGTTCTACTTGAGCAAGCAAACTCTTTTCTAACTCAGTGTAATCTTGGCCTTTAATGCCTTGAGTTAACACAGTAAACATCGAAGGTTCTTTACGTAAAAATGATAAAACCCATTGACCTGATGCCAAGCCAGGCTCAACCAGCTCTTTTTGCAAACGGCCACGCGCTTGGTCAGAGAAAATACGAGTTAAAACTTGTACCGCTGGTGTGTCTTTATGCAATGCCGAAGGGACATGATATTGCACGCCTATAATTGGCACTTCACCAGTGCGGCGAAGGTTAACAACACGTTCACCATCTTGTGTAGGCTCAACCGTATATAGCGGCTCGATTGGCGCCTCAGGTTTAGCTAATACACCAAACTTTTCTTTGATCAACGCCATTGTTTTTTCTTTGTCAAAACGACCAGCAACAGTCAACACGGCATTGTCTGGACGATAGTGCTTTTTATAAAACTCTCTTAAGCGCGGAAATGGAAAGTTTTCAACATCAGAACGCGCGCCTATGGTTGAGTTTGCATAGTTGTGCCAAAGATAAGACGTTGAATCCATACGAGCCATTAGAATACGAAATGGGTTGTTTTCACCACGTTCCATTTCATTACGAACAACGGTCATTTCACTTTCCAACTGTTCAGCAGTGAATGTTGCATTGACCATACGGTCCGCTTCCATTCCTAGCGCCCACTCTAAATTTTCATCGTTTGCTTCAAACAACTCAAAGTAGTTAGTTCGATCTAACCACGTCGTGGCGTTAACACGCATACCACGTTTGTTAAATTCTTTGTCGATATCTTTATAATTAGTAGAGCCTTTGAACAACATATGTTCAAGTAAATGCGCCATTCCGGTTTCACCGTAATGTTCATGCACCGAACCAACACGGTATGTGATGTTGACTAACGTTTTAGGCTGAGCCGGATCAGGATATAAAAGTACCTTTAAACCATTTGGTAGGCTGTATTCGTCGATGCCTTCAACATTACGAACAAATTCTAAATTGCCCGTTTGTTTTGCCGACGTTGCTTCGGTTGTGTTGGATGAATTGCCAGACTCAATGGCTGCACAACTTGCTAATGCCAAAAGTGCGCTCGATATGAGTAATTTTTTTGACAAAGGGAAAGTAAAAGTAGAATAAGTTTTCTTCATTATATGTCCTTAAGTAGAATCTAACTTTTTATAAAACAACTGGTTTCCATTTGCAAAGCTTGGCACGTTCAAATTGTAAAATAAAGTAAACCGAATAAAAGATATAAACGTATAGACGTCTAGATGTTAAAAAGTACTAGGCATTTTTACCGTTTGTGGTTTAAAATTGTCAAAATTTTAAAGCTTTGCTCACACTGTGTAACAGTGCAGCTTTCATAAGAGAGAATTTATTAATGGCAAAACATTTATTTACCTCAGAATCTGTGTCAGAAGGTCATCCGGATAAAATAGCGGATCAAATTTCAGATGCGGTTTTAGACGCAATATTAGAGCAAGATCCCAAAGCTCGTGTTGCTTGTGAAACGTACGTTAAAACTGGCATGGTCATGGTTGGTGGTGAAGT
>JABXID010000028.1 GCA_013373245.1 Gammaproteobacteria bacterium
GCTCCCTTCCGGGCCTGACCAGGTTCACAAGGTATCGTTGCGAGACACCAATGGAGTCACCATATTGGACGCTTAAAGCTAGTGTCATCGTCGCGAATAATGACGGACTAAACTATAAATAAAGCGCGGCGCGCATTATCACTTAATCATTTATAGGTTGCAAGGTTGATTTTCAAGGTTACGGTTGAAATAAAACTGTCTGTTTAATTATTCGGCGATTATTTGATTTTTGCTGGTACTGTACGTTGAAACCGAGTAAGTCACTGTCCATAATAGAAAATAAAACACTGAGATAAAATGATATTCAGCAATAGCTTTCACAGTCAGGCACCATCTAAAAATGCGCTTATATTAACTGGCGGCGGTGCGCGCGCCGCCTATCAAATAGGTGTGCTCAAGGCTATCGCGTCACAACTACCTCGCAATCAAAAGTCACCTTTTAAAGTTATTTGCGGAACCTCTGCGGGCGCAATAAATGCAGTATCAATGGCATGTTACGCCTCTTGTTTTCATCTTGGTGTGAAAAAGACAGAGTGGGTTTGGAAAAACTTTAAAACCTCTCAAGTTTACGATTGTAATTGGCTCAACGTGTTTGGTTATTTGGCGAAAAACTACATATCAAAATATCAGAAAAGCCAAATCAACCGAGCTACGAGTTTACTCAATAACCACCCTCTTTCAGTATTGTTGTCTGAACTGGTGGATTTTAAGCGTATCGACCGCAACATTTTGTCAGGTCACCTCGACGCCATTTCAATTTCAGCGTCCAGTTACACCGACGGAGATTCGATCTCATTCTTTCAATCAAGTCATAGCGACGAGTGGCGCAGAGCTAAACGTCGTGGTGTAAAAACGGTATTAACCTCTCGTCACTTAATGGCGTCAGCCGCAATTCCATTGGTTTTTCCCTGTGTAAAAATTGGCGATCAGTTTTTTGGTGACGGTTCGATTCACCAATTATCCCCCTTAAGCCCGGCGATTCATCTAGGAGCGGATAAAATCCTAATTATCGGTGTCGAGCAACCCAAGTTAGATAACCATATAAAAGATCCAGAATTTCATCCCAACTCGGCCACCATTACAGGGCATTTGCTCGATACGATTTTTACCGATTCTTTAAACGCTGATATTGAGCGCATGAATCGCATAAACGCCACACTTGATCACACGTCTGAGCAAAAAGCGGGGCTGAAAAAAGTGGAGAGTTTACTGATAAATCCAAGCCGCAGCTTTAATGCAATCGCATCAAAACATTATCATAGTATGCCAAGTGCCATTAGATTTTTGCTACGGATAGCGGGAATAACGGCCGACTCTGAATCGGCATTAATCAGTTACTTAATGTTTGAGAAACCATTTACTCGAGAACTTATCGAGTTAGGCTACCAAGACGGATTGGATCGCATCGACGAAATCCTAACGTTTTTAGAGTTAAACCATTAACCGGTCATCAAGGCCCGTTCGGCGCGCTCAACTCGGCGCGGCTTACCTTTGATTATGATGGTATCTTGCGCTTTTATTACAATATCTGATGATGGCTGAACAATTTCTTCACTGTCACGACGCAAGCCAACAACCTCAACACGACGCGTATCAAATCCAAGTTCAGCGATTGACTTACCCACAGCATAGGCATCAGAAGGAATGGCGATAGCGTGAATAAACTCTAATAAATCGCGACGGTCTGCCGTAACTTCGGTAGTATCGCCGGGATAAAAACCGTGTAAATGACCATAGCGGTTTTCTCGTTCCTTACGAATACGTCGTAACACTCGCGACATCGGCACGCCTGACTCGAATAACACTTGAGAAACCAACATTAAGCTACCTTCAAGGGCTTCTGGTACTACTTGGTCTGCACCATCATCTAAAATCTCTTTTAAATGTTCATCGGTTTTAGTACGAACCATAATTCGTGCTTTGCTACCCAACTCTTTTACGTTTTTAATTACCGTTTGAGTGCGAGCAATATCGCCAAACGTTATGACCACCAAACGCGCTTTCTCAACTTGTGCAGCTTCCAAAATAGCTTTATCTCTGGCGTGTCCAAATTGCACATTTTCACCGGCAGCTTGTGCTTCAGCGACACGAACTGGGTCGACATCAAGTGCAATAAACGGTACAGCTTCACTTTTTAAAAATCGACTGACGGTTTGACCAACACGACCAAAACCACAGATCACTACGTGATCTTTAAGCTCGCTTTCAAATTGAGCACTTTGCTCTTCGACATAATTGTCATCGTATTTACCAATAAAGTTATCAACGGAGTCAACAATTTGCGTATGTCGAGCAATCACCGACGGTGTAATAGCCATACTCAATACACCAATACCAACTAATGCCGATGCTAAATCTGGTGTAAATATTTGATACTGTTGCGCAAGTGCCACCAATACAAAGCCAAACTCCCCCATTTGAAATAACATTAATCCAGCGCTCCATCCGTCCTTTCTCGACTCACCCAAAATCACCGACGCTTGTTTAATGACGATGGTTTTAATGACGAGCAAAGTTGCTAATCCGGCTAATATCCATTGCCAGTGACGGACGAGTACAGTCACATCCAGCTGCATACCAACACTAATGAAAAACAAGCCCATTAAGATGTCTCTAAACGGTCGAATATCGGCTTCCAGCTGATGTTTGTATTGGCTTTCACTTAACATCATGCCCGCCAAAAATGCGCCTAACGCCATTGATAAACCAAAGATGCTGGTTAAGGTACCGGCCATTACCGTGACCAAAATTGCCGTTAAAACAAATAATTCATCGGTGCGTACTTGTGCTACTTCGTTAAATACTCGTGGCAACACCCACTTGCCAATGGACAGCAAAATGGCAACAACAATCGTCCCCTTTGCCAACGCCAGAAAAATAGCACTCATCATTTCACTGCCGGTGCCCGTTAATAGAGGTATGGCAATTAAAAATGGAACAACGGCAATATCTTGAAATAACAAAATACTGATTGCCACCTGTCCTTTTTTGGTTTGAGTAAATCCAGCTTCGTTTAACGTTTTAACCACGACGGCGGTAGATGACAACGCAAAAACACAGCCAATAACAAACGACGCACTTGAGTCCAGCCCCATTAATAAACTAGCAACCATCACCAATAAAAGTGTCAAAATGACCTGAACGCTGCCTACACCAAATACTAAATGCCGCATTGCAACGAGCTTTGGTATCGAGAATTCCAATCCCAAAGAAAACAGCAAAAACATGATACCCAATTCTGCCACCAAGGTGACTTGCTCTGGCGACGTTATGAACTCTAAGGCTTGAGGGCCGGCAACAATACCGGCAACGAGGTAAGCTAAAATAGGCGGCAATTTTATGCGTTTGAAAAACCAAACGATAAACACAGAGGTTGCTAATAAAAAGATAAGCTCTAAAAAATGACCATGCGACATATATTTTTCCCTTTCGAGGCAGCCGGTTGCCGTCGATATTTTGTCAGTCTAGCAGATTGCCGGTTGATTACACTTTTTTTCTATAAATTTCATAACTTTACAAGTTTGGCATGAATATAGCTTTACCGAATTCGACAAGTTAATACACATTTGACGACCGTAAACGAACAAACGACAAGGGGGTACTGTGGATTATATAAGTCACTTAGATGCAATAAACCCAGAAGCAGACAATATGCTTGCCGCTTGGTCTCAATATGCGTCGTTAAATAATGAAGCGGATAGACTGATAGAACAGTTACAAACAACCTTAGATGTTGAACAGATCTTAGGGATTTATTTAGGTGCTATCGCAAACCACTTCAAAATAAATACTGTAGAGCTAGACACTTTTCATGGCAAGTTTGAAGCGACAAACGGTCACAAATCGAAACAGTCAATTACGTTACCAATACGTATACATGACCGTTTAATGGGTCGGATCACTTACTTTTCCGATCGAGCGATTACCGACGTTTTAATGTCGTCTTTAGCAAACTACCAGAAAAAGTTGGTATACCCTTTGCGTAATGGATTAGCGTTCTGGCAACTTCACCAGATGGCGATGAAAGATCCATTAACTGGCATCGGTAACCGAGCAATGTTTGACGACACTATGGCGCGTCAAATACAGCACGCTGTCAGGTTTGAAGAATCGTTCGTTTTAATGTTATTGGATTTAGATAACTTTAAACAAGTCAATGACAATCACGGGCACCTAGTTGGTGATGATATTTTGACTCGGTTCGTAAACATCTCAAATGATTGTTTACGTGGCACCGATCAGATGTTCCGTTTTGGTGGCGATGAATTCGCCATCATATTAGAAAAAGAGAATTTAGAGACGGCAAAAATGGTTGCCGCTCGTATTAACCGCGCAGTTAACAAAGACCATATGTTAACTAAATACGGGGTTAGCGTCAGCATTGGATGCGCCGCTTCAAATGAAAGCGAAGCACCTACCGATTTGTTTGCGAAAGCAGACAAAGCGCTTTACGCGGCGAAAGATGCAGGTAAAAACTGCATGAAAACAGCGTAACTACCACTACCCCCAGGAGGCGCTCTTCGGAGCCCTCCACCCCTGGGCGGGTAATCACAATAAGCAATTCTACACGACAAAATCTCGACAATTATTATTCGTAAATTGTTATTAGCATCCACACATTTGTGATTAAATTACCCTATAAGTTTCAATTGAGCTATTTATGCCTAATTCAATTCCACTGGTTGATGAGGTTCCCCTCGCCATTAGCATCAACAGTATAAATTACTCCGTTGTGCTGGTAAGTCCGTTTGACTTGGAAGACTTTATCGTGGGTTATTTGCGCTCTGAATCGGTGATCACCTTTAATCATGACATCCATGATATCGAGTTCAATGAACAAAACGACGCGCTATTGGCCAACGTCACCATAGCCAATCGATGTTTAGTTAATTTCAACGCTCAACAACGACAACTGAAAGGCACTACAGGCTGCGGCCTATGCGGAACACAAGCGTTAAAGTTCGCGTTTCCAAAGTTAACATCATTACCAGAAGCCCCCTGTTTTGACCTAACATTAATTGAACAAACAAAATCACAATTAAGACAATGGCAAACTAATGGCGCGGAAAGCGGTGCTTTACACGCGGCATTTTGGATAAATAGCCAAGGAGCAATCATCGCCTGTCGAGAAGACATTGGCAGACACAACGCGTTGGATAAATTACTTGGCTATTTATTGCGTCAAAACGTCAATACCAAAGGCGGTGCAGTATTAGTGACCAGTCGCTGTAGTGTGGAACTTGTGCAGAAAAACATTATTGCCGGCATTAATAATTTAATTAGTTTGGCATCGCCAAGTCGATTGGCGGCAAAAATGGCAAGTCAACATAACTTACATTTAATTCATGTACCCAAAAAAGACCCTGCGTATTTAATTGGAGGTATATCGTGAGCATTAAAAAAGCCGGTGGTTTTCCGTCCATAAAATCTACCGTATTAGCGTTAATCAAAAGCAAACGCGTGCGCGCTAATATGAAAAACTTGTTGAAAGTGAATCAGACCGATGGTTTTGATTGTCCTGGCTGTGCATGGGGCGACAATAAATCAGGTACTTTCCAGTTTTGTGAAAATGGCGCAAAAGCCGTTGCTTGGGAATCTACCGAGAATAAAATAGGGGCTGATTTTTTTGCTGAATATTCAGTGACACGATTATTAAATCAATCGGATTATTGGTTAGAGTATCAAGGACGCTTAGCTGAACCATTAAAATACAATTCAGCAACCGATCATTTTGAACCAATAGAATGGCAACAGGCGTTTGATTTCATTGCCGATAAGCTCAATACACTTGCCCCAAATGAAATCGAACTATACACATCAGGACGTGCCAGCAACGAAGTGGCTTACCTCTACCAATTATTTGGCAGAACGCTAGGTACCAATAACTTCCCAGACTGTTCAAATATGTGCCATGAGGCTTCAGGCGTGGCGCTCAATGAGTCAATTGGTATTGGCAAAGGCACAGTTACTCTCGAAGACTTTGATCACGCCGATGCTATATTTGTCTATGGTCAAAACCCCGGCACCAATCACCCAAGAATGATGAATGCGCTTAGAAAAGCCGCACGCAATGGCTGTAAAATCGTATCGTTCAACAATTTAAAAGAAGTCGCCCTTGAGCGTTTCGCCAGCCCGCAAGACCCTGTTGAACTTTTAACGCCCGCAGCAACCGAGATCAGCCACATGTATTTAACGCCAAAACTAGGTGGAGACATGGCAGCGGTTCGAGGCATGGTAAAATATCTATTAAGCATAGATACCCCGCTGAACAAACCATTTATTGACGAACATACTCAAGGGTTAGACGACTATATTAAGGTTGTGAACGATACAGATTGGGAGCAAATCGTTGAGCAATCTGGTTTATCGAAAAACGAGATTCAACAGACAGCTGTATTATTCGCTTCCAGCAACAACGTTATTAGTACTTGGGCAATGGGGCTTACACAACACAAACACTCGGTAGATACCATCAGAGAAATTGCCAATTTACATTTATTGTTTGGTCAAATTGGCCATAAAGGTGCTGGATTGTGCCCAGTGCGCGGTCATTCCAACGTACAAGGTAATCGAACAGTTGGAATCAACGAAAAACCAAAAGCTGAGTTTATAGAATCGTTAGAAAAAGAGTTTGGAATTTCGCTGCCAAAACAAAGCGGCCATAACGTCTTTCACGCTCTTAAATCACTGCATCAAAGACAAAGCAAAGCCCTAATTTGTTTAGGTGGCAACATCGCAGCGGCAGCGTCTGATTCCAATTTTACCTTTGAAGCCGTTCGACGCTCAGAGCTAAACGTGCATATCGCCACCAAATTAAACCGCAGTCATTTGTTAGTCAGTAAAGACGCATTAATTTTACCTTGTTTAGGTCGAACCGAAATCGATAGACAAAAAAGTGGAGAACAAGCCATCACTGTCGAAGATACGTTTTCTATGGTTCACGCTTCACATGGCGGCACAGAACCAGAGGGGTTAAATGTGAAGTCAGAAACCGCGATCATCGCCAACATTGCACAAACAACGCTTGGTGATAAGCCAGTGAAATGGACTTGGTTAGCTGAAGATTATGGTCGAATTCGAGATTTAATCGCCAAAACCATCCCAGGCTTCGACAATTTCAACGAAAAAATAAAACAACCCGGCGGCTTTTATTTGGGAAATAGCGCACGTGAACTCAAATGGAATACCCATTCGAACAAAGCAAATTTTAGCACTGAGCAGTTGCCAGACGCTCTATTTCCGCTTGAAGTTACCGAGCAAATTGCCAAGCAGAAACAAACCGTATTTACCCTACAAACTTTGCGCTCCCACGACCAATACAACACCACAATTTACGGAATGAACGACAGATACCGCGGTGTATCTAATGAGCGTAAAGTGCTGTTCATCAACAAAAAAGACGCAAAAAAACAAAAACTAGCTGATGGCGACGCAGTGTCATTAACATCAATTTGGCCAGATGGCGTGGAGCGTAAAGTCGATGGTTTTAAAATTAAAACCTACGACATTCCAAAGGGGAATCTGGCCGCATACTATCCAGAAACTAACCCGTTGGTGCCATTAGATAGTGTTGGTGATAAATCATATACGCCAACATCAAAGTCCGTAGCGGTGTTCATTGAAAAGTCTAAAACTTTTATTGCAACGCACTAGAGAGTAATGGACCTAAATTTAGTACCTCGACCTTATGATATTAATGAAAGAGCACTTTTTGATTAAAAATCGAACGCAACTAAAAAGTTAACTTATAGGCTGAAATCGTATCACTTGTCGGACTAGAATTATTACTCTAATCTTACACCAAGTTTGATGCTCCTCAGGCACCAAATCTTACCCTGTTGATTGCGTTTGTTATCAAGTTTTACTTGATGTTCAAACGGTTTAAGCGAATTAGCTTTTGGCACTTCAATTTGAAGTGCCTTTTTTTTATCTGCTTATTATCACGATCTGATTCATCCGAGCGATACTCATACCAACTTGAACAAAGTATTTTTATCGGCACACGCCCATAAAAAAGGGTTGCCAATTGGCAACCCTTCAACTTTCAACAAAAATAACTTTTGTCTATTTACGTCTGCGACGTAGGCCAACCAATCCAGCTAACGCATAAATTAGATAACCACCAAACGACAGACCAAACAAACCTTCGTCTTCTTCAGGCTCAGCCGCAACTGTGACCGACACCTCAGAAGCTGACGATAGTTCACCATCAGAAACGGTGACTTCAAACGTCATAATGGTCTGTTCAGACACTTTTGGTGCAGTAAACGTAACTTCAGCTACATCAGTCGCTGAGAGCGCTACTGTTGGCCCAGAAACCTGAGTCCAAGAGTAAGTTAACATATCACCGTCTAGGTCATCCGCAGTCGCTGAAAGTGTGACTAAGTCATCACCATCTACCAGAGTGTTATCTGCACTTGCCGTTACACTTGGCTCGTTATTAACAAATACAACATTGACTTCAAGCACTCGGCTACTGGTGTATAGACCGTCTGTAACCGTTACTTTGAACTCTAGCAATGTGTCTTCATCAACATCTGGTGCAACAAACGATAACTCAGCTGAGTTAACATCGTTAATTTCTACATCAACGTCAGTTAAAGACTCCCAAGTGTACGTCAGAGCATCACCATCTGCATCAGTACCAGTGGCTGTCACCATCACAGTTGCCGCTTCATTAACAGTTAACACACTATCAGACAAACTGATGCGTGGTGCACTGTTAACGTTAACAACCACACCTGGGTCAACGACCACACCATTAGGTTTGCCGTCGGCGTCATTTGCACCGCCGTCTACGATGCTTAACTTGATACAAGTATTCCCCTCAACTAAACCATCAACCCAAACTAACGGATCACCTTCACGAATATCTTCGTTGGCATCCATAGCTGGACATACATCTAGCTCGTTTTTCTCCGCTGAGGCAATCGCATTGTTACCAACGGTATCGAAGTTAACAAAGGTTCCGTCAGATTGCAGTTTTCTATAGCGCGCGTTGTTAGGTAACGCATTTGACAGTGGGATCACTAAATCAATCGTTTCTCCCGGTACAACACCTTTAACTTCAAAGTCGATAATTGGCGTAACGTACTCTGTTACGTCGCTATCATCAATCTCGACGCCATACGCTGCTTCCAACTCTTCAACCGTGACTGACGCATCAGACGATTGACCTTTATCAATCGATTTAAGCGTTTCACCAATTGTTAGAGTCAGGCCTTCTGCGACTTCGATAATTGCGTTGTCGTTACCTAACGCTATTACTTGCTCGTTTGACTGTAATGAACTGTCATCTAAGTAATCGGCAATACCGTCACCATCACTATCGGCAAACCCTTCATCAATATCAGCGATACCGTCGCCATCTGAGTCAGTTGCATCAAGTGTTGGTAAAAAGTCTGCAATCGAGAAGAAGAATGATGATTCAACTTCATACATTTCGTCTGTCGCAATCTCCGCTACGTTTACCGTAACTTCATGCGTACCAACTCCCAAAATAGCCGGGTCAATAGGTAACGAGTGCGTACCCATTGTTAATGTTTCAGGCAGAACCACTTCACCGTTAATGCTGACTGTAACGTTATTGTCGTTAGTACGGTCAGCGTCAACAACCGTTACATTTAAGGATACATCAGTAGCAAATTCATCAACAACCGTGACTTTGTTGTCACCAGACATCAGTGCCGTTTCAATAACAGGAATCGTATTTTCAGATACTTGTACTTGAGTAACACCGCTGGCCAGTTTTGCATTGCTGTCTGCATCACTAAGTTCTGTAAAGACAAACTTATACAAACCGGTCTCTAGGTTATCTATGGTTACTTCACCTTCAGTACCACTTTGAATGATGAAAATACCTTCATCAATTGGCACACTGCTCGCAAAAGCATCTGCTTCTTTAAACTCATAGTTAAAGATCACAGGGTATGTCACCGCTTCACCACTCAAGGTAATTTTGGTGGTTACACTTGTGGTTTCGCCATCACCAACAACAAGGA